>DASWMN010000206.1:0-8721 GCA_036399735.1 Telluria sp. | reverse complement strand
ATATTTCTCGCCAATCTGCTTGAAACCGTCGAAGTACCCGGTGTCGCCGCTGAAGAAGACGTTCAGATCTTCGTACTGGATCACCCAGGAAGCCCACAAGGTCGAGTTGCGGTCACTCAGGCTGCGGCCGGAAAAGTGCTGGGCCGGGGTTGCAATGAACTTCACGCCGCGCACCTCCGTCGTTTCCCACCAGTCAAGCTGCTCGATTTTGGCCGCGCCCACACCCCATTTGATCAGCCTGTCACCGACGCCGAGCGGGGTCAGGAAGCGCTCCGTCTTGGCCGCCAGCTTGAGGATGGACGCATGATCGAGATGGTCGTAATGATCGTGCGACAGGATCACCGCCTTGATGGGGGGCAGGTCTTCGATGCTGATCGGACTCTTGTGGAAGCGGGCAGGACCAGCCCACTGGACCGGCGACGCGCGCTCCGAAAACACCGGATCGGTCAGGAAAAACTCGTTATGGATCTTCAGCAGCAGTGTCGAATGGCCGAGGCGGAACAGGGTATTGTTTGGCGCAGCCATCACTTGGGCGCGAGTGAGTACTTGCACTGGAATGGACCCGGTCGGGACAGTGTCCGGATTTTTTCCGGTGGCGAAAGTCCACATCAGTTTGAGTTGCTCGCCAAAACTGAGCTCCTTCATTTTTACCGGGTTGCGGAATTTCCCATCGACATATTGCGGCGAAACATGGGGCTGGACACCATCGGCGGCGAGTGTGGAATATGTCATGGTGGAAATGATCCCAAGTAAAAAAATGCTGAGAATGAGGCGTTGCATGGCTTGCCTGTCTAGAATGTACACTACACAGTGTAGTTTCATTTTTTAGAAAAGTAAACTACCGGGTGTAAAATATACGTATGAACGCTCCCCAACGCCTGACCGACCGTAAACGCCTTGCCATCCTGGATGCGGCCGCCGACCAGTTTCGGCAGTTCGGCTTCGAGGCCACCAGCATGGACAAGATCGCCGCCATCGCGGGCGTGTCCAAGCGCACGGTGTACAACCACTTCCCGAGCAAGGACGAGCTGTTCGCGGAAACCCTGATGCAGCTGTTTCACAGCAGTTCGGCCGCGCTGGACCTGCCCTACCGCAGCGAAGTGCCGCTGCGCGAACAGTTGCTGGCGATGATGCGGCTGAAGGTCGCGATGTTGGCCGACAAAAATTTCCTCGACCTGGCGCGGGTGGCGATTGCCGAAGCGGTGGTGGCGCCAGACCGGGCCCGTCCGATCATCGCCCGCATCAATGAGCGCGAGGAAGGGGTGACGACCTGGATCCGCGCGGCCCAGGCCGATGGCAGGCTGAAAGCGGGCGATCCGCTGTTTGCAGCGACCCTGCTGCACGGCCAGGTCAAGTCGGTGGCATTCTGGCCGCAGGTGACCATGGGCGCGCCCCCGCTGGCGCCGGAAATGATGGCGCCGCTGGTGGACGCGGCCGTCAGTATGTTCCTCGCTTACTTCGCGAACGACACGGCGTAAATCGGCGGAAAGGTTGTCGAGACGGTCTGCCAGTGGTCGCCGCCGTTTTCGCTGGCCCACAGGCCGCCGCTGGTCGAGGCCATCAACAACTGCCTGCCATCGTCCGAAACGGCCAGGCCGTGCCGGTACACCAGATCGTAGCAATCCTTCTGCGGCAAGCCGCTGCGCAAGGCCGTGAACGATTTGCCGCCGTCACTGGTGCGCGTGACCACCAGGGCGCTGTCGACCGGAATGCGGCGCTGGTCCGCTTCGGCCGGCGCGAACCAGGCGGTATTGCCATCCTGCGGATGGACCGCGACCGCGAAACCGAAGGTCGATGGCGCCACGTCGCGCAGCTCCTGCCATCGCCGTCCGCCATTGTCGGAATGCCAGATCCCATTGTGATGCTGGCACCAGAGCCGGTCCGGCGTGGCGTGCGCGCGCACGATCCGGTGCGGGTCCTGGACGGCCTCGTTTTCATTGAGTTCGGGCGGCATGTAGTCGGCCCGCATGCCGGTGGCCGACACGGCCCAGCTGGCGCCGCCATCTTCGGTGCGCCAGACACCACCGCAGGAGACCGCCACCAGCACATGGTCGCTATTGCGCGGGTCGACACTGATACTGTGGATGCCGGGCACGTCGTATCCGCCGCCGAACCACTCGGCGCGCTGCGGCACATCCCACAGCGCTTGCACCAGCTGCCAGGAAGCACCGCGGTCGGCGGAGCGGAACAAGCCACCGGGCAAGGTCCCGGCCCACAGCACACCGGGCTGATCCGCACCGCCCGCTTCCAGCGACCAGATCAGCTTGTTCTTCCATTCCACCTTGTCAGGACTGTCTTCCGGCTTGCGCGGGTAGGCCGGGGCGGCAATCTCGGTCCAGACAGTACTGCCTGCATCGCGCCGGTGCAGCTTGACCCCGAAGTGGCCCAGGTTGAGCGCGGCATACAGAGTGCCGTCGCGTGCATCGTCGAGGGCGATCGAGACCGGCTCCCCGAGAAAGTGGCGCGCACCGATTTCCCACCCCGCAGCGCGTCGATCCAGTTCGAACAGGCCCTTGCGGGTGGATAGGTATGCGCGCTCGCTCATGTCAGCCTCCGGAAAGTGCTTGCAATATATAGACCTGGGAATCGGGCGCCAGTGTGTCGTTCAAGTGCACGCGTTCGCTGGCGCGGCGCCCGTCAATGAACACCGCCACGTTTTCACGCAGATGGCCCTGCTCATCCAGCACATAGCCGCGCAGCACGGGATTGACCGCAAACGCGGCTTCCAGCGCCGCGCGCAGGTTGCCAGCGCCGGTATCAAGCTGCGGCACGGTGGTAAAACGGGCGAGTTGCTGGGTAAAGAAAAGACGCGCCATCTGGGGTCCCGGCTTGATAAAAAGCTCATGAATTTTATCCCGGATCGCGTCGTGTGTCGCCACCCTGGCCTAAAATGAAGGCGTCCCCACCACCGAAAGGGCACCATGCCGATCAAACCGGAAGAACTTGCTGCGCTGATGCTGGAAGTGGAAGTCGAAGATCCGATCGACTTTGCCGACTTGCCGTTTGGCGAGGGTGAACTGCGCCAGCTGGTGGCGGCGCATCTGTGCGAAATGGCCGCCGCCATGGAGAACTTCAGTACCGAAGACCGCCTCATGACCCTGCTTGCGGTCTCGGCCAAGCTGGTGCTGGAAAACCTGGTCCTGCACCTGCAACTGCTGCGCCGTCACGGCTTGCCGGTCAGCGACAGCGTTGAAGAACTGCTGAGCCGGCTGCGCAAGCCGGGCTGAACTCACACGCCACGCTCGACCAGGCGGCCCAGCATCGCCATCAGCACCGAACCCACCGTATCGCAGCAGGTTCGGGCGCGGCCACGCCGCTCGCCTGCAGCCTGAGGCGTGGCCGCCGGGAACAGCCCGCGCTCGACAATTCGCTTCAGATTCTCCGCATGCCAGTGATGTTCCAGCGGCGTGGCGAATTCCCCTTTCGGTAGCAGAGGATCGAGTGGCAGACGGGCGATCGCCGCTGCCGCATCGGGTGCGGGAAAGCGCGCGCGTAGCGCACGTACCCGCGCACCAAGTTCGGCCAAATAGGCGCGCGCATTGCCCAGCGCCCGGCTGCAGGCGGCGGCAGTATGGCGCGGCACGACCCGGGTCCGGCCCCGGTCTTGCAAACGGGCGAGATGGGCGTCCGTCTGTTCGGGCGTGAACGTCCCCACGGTGGCGATATTCCCAACAATACTGTCGCCCACGAACTGCAGATCGGCGCTCGGGACATCGACCTGCAAGGCGCCGGCCTCGGCGTGCAGCGCCAGGGTATGGCGGCCCCAGCCGATGAGCTCGGGCGCATCCAGCGCGCCGGTAAGCTGTGCTTCAGGAAAAAGCGGGACGGCGGCGGCGTGGCTGCCATCAGCAGCGGTCAGGACGATCTGCTCAACCCGCTTGTGCAAGGTGTTCTCCAGATAGTCACGCAGGTCGAACGCGTCGTACTGGCTGGCCAGCGCATCGACCAGCAGCACGCGTTCACCGTCTATGAAGGCGGTGGCCAGGGCAGCGAGGCTGTCGCCGCGAAACAGCAGAATGTCGGCACTGAGATAGTCGATGCGCATGATGGGCTTTCGTGGATGGGTATGCGGTCATCTTAGAAAGCCGGCATGGCGCCGACAAACGAAAGCTTCTCTGCTTCAGATGAATGAAACTAATCTGATAGACTGCCTGCATTCCCCTCCGACCACGCGAGTCCCATGGCTGCCCGTCCGAACCCACCTCTGATTGCCGCCCGCAGCTTCGAAGCCGCCGCCCGCCATGGCAGTTTTCTGAAGGCGGCCGACGAGCTCAATGTGACACCGACCGCGATCAGTCATCAGGTGAAAAAACTCGAGCAATATCTGGGGCACGCCCTGTTCGTGCGGCTCAACCGCGCAGTGCAGCTGACGGCTGAAGGCGCGGCGCTGGCGGCCACCCTGCACGGCCTGTTCAGTGGCCTCGACCAGGCGCTGGACCCCGGCCGGCGCCAGGCCCGCAGCACCATCGTGATCAGCGCCATGCCTTCGCTGGCGGCCAAGTGGCTGGCGCCAAGGCTGGGCGAATTCGAAGCCAGGCATCCGCACTGGCGCGTGATGATCGACGTCGAAGACAAGCTGGTCGACTTCAAGAGCAGCAATATCGACATGGCGCTGCGCTACGGGCCAGGCAAGTACGCTGGCCTGCACGCGCGGCGCTGGATGGATGCCACCGTCGTGCCGGTGTGCAGCCCCGCCCTGCTGAAGCGTACACCTCTGCGCCAGCCGGCCGACCTGCGCCGCCACACCTTGATTCACAACTCGGTCCCCGCGCGCCGCGTCCGCCCGCCGGAATGGGAAGACTGGCTGGCAGCCAGCGGCGTCGAGGGCGTCGATGCCGGCGCCGGCCCGCTGTACATGAGCACCTACATGGCGCTGGAAGCGGCACAGGCCGGGCACGGCGTGACGCTGGCGCCAGCGCCGCTGGTGGCGCGCGACCTGGCCGACGGCCGCCTGGTCAAACCGCTGGCGCTGGAGCTGGACAACCCATGGGCCTTCTGGATTGTCTGCCCGCGCCAGAATCTGCAGGATGAAAAGATCAAGGCCCTGACCGCCTGGCTGCTGCAGCAAGCCGGGGCCTGATCCGCTTGCGGCACCCTAATGCAGCTGCTGCGGATGCAGCACGACCTTGATGCAGTCCTCCTGCTTGTGCTTGAAGATTTCATAGGCATGCGGCGCTTCCTCCAGCGCCATGTGGTGGCTGATGATGGCGGCAGGATCGATCTCGCCGGCCATTACCCGTTCCAGCAAGGGTTGCATGTAGCGCTGCACATGGCACTGCCCGGTACGAATGGTCAGCGAGCGGTTCATGACAGAGCCGAACGGGATCTTGTCGCTGAAGCCGCCGTACACGCCCGGCACCGACACCACCCCGCCGTTGCGGCAGCTCATCATCGCTTCGCGCAGCGCGGTGGGCCGGTCCGATTCGAGCCGCATGGCCTGCTTGATGCGGTCGTAGGCATAGGCCACGCCGGCGCCATGCGCTTCCATGCCGACCGCGTCGATGCAGGCATCCGGCCCGCGTCCGCCGGTCATCTGGCGCAGGGCGTCCGGCACATCGATCTGGTCGAAATTCAGGGTTTCAGCACGCGTGAGCTTGCGCGCCAGCGCCAGCCGCTCGGGATAATGGTCGATCGCGATCACGCGCTCGGCGCCCAGCAGGAAGGCGCTCTGGATGGCGAACTGGCCGACCGGCCCGCAGCCCCACACTGCCACCGTGGCGCCGGGCGTGATGTCGCAGGCCTCGGCTGCCATGTAACCGGTTGGCAGTATGTCCGACAGAAACAGCACCTGCTCGTCGGCCAGGCCGGCCGGTACCACCAGCGGACCGACGTCGGCATACGGCACACGCACGTATTCGGCCTGGCCGCCCGCGTAGCCGCCGGTCAGGTGCGAGTAGCCGAAGATGCCGCCCGTGGTATGGCCCCACATGGCCTCGGCCAGGTGGGCGTTGGGATTGGAGTTCTCGCACACGGAAAACAGCTTCTGTTCGCAGAAGAAGCAGTGCCCGCAGGCGATCGGAAACGGCACCACGACCCGGTCCCCCACCTTCAGGCGCTTGACCTTGGGACCGATCTCGACCACCTCGCCCATGAATTCGTGGCCCAGGATATCGCCCTGCTCCATGCTGGGCACAAAGCCGTTGTACAGGTGCAGGTCGGAGCCGCAGATCGCCGTCGAGCTGACGCGCACGATGGCGTCGCCCGGGTTGAGAATGCCGGGGTCGGGCACCTGATCGACCCGCACATCCTTGGTACCGTGCCAGACAGCGGCCCTCATGATTCTGCTCCCGCGCGTAACAGGCTGGCCTTCAGGCTGCGCTTGCCCTCGGACTGGCCCTTGGTGGTGGGGATTTCGCCGGTTTCAATCAGTTGCTTGAAGCGGCGCAGGTCGCCGCGCACCTGCAGCGCGGGCTCCTCGCCGAACAGGCGCGCCAGCATGGCGCCGGCATGCCCGGCCGGCGGGCGGTAGCGCAGTTCCACCGACAGCTCGGTGCCCTTGCCGGCCGGCCCGGGCGCAAAACGGACCGTGCCGGCGTTGTCGACATCGGCGCCCGCGCAGGACTGCCAGGCCAGCAGTTCGCCGGGCTGGTCGGCGGTGATTTCGGCGTCCCACTCGACCTTGCTGCCGGCCGGACCGTGCGCGCACCAGTGCGAACGGCGCGCGTCGAGCGGCGTGACCGAGACCAGATGCTGCATGAAGCTGGGCAGACGTTCGAGCTCGCGCCAGAAGGCATAACATGCCTGCGGCGGCTGGTTGATGCGCACGCTTTCGCGCACCTGCACGCTGCCCCCGGGCCCGTCCAGCGCCTGGCGCGACAGCTTGCGGCGGGGCGGATTGCCGGCCCGGACATCGATGGCCGACAAGGTGCCCAGCGCCAGCGCCGCCGACACCAGCCGGCGCCGGTCGCCTTGCGGATGGGCGGCAGCAATGCCGAGCACGGCCAGATCCATAGCGTCGCCAGCCACCCGCGCCCAGCGCCATGCCTGGTTGTCCGGCTGGCGCAGCAGGCCGACGCCACTGGCAATTTCACGCAGGCCGACCGCGCGCATCAGCAGCGGCCAGTCCGGCAAGCCGGCCGTGCGCGCCACGGCGCGCGGTGCCAGCAGGCTGGCCAGGCCCAGGCCCACGCTGATCCAGCCCAGCGCCGTGCCGAGTTGCTGTTCGCGCCCGCTGGCGCGGCCCGGCCGCGGACCCTGGTGCAAGGCGCCGGGCGCCGCTGGCGCCTGCGCGGGGGCGAAGTCGGCCTGCTGCCATGGCGCAGGCGGGGCCTGGCGGCCTGCGATGTGTTCGCTGGGTTGGTTCATCACGCCTCCAAAATACGATTGCAGATGGGATTTAGGCCGCGCGGCTGGCGCCGTGTTCCCCGCGCCGAAAAATGTTCAGATTCTTTGTCATTGCGCTTTGCGCACGCGCAAACGAAACCGCTGCGGCACAAATGCCACGGGTAGCGCGGACGCAGGCCGCACGCATTCAATAATGTTGCCATTTAGCCAGCATTCATGTCACTATGCTAGCTTGACGCCCCCCGGGGCGCACCCATTTTCAGTTACACATCACAAGGACTCCCATGCCGCGCATCGCACACAAGCTGACCATCTCCGCCGCCGTGGTTTCCGGCGCATTTCTTCTGGGCGCGGGCATCAGTGGCTGCAACCGGTCCGAATCGGCCGCCACGCTGGTGGCCGAAGCCAAGGCCTACCAGCAAAAAGGCGACATCAAGGCCGCTCTGATCCAGTGGAAAAATGCCGCTGCCAAGAGCCCGGAAGACGCTGCCATCCGCCTGGCGCTGGGCCAGTTGTACATCGACAGCGGCGATGCCGTATCGGCCGAAAAGGAATTCCGCAAGGCTGGCAGCCTCGGCGCCACGGCGGCCCAGTACCTGCCGGGCCTGGCCCAGGCGCTGCTGGCGCAGGGCGAATTCAAGAAAGTGATTGAGGAAACCGAAGCCGGCGTGGCCGGCGCCGACCCGGTTTTGCTGGTCGCACGCGGCAATGCCTATCTGGCGCAGGAACAGAAGGAACTGGCCAAGGCCAGCTTCGAAAGCGTGCTGGCGGCCCATCCCGACAATGGCGCTGCCTTGCTGGGCATGGCAGGCCACGCCTTCAGCAGCGGTGACATGGAAGGCGGCCAGCGTCTGGCCGAAGCCGCCACCCAGAAAGATCCGAAGAACCCGGACGTCTGGATGTACCAGGGCATGCTGGCCGGGCGCCTGGGCAAACCCGAGGCGGCGCTGGCCGCCTATGACAAGGTGCTGGCGCTCAAGCCCGATCACCGCAGCGCCCACATCGAGAAAGCCTATCTCGAAATCGGCATGGCCAAGTTCGATGCCGCCAAGGCCGACGTGGACGCGGCGCGCAAGGCCAATCCGTCCAGCCTGATCGTGACCTACACCCAGGCTTTGCTCGACTTCACCCAGGGCAAAAATGAAGTGGCGATGGAATCGGTGCAGAAAGTCTTGCGGGGCGCGCCGGAGCACATGCCGAGCATCCTGCTGGCCGGCGCCATTCATCTGAATCTGGGCCAGCTCGAACAGGCCGAACAGAACCTCAAGAAGTATCTGGATAAATTCCCCAACACGCTGTATGCACGCAAGCTGCTGGCCACGGCCCAGCTGCGCGCCGCCCACCCGGCGGACGCGGCGGCCACCCTGGCGCCGGCCCTGAAGGACCCGTCGGAAGACACCCAGTTGCTGGCCCTGGCGGGCGAATCCTATATGCAGG
>DASWMN010000205.1:0-18338 GCA_036399735.1 Telluria sp. | reverse complement strand
CGGCGCCATCGTGGTGCTGGGCGCGCTCGCACTGACCACGCTGGCCGGCTGGCTCGACCGCCGCGACGGTTTTGTCGCCGCATCGCACAGCGCCGCGGCTATGGCGCACTGAGCGGGCTTTGCGGCGCTAGCCGTCCAGTTCGGGATAGTGGCGGAAGATGCCTTCTTCGTTGAAGGCGATTCTGCGCTTCGAGGCCAGATAGGCGGCAATGTTGGGCCGCTCCGCCACCATGCCGTGCAGCGCGATCAGGCCGGGGTAGCGCGGCCCGATCCGCCGCATGGCTTTGGGAAAGGCGTAACGCAAGCCTTCCATCACCTGGAACAGCGACAAGTCCACATACGACAGGCGCGCGCCGACCATGAAGCCGCCGCGCTTGTCGTTCGCTTGCAGGACGTTCTCGAAATAGCCCAGAAACTTGGGGATCCGTTCTTCGATAAAGCCCGCAGTGCGCCGTTTCGCTTCCTTTTTCTGATCCTCGTAATACAGCGACACGCCGACAGGATGGTGGGTGTCGTGCACCTCGTTCACGAAGTCGGCAATGGTCAGCTGCAGCTGGTGGGCCCACAGGCGCCCCGCTTGCGCGCGCGGTGCAAGGCCGTGGCGGGCGCCGAGGAACAGCAGAATATTGGCTGTCTGGCCGATCAGCAGCGCGCCGGAGGTGAGAAACGGCGGCGCGAAAGGCGGCGTGGCCGCGTCGTCCATAAGCGTCATTAGCGCGTCCATGCCCTTCTTGGTACGCGCCACGTCGCTGTAGGAAGCGCCCGCCTCTTCCAGCGCCAGCCGGACAAATTCGCCACGGCCCTGGATATTGGGCCAGTAATACAGTGCGTAATCCATCGGCATGCGCTCCGTCTGTGGGGTTGAAGCGATTATGGCCGAATCAGATGGAACAGGACGCACGCACCATGCTAGTCTTGCAATGCCGGCCATCGCCGCCCATAAAACAGAGCAAAACAAAAGGGGAAAACATGCTGAAAAAGATCGCCATCGGCCTTCTGGCCATCGTCGCCATCATCCTGGGGCTCGCTGCCACCAAGCCGAATGAATTTGCCATCACGCGCGTGACGACCATCAAGGCGACGCCTGAAAAAATCCTGCCCTACATTTCGGATTTCCATAACTGGGCGCAGTGGTCGTACTGGGACACGCTCGATCCGAACATGGTACGCACCTTTGAAGGACCTGCCAGCGGAAAGGGCGCTGTCTATGGCTGGAAAGGCGATTCCAAAGTCGGGCAGGGACGGATGGAAGTGCTTGATGTGAAACCGGCTTCCGTCCTGATCAAGCTTGACTTCAAGGACCCCGTCGAATCGAACAACCTCACCGAATTCACCCTGACACCCGACGGCGACGGCACCAAAGTCACCTGGAACATGAAAGGCCCCATGCCCTTCATCAGCAAGATCATGACCGTGTTCGTCGACATGGAAAAAATGATCGGCCCTGACTTCGAAAAGGGTCTGGCAGGCCTTAAGACAGCCGCTGAAAAGTAAAACTCAGGTATGAATCAGACGGCCGCCGGCGAACGACCAGTTCTCCCAGGTCGTCTCCTTGAACACCACCATCACATTCTCCGGATCCAGGCCCGCCTGCGCCAGGCGTGACATCAGATCGGCCAGCATGGCCTTTTTTACCTTCACGCTGCGTCCCGCCGACCATACAATCTCGATCAGTACAAAGTCGTCGTTGCGGGCGCCGGCCACGTCGGGATAGCCGGTGTCGAAGCGGAAGTCCTCCGCATCCAGTTCCAGCACGCGATGGAATTTGTCCGCTTGCGGCACGCCCGAGCTGACCAGCGCGCCATGCACGGCATCGAGAACAGCTGATTTGAACGCGCCCGTTTTCGGTTTGCGAACGCTGATGGTAACGAGTGGCATAGCGGCTCCTTGGCCAGTGAGATTCGATCAAGAATAGCAGAACCGGGTGCCGGCAGAAAAAGCGCCGTTGAGCGATAATTGTCGATTGCGCCTGTTTGCATCTACGCCACCGTAAGGAACCATCGTGCTCAATTTCGACTTCTACAACCCCACCAACATCCTGTTCGGCGAAGGCCAGATCGCCTCGCTGCCCAAACTGATCCCCGCCGATGCGCGCGTGCTGCTGGTATATGGCGGCGGCAGCATCAAGCAGAACGGCGTGTATGCCGAAGTGCAGGCCGCACTGGCCGGCCACACGGTGACCGAGTTCGCGGGCATCGAACCGAATCCAAGCTACGAAACGCTGATGCGCGCGATCGAACAGGTCAAGGCCGAAAAAATCGACTTCCTGCTGGCAGTGGGCGGCGGCTCTGTCATCGATGGCACCAAGTTCATCGCCGCCGGCGCCCTGCTCGACGAAGACCCGTGGACCATCCTCGAAAAGCACGGCGCCAACGTTACCCGGGCGATGCCGTTCGGCGCGATCCTGACGCTGCCGGCCACCGGCTCCGAAATGAACGCGGCCAGCGTCGTCACCAAAAAGGCGACCCAGGAAAAGTTTGCCTTCATGAGCCGCCAGGTGTATCCGAAGTTCGCCATCCTCGATCCATCCAAGACGTACTCGCTGCCCGTGCGCCAGGTCGGCAACGGCGTGGTCGACGCGTTTGCCCACGTGATGGAGCAGTACATGACCTACCCGGTCGGCGCCAAGGTACAGGACCGTTTCGCCGAAGGCCTGCTGCTCACACTGATCGAGGAAGGTCCGCTGGCACTGGCCCATCCGGATGATTACAGCGTGCGCGCCAACGTCATGTGGACCGCGACCATGGCCTTAAATGGCCTGATCGGCGCCGGCGTGCCGCAGGACTGGGCGACGCACATGGTCGGCCACGAACTGACGGCGCTGTACAACCTCGATCACGCACAGACCCTGGCAATTGTCATGCCGAGCATGCTGCGGGCCCGTAAAGAGGGCAAGCGCGAGAAGCTGCTGCAATTTGCCGAGCGGGTCTGGAACCTGAAAGGCGGCGACGAAGATACCCGCATTGAAGCTGCGATCACCCGCATGGAAGAGTTCTTCGAGCAGATGGGCGTCAAGACCCGCCTGGGCGACTACGGCCTGGGCGCCAAGGATGTCGAGGCGGTGCTGGCCGTGCTGGAAAAGCACCGCATGGTCAAACTGGGCGAAAAGCGCGATGTCACACTGGCAGTCACGCGCAAAGTGCTGGAAATGAGTCTCTGATTTTTTCCGCACGCGGCCACGGGCGCCTGCCCGGCTTCGCTCATGGGCCGGGCCGCCACGCTGTCCAGCGGTAGTGCCCCGTCAGCGGAAACGCGAACAGCATGCTCGCTTCGGCCGCCCCCTGCCCGACTTGCCCGGGCGGGAATGCGGGGCGCAATGACGGCTGCAACGATACTGGCGCACGTGGTGCCGGCGGTACGCTGGCCGGCCCCGGGTCGGCTGGCAGCGGCGGCGTGGACGGCGCCATGTCGCGCGCTGTGCGTGCCGGTACAAGGTCAGCCAAACGCACGGCTGGTGCCGCGACAGGTGCCGGCACGCCCCTTATCGGCCGCGCGGCATGCACGGTTCTGCGCGCCGCGACCGCATGCCTGCGCACGCGCAGCGTATCGGCCAGTTGCCAGTGTTTGGCATCAGGCAGCAGCAGCCAGATGCTTTTCCAGGCGTTGCGGCGGATACCGCCGACCGCGCTGACGAAACCATTCGGTGAACACCCCGCGCCCTCGTGAACGATCTGCTCATTCTCGACGCGACAGTGATGATGTTTGCCTTTGAACACAGTGCGCAACACGGTGCCATGCGGCAGGAACAGGCTTTTCCACTGATAGCCGGCGAACTGCGGCTCGCCGCACGCATCCGGCTGGTGCTTGCGCAGCCAGTCTTCGACGGCTTCCTCCACGATTTCCCAGTGGTCCTGCGCGCCCATCATCTTGGCGAAACCGAGCCTGATGCTCAGCGAATGTGAAATGGGTATGGCGTCGAAGACGTCGGGGTGGGGCTTTCTCATGGTGTTCTCCAAAATAGCGCGCTAACGCACGATTCACCGCGCAGACGAACGATTTGCCTTCGAAAGCGCACGAAGCGCTGCCGCAAAGGGACGATTTGCTCACGATTTCGCACGAGCGGAACACGATTTCTAACGCTACGTCCAGTTGGACCGCGCGCTTCGCCTGTCGTTCAAATTCGTGCGCCGTGCGTGAAAATCGTGCACGAATCGTGTGATCGCGCGCCCTGTGCGCGGCGAATCGAACACTTCTCGTCCAGTCGCGTGCGAAATCGCGCGTTTGCGCCGCTTTTCCCCTTTGTGGCCTGCGGGCGCACTCCCCGGCTCCCCCCCGGCGGTCAAGCGCCGCAAACGGCACCGCACGCGGCGTATGCAAGATGGATGTTGTACTTGTGCTAAAATCCGCTTTCGCTAGGGGTCCTGGAACAGATGTTCCGGGTGAGAGATACCCTCCGTACCTGATCTGGATAATGCCAGCGAAGGAAAGCGCAAAGTAGGTCCCTCCTTTGTATGCTCCCCCACGTTGGCTCCGGCTTTTTTGATAAGCAACGCACCGGCACGTCCGTGCGTAACACGAGCACACTATGAAACTGAAGCACACCGTCATCGCACTGTCCCTGATGCAGGCCTACGCCCTGCAGGCCCATGCCCAAACTGCCCAGGCCATGCCCGAAATCGTCGTCACCGCCAGCAAACTTGGCGTGACCGAACGCGCCAGCGTGGGCGGCTTCGGCGAAACACCACTGCTGCAAACGCCGTTCTCCATTACCGCCATGGGCCGGGAACAAATGGCCGATCTGGGCATCCGCAGCACCTCGGACGCGATGAAATACGACGCCAGTGTCAGCGATTCGTACAACGCCATCGGTTACGCCGAAATGTTCTCGATCCGCGGCTTCAGGCTCGATAACGCCAGCAGCTACCGCAAGGATGGCATCGCCATTTCCGGCGACGCCCAGATCCCGCTCGAAAACAAGGAGCGCATCGAGATCCTCAAGGGCCTGGCCGGTCTGCAGGCCGGTGTGACCACGCCGGGCGGCGTGATCAACTACGCGGTGAAGCGCCCGACGAATGCGCCACTGCGCTCGGTCACGCTCGAAGCGCGTGAGCGCGGCACCGTGTATGGCGCCATGGATCTGGGCGGCCGGTTTGCCGACAGCCGCTTTGGCTACCGCTTCAACGCCGCCGCGGAAAACCTGCGCTCCTACGTCAAGGGCGCGGATGGCGAACGCCAGTTCGTCTCCGGTGCACTGGACTGGCAGATCTCGCCGCAGGCGCTGGTGCAGCTGGACATGGACTATCAGCACAAATCGCAGATCACCGCGCCGGGCTACCAGCTCATTCGCGGCGTCGCCCTGCCAAGCGGCGTGTCGCCAAAAATGCTGCTGAACGACCAGCCCTGGGCCAAGCCGGTGGAAACCTGGACCAGCAACGTTGGCCTGCGCTTTGAATACACCATCAATGACGACTGGCGCGCGACCTTGTCGGCCAACAAGCACAACTTCAAGCGCGACGACTACACCGCCTTCCCTTACGGCTGCAGCAACGAGGGCGCCGGCTTCTATCCGGGCTACTGCGCCAACGGCGACTACGACGTGTATGACTACCAGAGCGTGGGCGAGCGCAAGAACCCGTTCGGGACGCAGGCATTCCTGAACGGTAAATTCGCGACCGGCATCGTCAAGCACGAACTGACGCTGGGCCTGACCGAGCAGACCCGCAGCGACTACTTCGGTGAATATGTGTACGACTATGCCGGCTCCAGCAACATCTACAAAAACGTGATTGTGCCGCCGGCACCGGGCAATCCAACCACGGGCGCCATTCTGGAACAGCGCCACGACCAGGAGCGCGCGCTGATCGTGCAGGACATCCTGACCCTGTCGCCGCAGTTCAAGGTACATGCCGGCCTGCGCCGCGTGCAGGTCAAGCGCGATGTACTGGGTGTGCAAGAAGTCGATACCGGCTTCACGCTGCCAAGCGCTTCGCTGGTCTACACCCCGGCCGCTGACTGGATGCTGTATGCGAGCGCAGCCCACGGCATGGAACACGGTGGCGTCGCGCCCATGGAAACCGAAAACCAGAACCAGACGCTGGCGCCAAGCCGCTCGCGCCAGATCGAATTCGGCGTCAAGGGCATCGTCAACAACAGCATGACCGTGTCCGGCTCCCTGTTCCAGATCAAGAAGGGCTTCGAGTACATCGACGCCAATAACGTCTTCGTGCGCGCGGGCGAACAGACCCACCGCGGCATCGAACTGGGCGCCCAGGGGAAAGCCACGGCCACCCTGAAATACAGCCTGTCATTGATCGCCCTGCACATGCAGCAGCAAGGCACGGGCAGCAGCGACATCGACGGCAAACGCACCACCAACGTTCCTGCCTTCAAGTCGACCGGCGTACTGGAATATGCGGTACCGGCCGTGGAAGGCCTGAAGGTCAGCACCATCTGGCACTACTCGGGAAAAAAGGCCTTCGACGCGCAGAACACCACCTTCGTGCCTGACTACCATGTGTTCGATCTGGGCAGCGCTTACAGCATGAACATTGGCGGCACCAAAACCACGATTCGCGCGAATCTGGATAACGTGACCGACAAGTTCTACTGGCGCGATGTGACCCCGGAGCTGGGCGGCTACCTGTTCCCGGGCGCGCCACGCACGTTCCGGGTATCAGCGCAGTTCGACTTCTAAACGGGATTGATGTAGCGGGCGGCCTGCAGCATGCGCTGCGGCAGGCTGCCGCTGACCAACAGATAGGCAATGTCCCGATCGGCCAGCATCTGCAACACCTGCTCGTGGATGGTCTGGCGCACCTCCTCCGACTCGCGCTGCAGGCCGTCCGCTTCCCAGGGACTGTCAGGCGCGGTCACCAGCGTGAACGCATACGCGTGGCGGCGCTCCAGCAGTGCCAGCTGCGCATCCACCCTCCCCCAGTACCAGCGGCTGTACAGTGCCGTCATCAGCGGCGTCGTATCGCAAAACAGAAAGCGCGATGCCTTTGCGGCTGCTGCGTCTTCCCGTTCCATCTGCGTGCGGGCGATTGGATACTGGTCGCTTTCCTCGGGTACGCGGCCGCGTGTCTCGACAAATTCGCGCAGGTATTCGGGCACCCAGACCGTGTCGTAATGGGTGGCCAGCGCGGCCGCCAGGGTTGATTTACCGGACGACTCAGCGCCCAGAATCGCGATTCGCAAAGGCTGGTTCATGCCGGCTTTCGCTCGGCTGCGCGGTACCACGCGGCCAGTCCCACAGCGGCCATGATCACGAAGATGCCATACAGGACGGCGGTCAGTGTCAGGCCCTTGTACACGTACAGGCCGACGTAGAGGATGTCCACGACGATCCAGACGATCCAGTTTTCCACCTTTTTGCGCGACAGGAGAATCTGGCCAAGCAGGCTGCCGGCGGTCAGGAAGCCATCGGAGTTGGGCACGTCGGTGTTGGTGAATTTGGCGAGAAACACTGCCAGGACCGCGAACGCCGCGAGCCAGCCCGCGATGCCCCATAGCCAGCCTTTAACGGAGGAACGGGTGACCGGCAGCGGCGCGTGACCGACGCCGCCACGCAGCCACTGATACCAGCCCCAGACCGATACCGCGATGAAGACGAATTGCAGACCCATGTCGCCGTACAGGCGTGAATCGTAGAACACCAGCGCGTAGGTGGCCGAGGAGACGATTGAAAACAGCCAGGCCCAGTGGAGCTGGCGGATGTTCAGGGCGACCGTGATCACCGAGAGGATGAAGGAGATCAGCTCGAGATTGGTGGTGGTGATGCCAAACAGGGAAACAGGGTCGTTCATGGAGTGGTGGTGCCGGAGATGTGCCATGGGTCCCGCCTGGGAACCCATGGCACGTATGAGCGGCCGCGATTAACTTACTTGCGCGGATACTTGATCGTCATTTCATTGAGCAGGTTGTCGGCATGATCGACCTCCTTCATCACCCACAGCATGTAGCGGATATCCACATGAATGGCGCGGGTGATGGCGCTGTCGAAGTACCAGTCCTTGGTCACCGATTCATACGTCGAATCGAAGTTCAGACCAATCAATTCGCCGCGCTTGTTCATGACTGCCGAGCCAGAATTTCCGCCGGTGGTATCCGCGCTGGACAGGAAGTTGACCGGTACCGTACCGAGCACCGGATCCTTGAACACGCCATAGCGCTTCTGGTTGACGGCATCAATCAATGCCTTCGGTGCAATGAACGGTTCGACGCCCGTGTGCTTCTCCAGAATACCTTGCACGGTCGTGAACGGGCCTTTCACAATACCGTCGCGCGGCGAATAAGGCGCCACGGTGCCGTAGGTCACGCGCAGGGTCGAATTGGCATCCGGATAAACCGGCTTGCCCTGCGATTTTTTAAACGCTATCACGGACGACATGTACTGCGGGATCACGCGTTCCAGATTACCGTCGATCTCCTTGCGGCGATCTTCCAGCGACTTGGTCGTGTTGTAAGTCTTTACAGCCAGCTGGATGAAGGCGTCGTCCGAAGCGGCGAACGCGTCGGCATCCTTGCCGATCCACGCCAGACGCTTGGCGGTATCACCCAGTTGCGACTGGCGATACATCGCGCCGACGGCGCCGGCCGAAGGCAGCAGCGCGTCCAGGCCTTGTGGATGGCTCTTGGCCGGCAGCTTGGCGTAGCGCTGCAGCGCGGCGGTAAAGCGCGCTTCGTCCACACTGCCCACATACGACTGTTCCAGACGGTTCATGCGCGCCTTGATGAAGGACTGGTCGCGCTCCTGGTAGCCACCCTCGCGTTTTTCGTTCGGCTTGGCGCTTTCCAGCGCCAGGCGATACAGCGTGCGTGCGCTCTTGTACAAATCGCTGGTCGACGCAACCGACCACGCAAACTCCTCTTCCTGCAGCGCCATGTCGGCGACGATCAGGCTATCCAGTTCTGCCAGCAGCGTCGGCGACACGCCGGATTGTTTGGCATACCAGGCGCGGAACTCGGCGTCCTGCACGTCCTTGATGGCGGCGATGTCGACGCGTGCGAAACCATCGAGCAAACCCTGGGTTTTCTTGAGTACGTTGTTGGCCGACTTGACCACGCTGGCATAGCGCACTTCATTGCCCGCGTTGCCCTTGGTGGCAGCGGCGATGGTGCCGTTGTCGGCCTTGATTTCGGCCACGCGCGCGGGGAAATTCACATCGCGCGCAAAGCGGATTTCCGCAGGCAGCTTGTAGCGGCTGGTGCGGCCCGGATAACCGGCCAGCAGGATCGGATCGCCGTTCTTGAGGCCTTCGGCCGAGACGACCAGGAAGTCCTTCGACTTGTACGGCACATTGTCCGGCGACGGATCGGCAGGACGGCCATCCTTGCCCACATACGCGCGCAGGAAGGAGAAGTCGCCGGTCTGGCGCGGCCACTCGAAATTATCGACCTCGCCGCCGTATTCACCGATCTTGTCGGACGGCGCGTAGACCATGCGCACGTCGCGGATCATCAGCTGGCGAATCCGGTAGTATTCCAGGCCGCGGTGGAAGCTCGGGACCGAGCAGCGGTAATTCTTGTCGGTCTCGCATTCGGCTGTCAGCGCCTTGATGCGCGACTGCACTTCGTCGTAGCGCGCACGGCCCGACATGGTGGCCGGCAAATCCTTGAGCACGCGCTCTGTCACGTTCTCGACTTTGTCGGTCACGTACACACGCAGGTTCGGGCCGCCCGGCAGCTCTTCGGCGCGGGTCTTGGCCAGGAAACCGTTGGCGATGTAATTCTTTTCCGCCGTCGAATTGCGCTGCACGGCGTCGTAGCCGCAGTGGTGATTGGTGACGATCAAGCCATCGCCCGAGACGAAGGACGCCGAGCAGTTGCCGGTCGAAACGATCGCGCTCATCGGGTGCTTGCTCAGGTCGGCCAGCTTTTCGGCCGGAATGGTGATCCCGACTTTCTTCAATTCTTTTTTCAGTTGCGGCAGCTGGTGCGGCTGCCATTGGCCTTCATCAGCGTTCGCGGTAGCGAAAACGCCCAGCAAGGCGACGGGCAATGCGATGGATTTCAACAAGATATACCCCGGTAAAATAAATGCAAGCGGGCAGTATATCTGAAGCCCGGCAAGCGACGGTCTTGCTGAACCCGTTAAATCGGGGCCAGGTGTCCGGAAACGGACACTCATGGGCGCAGACGGGCATTTTTCCACGGTAAACACGCTGTTTTTCCTCTGCAGGAAGGCTGGCACGGCGTTTGCTGTAGTGACGGCATGGACACCGATATCAGCTCCCTCACCCAGTCACGCCGCCGCCGCACGCGCCTGATCGTTACCGCCGCCGTGCTGTGCGCGGTTGCCACCAGCGCCTGGGCGCTCAACCACGTGCTGCGCCCTTCGATCAAAGCGAGCGACATCCGCCTCAGTGCCGTGCGTCACGGCGGCATCGCAAATGCGATCAATGCAGCCGGCATCGTCATTCCCGTGCATGAAGAACTGGTATCGAGCCCGATTCAAAGCCGGGTGGCCAAGGTGCGCGCCAAGCCCGGCCAGCGCGTTGCCGCCGGCGAACTGCTGCTGGAACTGGACGACCATACCATCCGCCTGGCGCTCGACAGCCTGCGCGAACAGCTGGCACAACAGGAAAACCGGATTGCCGGACTGGCCCTGGAACTGGACCAGAAGCGCAAGCAGATCGTCAGCAATATCGAGCTGCTGGAGCTGGACCTGCAAAGCGCGCGCGTCAAGAAGGAACGCTACACGACCCTGCGCAAGGCCGGTGGCGTATCGGGCGAGGACATGCTGACCGCCGAGCTGAACGTGAGCCGGGTCGAGATCCAGCTGCGCCAGCAAAAGGAATTGATCGAGGATTCGCGCCGCAGCACCAGCACCAGCGTCGAAGGCGCGCGCCTGCAAAAAAGCATCCTGCAAAAGCAGATCGAACAGCAACAGGGCCTGCTCGAACGCACCCGCGTCAGCGCGCCGTTCGCCGGCACCGTGACCATGCTGCTGGAAGACGAAGGCGCCAGCGTGCAGATGGGCCAGCTGGTGGCGCGCGTGTCCGAGCCGGACAACTACAAGGTCGAGGCGACGCTGTCTGACTACCATGCGCGCTCGCTCAGCCCGGGCCAGGCGGTGCGGGTCGAACAGGACAAGGACATCCTGACAGGCCGCGTGCAAACCATTCTGCCGGAGATTCAGAACGGCACGGTCAAGCTGCTGGTCGCGCTGGACAAGCCGCAGCATCCCAATTTACGCAACAAGATGCGGGTCGATGTCAGCATCATCACCGGCGAAAAGCCCAGGGCCCTGATTGCCGATGCCGGGCCCGGCATCAACGGCAAGGGCCGCCAGCCGGTCTGGATCGTGCAAGACGGCGTGGCCCGCAAAACCGAAATCGAGATCGGCGCCGGCGACGGCAAGGTCGTCGAAATCGTCAGCGGCGCCCGGCTGGGCGACCAGCTGATTGTCTCCGACAGCAGCAACTTCAAAGAACACGACACTGTACGCATTAGCAATTAACGCCCAACCTGAGAGAAATTCCGTGATCAAACTCGAAAAAGTCAGCAAGACCTATCAGACCGACAAAGTTGAAACATTGGCCGTCAAGGACATTGACCTGCACGTCAAGAAAGGCGAATTCGTCTGCATGATGGGCCCCAGCGGCTGCGGCAAGAGCACGCTGCTCAATCTGATCGGCCTGCTCGACCGCCCTGGCAGCGGCACCATCCATGTGGACGGCATTCCGGTCAAGGCTTATAAGGACAAGCAGGTCGCGCAGATGCGCAACAGCACCTTCGGCTTCATTTTCCAGAGCTTTCATCTGATCAACGACCTGCGCGTGATCGATAACGTGGAACTGCCGCTGCTGTACCGCAGCATGAGCGGGACCGAACGGCGTGCGCTGGCCCGGGCCGCCCTGGAAAAAGTTGGTCTGGGTGCGCGCATGGACCACTATCCCAATCAATTGTCCGGTGGACAACAGCAGCGTGTGGCGATTGCCCGCGCGATCGTCGGGCGCCCGCAAGTGCTGCTGGCCGATGAACCGACCGGCAATCTGGACAGCAAGATGGGCGCCGAAATCATGGAGATTCTCAAGAAGCTCAACGCGGAAGGCACCACGATCGTGATGGTCACCCACGATGAAAACGAAGCGCGCCAGGTTGGCCGCATCGTACGCGTGTTTGACGGCCAGCTGGTCGCCTAGGAGAAACCATGTTCAGAAATTATCTGCTGACGGCATGGAAAGTGTTCATGCGTCGCAAGTTGTTTACCGCCATTAATCTGCTCTGCATCGTGCTCACGCTGGTGGTGCTGATGGTGGTCACGGCGCTGGTCCAGAATACCTTCTACCCCACCGGGGTGGAAGGCAAGAGCGAACGCTTCCTGCAAGTGATGGTACTGCGCACCGAGTCGGCCGACGGCACCTCAGTGAGCACCAGCCCGCTTGGCTACAAGGTGATCGAGAAGTACCTCAAGCCGATGAAGTCGGTCGAACTGGTCGGCGTTACCAGCGGCCCGAGCACAGTCTCGGTGTACCAGGAAGGCCGCGTGACCGAGCTCGAAATGCGGCGTACGGACGCCAACTACTGGAAGATCCTCGACTTTACAGTCCTCGACGGGCGCCTGCCAAACGCCGAAGACGACGCGGCCGGGCGCTTTGTCGCGGTCATCAACCGTGCCTCGGCGCGCAAACTGTTCGGCAGTGCCGCTGCGGTGGGCCGGACGGTGCGCGTCAGTGGTCAGCAATTTGTCATCATCGGCGTGGTCGAAAACGAAATGCAGCTCAATGCCTATGCCGATCTGTGGGTGCCGATCAGCACCTCGCCGTCGTCGGCCTACCGGCAAGAGTACTTCGGCGACTTCATCGCCTTGCTGCTGGCCCGGTCCAAGGCTGATTTGCCGATGATACGCAAGGATGTCGAGGCGATTGCCAAAGGCGCCGACTTTGGCGACAAGAAGCAATGGAACAAGATTAACTTCTGGGCCGACGACAAGATGGACGCCATTGCACGCCAGACCATCGGCAATGCCGACAAGGCCGAGTCCGGTGCGTCCACCATGCTCAGCGTGCTGCTGGCCATCATGTTTGTGTTCATGCTGCTGCCCGCCCTGAACCTGGTCAACCTGAACAGCGGGCGCATCATGGAGCGCAGTTCGGAAATCGGCGTGCGCAAGGCTTTCGGTGCGACCAGCGCACATCTGGTGGGCCAATTGCTGGTCGAGAATGTCCTGCTGTGCGTGGCCGGCGGCATCATCAGCATGGCTTGCGCGGCGCTCGTGCTCAGGGGACTGGAAGCGTCCGACCTGATTCCCTATCTCAAGGTGCAGCTGAATCTGGCGGTGATGGCCTACGGCCTGCTGACCACCTTGTTCTTCGGCCTGCTCTCCGGCGTTCTGCCCGCCTGGAAAATGTCGCGCCTCGATCCCATCCACGCCCTCAAGGGAGCTGTCTGATGTTCCGCCATTTACTCCTGCTGATCTGGAAGCGCAAAAGCCGCAACCTGATGCTCAGCCTCGAAATTCTGCTCGCCTTCGTGGTGGTATTCGCGATTGTCGGCTTTGCCGTGCGCAGCAACGAGCTGTATCACTTGCCAACCGGGTTTGCCATCGACAATGTCTGGTCGGTCCGGATCGGCAATCTCCCCCAGGACGGAAAAAACCTCACGCCAGAAGTGTACGAACACTTCAAACGCAGCCTTGCTGCCGTACCGGGCGTCGAGCAGGTCGCCTTTGCCAGCACCACGCCCTACCTGTCGCGTACCTGGAGCAGCGACTTCAGCGATCCGCTGACCAAGCGCGAAGCACTGGCCCAGGTGATCGAGATGGATGACGACGCCCTGCCGCTGATGCATGTGCGCCCCATGCAAGGCCGGCTGTTCGAACGTGCCGACAATGGCGCTGCGGCGATACCGGTGGTGATCAACCAGCGCATGGCGCGCGCCCTGTTCGGCACCGTGCCTGCACTGGGCAAGGTCGTCGAGCATCATGTGGGCCGGGGCACGCCAAACGAGCCCATGAGGGTGGTCGGCATCATTGAAGACTACCGCAGCAAAGGCGAATTTGCCGCGCCCGTGAATATGATCATCACCCGGTCGACACCGTCGAACAAGGACGGCGGCATGCAGTCGCTGCTCATCAAGGTGCGCCCGGGCACCACCCGCGCCTTCGAGGAAACCCTCTCGCGCCAGCTCAAGCTGATCAACAATACCTGGAGCTACGAAATCGCCCCGCTGTCGGTGCGCCGCACCGACGCCATGAAAAGCCAGGTCACGCCCATGATCGTGTTGTCCGTGGTCGCCACGTTCCTGCTGCTGATGGTCGCCTTTGGC
This sequence comes from Telluria sp., assembly GCA_036399735.1. Classification (GTDB taxonomy): domain Bacteria; phylum Pseudomonadota; class Gammaproteobacteria; order Burkholderiales; family Burkholderiaceae_D; genus Telluria_A. The sequence continues at coordinate 4,127 of DASWMN010000205.1, read as the reverse complement.
CTGTTCGGCGTGCTGTGGCAAAACACCACGATTCGCATTCCCGAACTCGGGTTGCGGCGCGCGGTGGGCGCCAGCGCCGCCAGCATCTACCGCCAGATCATTGCCGAGCAGATTCTGCTCAGCACCGGCGCAATGCTGATCGGCATACTGCTGCTGGTGCAGTTGCCGATCACGGGCGCCCTGGGCGAACATCTGAACTGGAGCGTGTTCCTGAGCTCGGCCGCCCTGTCAATGGCAGTGATCTATCTGCTATCCTTGCTCTGCTCGGTCTACCCGGGCTGGCGCGCGAGCCGCCTGAGCCCGACCGAAGCACTGCATTACGAATAGAAACGATGGAATCACGCACGCAACGCATTTTAATTGTCGACGACGACAGCGCCGTCCAGGTTTCGCTGGCCCTGCTGCTCAAGCAGTCAGGCTACGAGGCCGTGTGCTGCGACGGCCCCGCCGCCGCCCTGGCGCTGTTGGCCGCCGGGCACTTCAGCCTGGTCCTGCAGGACATGAATTTCTCGCTGCAGACCAGTGGCGAGGAAGGCATGGATTTGCTGGCCAAAATCAAGGAAGCGCAGCCGGAGTTGCCGGTGCTGCTGATGACGGCCTGGGGCTCGATCGCGCTGGCAGTCCGCGGCGTCAAAGCCGGGGCCGCCAACTTCTTCACCAAACCCTGGGACAACGCCCAGCTGGCCGGCCTGATTGCCAGCACGCTGGAACTGTCGGCCTCGATGACGCCACAACGTCTGAACCGCCAGGCGCTCGACCGCCAGTTCGACTTCGGCGCCATTGTCGGTGAGCATCCCAAGCTGCTGCGCGTGCTGGCCACCATCGGCCAGGTGGCGCGCACCAAGGCACCGGTGCTGATTCTGGGCGAAAGCGGCACCGGCAAGGAACTCATTGCCGACGCCATCCACAAGAACAGCCCGCGCGCCGAGCGCCTCCCGGTCAAGATCAATATGGGCGCGATCACGCCGTCTCTTTTCGAGAGCGAGATGTTCGGCCATGTGCGCGGCGCTTTTACCGACGCCAAGGCGGACCGCAAGGGCCACGTCGCGAGCGCCCACGAAAGCACCCTCTTCCTGGATGAAATCGGTGAACTGAACCGCGCCGACCAGGTCAAACTGCTGCGTGTGCTGCAAGACCAGAGCTACCAGCCAGTGGGCGCCAGCCGCAGCGAGCAGGCCGATATTCGTGTCGTTTCCGCCACCAACCAGGAGCTGGCCGAACTGGTCGCGTCCGGCGATTTCCGCGAGGATCTGTTCTATCGGCTGAATCTGATCACCATCCGCCTGCCGCCCCTGCGCGAGCGCCGCAGCGATATTGCCTTGCTGGCCAACCGCATCATCGAAGGCGTGGCCATCAAGTACGGGCTCGATCCGGTTACGCTCACGCCCCAGGCGCTGGACTGGCTGAGCGCCCAGCCCTGGCCCGGCAACATCCGCCAGCTCAAGCAGACGCTCGAACGCACCGTGCTGTTGGCGGGCAAAAGACAGCTGAGCCAGGCCGATTTTGTCGGCGCCGAACACCTCGACGACAGCGCTGGCCAGCAGCGTCTCGGCGTGGACGGCATGACGCTGGAACAGGTGGAGCGGCGCATGATCGAGCAAGCCCTCGATCAACATCGCGGCAATATTTCGCGCGTGGCGCAAGCGCTGGGCCTGTCGCGCACGGCGCTGTACCGGCGCCTGGAACGCCACGGCCTGGGCGGCGGGGCAGAGGAATGACGCTGCGCTGGCGCCTCGGCGCCTACCTGGTCGCGCTGCATCTGGCCCTGTTCGGCCTGACGATTTACCTGTTCCGCGACAAGTTCGCGATTTTTATCGGCATCGAACTGGGCTTGCTGGCCAGCCTCGCGCTTGGCATGCTCCTGGTGCGCGGGGCGCTGCGGCCGCTGGAATACACGGCGCGCTTTCGCGACTTGCTGGAAGACGAAGACTACGCGGCACGCCTGGTCGATTCCAGGCTGCCCGAGCTCGATGAACTGGTGCGCCTGTTCAATACCATGCTGTCCACCCTGTACCAGGAGCGGCTGGCACTGGGCGAGCAGCGCGGCTTCCTCGACAGTCTGCTCGAAGCCACACCGAGCGCGGTGATCGTATTCGACTTCGACCACAAGATCAGCCTGATGAATGCCAGCGCCCACGCCCTGCTCGGCCTGGTCGATCCGAAAGGCAAGCCGCTCAGTCACTGGGGCGATAGCGGCCTGCCCAGCCAGCTGAACGCCTTGCCGCTGGGCGAAAGCCGCCTGCTGACCGACGGCGAAGGCCGCCGCTACCGGGCCCAGCGCGGGCAGTTCCATGACCGTGGTTTCAGCCGCCACTTTCTGCTGGTCGATGAACTGACCGCCGAACTGGAAAGCTCGGAGCGCGCCACGTACGACAAGCTGATCCGGGTACTTGCGCACGAAGTCAATAATACCGTGGCCGCGACCGGCTCCGTGCTCGACTCGCTTCTGTTCTACAAGGACCAGCTGGCCGAGCGCGACAGTGTCGATTTCAGCACCGCCATTGTGGCGGTCAAGCGCCGCAATGTCAGCCTGGGCGAATTCATCGAGCGTTTTACCCGCGTGATCAAGATGCCGCAACCCGAACTGCGGCCGATGTCGATTGCCGCCATGATGGACGACATCCTCTGGCTCAACCGCGAGCAGTGCAAGCGCCTGGGCATCGAGATCGGCTGGCTGCGCCGCGACGAGGTGCCCTTGCTGCACTTCGACAGCCATCTGATGGAACAAGCCCTGCTCAATATCGTCAAGAACGCGGTCGAGGCCGTGGAAACCACGCTGGCCGAGGGTGGCACGGCCGGCAACATCGAATTTTCCCTGACCAAGGAGGACGACCAGGTCAGCCTGGCGATCATCGATTCCGGCAACCGCCTGGGCGAAGTACCGGCACGCCAGTTGTTCACGCCGTTTGTCAGCACCAAGAAAGGGGGCCAGGGGATCGGTCTCATGTTCGTGCGCGAAGTGCTGACGCGGCATGGCTTTCCTTACCGCCTGGCCGCCAGTGGCGCCGGCACGACGCAATTCGAAATCTGCTTCCCTTTCGCGAAACGAGTGTAGACTCTTCGCAAGTTGTGACAGGGGAATCCGAATGGCACGCGCCGGCGCTGGTCTATGCCGCTTTATAAGCGGAAACCTTGTTGTGGGCTTGCTGGGCCTGGCGCTCTGTGCGCCCGCACTGGCAAGCGACAGGCTGACCCTCTGCTTCGAGAACCGTGCCGTGCCGCCCTGGCGCACGCTTGATCTGCAAGGTCTGAACTTCGAACTGCTCAAGCGGGTCGAACCCAAAGTCAGGTTGAAGTTTCGTTACCAGCCCCTGCCCTGGAAGCGCTGTCTGGCCAAACTGCAAGCGAACGAGGTCGATGGCGCGTTCACCGTCAGCTTCAGTCCGGAACGCATGGCCTTCGGTGTGTTTCCCGGCGCCGACAAGCCGGACCCGCATCAGCGCATGCACACGGCGCGCTATTATCTGATGCGCAAAAAGGGCAGCAGGATCGACTGGGATGGCACCCATTTCCTGCATGTGGATGGGAAAATAGGCTTCCAGCTCGGCTACTCGGTCGGCGACATGCTGCGTGCGCAGCAGGTGCAAGTGGATGAAAGCAAGGATACGACCGACAGCGTGGCGCGCAAGCTGCTCACGGGCAGACTGGCCGGTGCCGCCGTATTCGACAGCGAGGCGGCCGCCCTGATGGCCGGGCCGCTCGGGCCGCAACTGGAAATGCGCCCTGTCCCGCTCTTGGAAAAGCCCTACTTTCTCATCCTGTCCAGGCGGCTGGTCCAGGCCGACCCGGCGCTGGCCGAACGCATCGGCAAAGCGGTGGAAGAAGTGCGCAACGGCCGCGAATATGGCAAGCTTGTGCAGCAGGCCGGCGCCGACAACGCGCGCTGATCAGGCCTGCGCTGCGGCGCGCGACTTGCGCTTCTTGGGCGCCAGCATGGTGCCGCTGCAGGACGGCGCGCCACAGCGGCACTCAAACAGCTTTTTGACCGCCGCGGTGTGACGCTCTTCATAGATGAGGGCGTAGTTGTAATTGAGCTCTTCGCCGGCTTCAATGTCTTGCAGTGCGTAAATGAAAACGCGCCCGTCTTCCTCGTAGGCTTCGCAGTTGGGCTCGCACGCGTGGTTGAT
>DASWMN010000204.1:0-3908 GCA_036399735.1 Telluria sp. | reverse complement strand
GCACTGGCCACAGCCTGCCAGTTCCGCGATTGCGGCCACGGCCAGGAACCCGGGTGCGCGGTGCGCGGCGCGGTTCACCCGGACCGGCTGCGCAATTATCACAAGCTGCTGCGCGAAACCCGTCGGGCCGTGCAAACGCCGCTCGACCGCGTTGCTGAAAGGAGCAAATGGAAAGTGCTGATGCGCTCTGCGGGCGCACGCGCGAAGCACAAGCGCGGCTAGCGCTGCAGGACGTGCGCTGCCTCGGGGCCCGAATTGCTAAAATTTAAAGTATCGGGCCCCGTGCCAGCCTCACCCTGGTCAACCATGAGCGAGCAAATCGACAACGCACCTGAAAAGAAACGCGACTTCCTGCACCGCCTGGTGCTCATGGACGGCATGGCCGTGCTGTTTTTCCTGGTGCTGGCGGGGCTTTGGTATGCAGCCGACGCCCTGCTGCTGATCTTTGCCTGCATGCTGTTTGCGATCTTGCTGTATGAATTGAGCGACGTGATCAAACGGCGTCTGCACCTGCGCCGCAAGTTCGCGCTGCCGCTGGTGGTGCTGCTGCTCCTGTCCGTCATCGGCATTGGCGGCTGGCTCATGGCGCCCCAGATCGCGGACCAGTCCGACAAGCTGGCCGAGGCCATCCCGCATGCCATCACCGAACTGCGCAACACGCTCAATCAGAACGACCTGGCGCGCCGGCTGCTCGGTGGCGTGCCTTCAAACGACAAACTGATTGCCTACCTGGGCCGGATGGTGCCAAACGCCGGCCTGTTCTTCAGCGGCGTGCTGGGCGCGTTCGGCAATGTGCTGATCATTCTTTTTGTCGGCATTTATTTTGCCGCCGCGCCGTACACCTACATTGACGGCTTCGTGCTGCTGGTCCCGCCCCACAAGCGCGAGCGCGTGCGCGCCGTGCTGTCCGAAATCGGCCGCACCCTGGCCAAATGGCTGCTCGGTAAATTCGCGTCCATGGTCCTGGTGGGCACGCTCACCGCAACGGGCCTGGCCTTGCTGGGCGTACCGCTGGCGCTCATCCTCGGCATCATTGCCGGCCTGCTCGACTTCATTCCGTATCTGGGTCCGCTGATGGCCGGAGTGCCGGCGCTGCTGATCGCCTTTTCCACCAGCCCGACGCAGGCGCTGTATGTGCTGGGCCTGTTCGGCGTCATTCAGCTGATCGAGGGCTACCTGCTGCAGCCCCTCATCGAAAACAAGACCGTTTCGCTGCCGCCCGCGCTGACCATCGTGATGCAGGTGCTGTTCGGCACCCTGTTCGGCCTGGCCGGCGTGGCCCTGGCCACGCCACTGACGGCGGTGCTGGCCGTGGTGGTTACCATGCTGTACGTGCAGGACGTGTTGGGCGACAAGGTCAAAACGCCGAGCCAGCAATAATTACAGTTGGCACTACAGGTGGCGCGTTTCGGCGGGAGGCGCATCCCATACGTCATCCCGCCCGTTCAGGTAAGTGATCGGCGTGGCCGCCAGCTCGGCATCGCTGGCGTCATCCAGGCAGCATAAATTAATGCTGACGAAGTCACCGATCTTGCGCGAGCTACCCAGGCTGAAAGCGCGCACGCCACAGTGCATGCAGAATGGATGCTGGTCGACGCGCTCACCAAACTGGTAGCCCGTCAGCGCATCCTGGCCGCTCAGCAGCCGGAACGCGGATGGCGCGATGCGCGCCGGCCAGTAGCGGCTCTTGGCGCAGATCGAACAGTTACAGCGCACCGATCCCATAGCGAGATCGATGTCCGCCTGATAGCGCACTTTTTTGCAGTGGCAACTACCGTGATAAGTCTTGCGCATATGGCACCGTGAGCTGGTTTTACGTTACAGTGTCGGCCCATGAAACCCGAACACCTTTCATTGCTGCTGGTCCGCGAAATGCCTTTCGGAAAGTATAAAGGCCGCGTCATCGCCGATCTTCCCGGCCACTACCTGGCCTGGTTCGCGCGCGAAGGTTTTCCGCGCGGCGAGCTGGGCGAGCTGCTCGCCATTATGTACGAACTGGACCACAACGACCTGCGTTCCCTGCTTGATCCGCTCAAGCGGCGCTGACGGCCACCCGCAAACACTCAACTCGGAGCCACTATTTGAAAAAGTTTTTCGGTACCCTGCTGTTCACCGCACTGTGCGCGACCGGCGCGCCAGCACTGGGCGCCATCCCCTACACCCTCGAGAACACCGAAGTGCACAGCATCAGCGCACCCGGCCTGAACCGCGAGTACGAAGTCTTCGTCAGCCTGCCCGCCTCCTACAAGGGCTCGGCCAGACGCTACCCAGTGGTGTTCGTTGCCGATGCCAATTACGCGTTCCCGGTAGCGCGCGCACTGGCCGCGCGCGTCGGGGCCAATGGCCATGGGCTGGAAGAATTCATCCTGGTCGGTTTGTCGTACGCCAAAGGCGACACGCCGGAATACAGCCGCCGGCGCGACTATACGCCGGCGCCGTCGCTGGAACCGGGCTTGAGCTCCGACATGCCGGGCCGCGCGCCGAAATTCGGCGAAGCAGAAGGCTACCGCCGCTTCCTGGCGACCGAGGTATTGCCCCTGATCGGCGCCCGCTACCGGGCCGACATGGGCCGCACCGTCTTTGCCGGCCATTCCTATGGCAGTTTGCTCGGCCTGCATATTCTGCTCAGCGAACCGACCATGTTCAGCCATTTCATTCTTGGCAGTCCCTCGCTCTGGTACGGCAAGCGCGTCATGTTCGAGCGCGAAAAAGCCTACGCGGCCACGCACAAGGACCTGAAGGCGAATGTTTTCTTCGCTGTCGGCGGCCTTGAAACCGGCCCGGGCAAGGATGACATGGTCGGCGACATGCGGCAGTTCGAAAAAATCCTCAAGGCGCACGCTTACCCCGGTCTGCATACCACGTCCCGGGTGCTGAACGACGAGGATCATCTGAGCGTGGCGCCATTGATCATGACGCGCGGCCTGAAGTGGGCCTTGCCGCCGCAACGCCATTGAGACTGCTCAGGCCACGCCGGCGTCCGGTTTTTTAGCGGCGCCGCCTGTGCGGCATCGTCATCACCCGCAGGATGGTGTCGAGCGAAACGCCATGCGACAGCAGGTACCAGGTAGCGACCTCAGGCCCCAGAGTTTCGAGCGAGACCAGGCCCACCGCAACCTTGCCCGCCAGCGCGCGCTGGGAGCGGCGGTCGTGGCGTGGAATGACGATGGTGCAGCGCATGCGCTTCATGCGGCGCCTCGCCCGATGACCTCCCGGAAGAAATTGATCAGCGCAGGAACGTGATGGTCGAAGGTGAACAGATGGCGCTGGCGCAGCACGTTGGCGCGCAGGGCCGCCATGCCTTGCCGCTCGCGCAGCGTGCGCGCCAGCTCGTCGATGGTATCGTAGAAAACGCCGATCTCGAGCCGCCGCGCCAGGGTCTGCGTGGCCACGATGGCGCCGTCGTTGCGGCGCTGGATCATGGGCAGGCCCGCCGCGGCCAGCGTGGCCATGCGCGCCGGGTAATTCAGATCATCCCAGTTGGCGCGCCGGATTTCACCCTGGTTGGCGCTCTCGAAACTGTGCAGCCAGCCGGCCGTGTAGCGGGAAAATTCGTCCACCCAGCGCGAAGGCTCCACATTGGCGTGCAGATGCAGATGGTCGGGTGCCAGCGCCAGCGATTTGTCGATCCATGCGCGCCATTGGCCGTGCGTGAAGTCGCCATAAAAATGCAGGTGAATGTCGTGCGCCGCCAGTTCGGCCATGGTGTGCGGGTGCAGACCGATGGGGCGACCCGGCACCACGGTGTGGACCGCGCCGTCCGGGGGCGTATGCAGGGGCCGCTCAAACCAGTGGCGTTTCGGCAGATCGCCGTCCAGCACGTGGCACGGTCCCGATTGCGACAGACCCGGGATCACCGTATCGAACCAGTCGCGCAGTTCGGGGGTGGCGAAGATGCGTCCGTCGGC
>DASWMN010000203.1:0-3334 GCA_036399735.1 Telluria sp. | reverse complement strand
ACGCGATCAACGGCCTGCTCGACGCCACCGCCTACGGAAAGACCACCGCAGAATATGTATCCTCGTACTCGCGCAGGCGCCAACGCATGCCTGCGCGCGACGATGTATCACGCCCCTTCTCTTCTCTTTTTGGCCTTCACTCATGACCCGCTCCAGCCTGACCCAACTTGAAGCACGCGATTCCTTCATTCCGCGCCACATCGGCCCATCCGAGAGCGAGCAGGCAGCCATGCTCTCGACCCTCGGCTACGCTTCGCGCGCGGCGCTGATCGACGCGATCGTCCCTGCCCACATCCGCAAGAAGAGCAAGCTGGAACTGGGCCAGTTCTTCGACCCGATGCCGGAACAGGCCGCACTGGCCAAACTGAAGGGTATCGCCGGCAAGAACAAGGTCATGAAGTCGATGATCGGCCAGGGCTACTACAACACCCACACCCCGGGCGTGGTACTGCGTAACATCTTCGAAAACCCTGCCTGGTATACCGCCTACACCCCGTATCAGCCTGAGATCTCGCAAGGCCGTCTGGAAGCGATCCTGAACTTCCAGCAGATGATCACCGACCTGACCGGCATGGGCATCGCCAACTCGTCGATGCTCGACGAAGGCACCGCCGCCGCCGAAGCCATGACGCTGATCCAGCGCGTCGGCAAGTCCGCCTCGAACGTGTTCTACGTCGCCGACGACGTGCTGCCGCAGACGCTGGAAGTGATCCAGACCCGCGCCGAACCGATCGGCGTTGAAGTCCGGGTGATCGCCGCGAGCGCGATTGCCGACCTGTCCGAGCCCTGCTTCGGCGTGCTGGTCCAGTACCCTGGGGTGAATGGCGACGTGCGCGACTACCGCGCCGCCGTCGAGAAGCTGCACGCATCGGGCGCGATGGTCATCGCCGCGGCCGATCTGCTGGCCCTGACCCTGCTCACGCCACCAGGCGAATGGGGCGCGGACGTGGTGGTCGGTAACAGCCAGCGCTTTGGCGTACCGCTCGGTTTTGGCGGCCCGCACGCCGGCTACCTGGCTACCCGCGACGAATTCAAGCGCAGCATGGCCGGCCGTCTGGTGGGCGTAACCATCGACGCGCAAGGCAACCAGGCTTACCGCCTGGCGCTGCAAACGCGCGAGCAGCACATCCGCCGCGAGAAAGCCACTTCCAACATCTGTACCGCACAGGTGCTGCTGGCCGTGATGGCATCGATGTACGCTGTCTACCATGGCCCGAAGGGCCTCACGCAAATTGCCAGCCGCGTTCACCGCTTTACCAACATCCTGGCCGCGAAACTGGGCCAGCTGGGCTACGGCATCGTCAACAGCACCTACTTTGACACGCTGACCATCAAGACCGACCGCGCCGCCGAACTGCTCGCGATCGCGGCCGAAAAAGGCGTGAACCTGCGCCGCGTCGACGCCGGCCACATTGGCGTGTCGCTCGATGAAACCACCACCCGCGACGATATCGCGCTGCTGTGGGCAATCTTCTCGCAGGGCGTGTCGAACGCACCGGCCGCGCCTGACTTCGACGCCATCGAAGCTGCCGCCCAGACCGCGTTCCCCGACCACCTGTGCCGCACCAGCGCCTTCCTGAGCCACCCGACCTTCCACCGCTATCACGCCGAGCACGAAATGCTGCGCTACCTGCGTTCGCTGGCCGACAAGGATCTGGCGCTGGACCGCACCATGATTCCGCTCGGTTCGTGCACCATGAAGCTCAACGCGACTTCGGAAATGATCCCGGTCACCTGGCCCGAGTTCTCCAACATTCACCCGTTCGCACCGGATGCCCAGACCGTGGGCTACCGCGAAATGATCGGCCAGCTCGAAGAGATGCTGTGCGCGCTGACCGGCTACGCCGCGATCTCGCTGCAGCCAAATGCCGGCTCGCAAGGCGAATACGCGGGTCTGCTGGTGATCCAGGCCTACCACCAGTCGCGTGGCGAAGGCCACCGCAACATTTGCCTGATTCCCTCGTCGGCGCACGGCACCAACCCGGCATCGGCCAACATGGTCGGCATGAAGGTGGTGGTCACCGCCTGCGATGACAACGGCAACGTCGACCTGGCCGATCTGCGCGCCAAGGCCGAGCAGCACAGCGCCAATCTGGCCTGCGTGATGGTCACCTACCCGTCCACCCACGGCGTGTTCGAAGAAGGCATCACCGAACTGTGCGAGATCATCCATTCGCACGGCGGTCAGGTCTACATCGACGGCGCCAACATGAACGCGCTGGTGGGCGTGGCAGCACCGGGCAGCTTCGGCGGCGACGTCAGCCACCTGAACTTGCACAAGACCTTCTGCATTCCACACGGCGGTGGCGGCCCCGGCGTCGGCCCGATCGGCGTCGGCGCGCACCTGGCCAAGTTCCTGCCGAACCAGCGCTCGTCCGGCTACACCCGTGACGAAGCCGGTATCGGCGCCGTCAGCGCGGCGCCCTACGGCTCGGCATCGATCCTGCCAATTTCGTGGATGTACATCGCGATGATGGGCGGCGAAGGCCTGACCGCAGCGACCGAGACCGCCATCCTGGCCGCGAACTACATCGCGCGCCGCCTGGCGCCGCACTACCCGGTTCTGTACACGGGCCATGACGGCCTGGTCGCGCACGAGTGCATTCTGGACCTGCGCCCGATCACCGACGCCACCGGCATCAGCAACGAAGACGTGGCCAAGCGCCTGATGGACTTCGGCTTCCATGCCCCGACCATGAGCTTCCCGGTACCGGGCACGCTGATGATCGAGCCGACCGAAAGCGAATCGAAGGTCGAGATCGACCGCTTCATCGATGCGATGATTGCGATTCACGCCGAGATCGTCAAGGTCGAGCGCGGCGAGTACGACCGCATGGACAACCCGCTCAAGGGTGCGCCGCACACGGCCGAAGTGGTGACCGCCGACGTCTGGGAACACAAGTACAGCCGCGAAGTGGCGGCCTTCCCCGTGGCTTCCCTGCGCAAGCAGAAGTACTGGCCGCCGGTGGGCCGTGCCGACAATGTATATGGCGACCGCAATCTGTTCTGCGGCTGCGCGCCGATCAGCGACTACGAATGATCGCGTAGCAAAGCTGTGAAGAATGGCGCGCCGGGGGCAAACCGGCGCGCCGTTTTTTTTCCACATCAGCGTTTCGAAGCGAGCCGCAGGCGCGCTTTGCCCGGGACCGCTGGCGCCACCGCCACCTGCTCGTCGAGTTTGAATCCCGCCACCGCGCGCGACAATATCACCGCCTGAAACTGCAGCGTTTCCGCGGCGGCCGCGGCCTGCGCCACCAGCGCCGAGTTTTTCTGCGAGACCTGGTCCATCTGCACAATTGCCGTGTTCACGTGCGAAATCCCGCTCGCCTGCGCC
>DASWMN010000202.1:0-20307 GCA_036399735.1 Telluria sp. | reverse complement strand
CAGGCCTATGGCTATGCGGCCATGACCGGCATTTCCGACTCGTGCGAACAGGGCGTGATCACCCAGCTGCATCAGCTCCAGCAGCGGGCGGCTGACTATATGCAGCGGGCCGACATACCCGGCGCCGGTGATGCCTTCTTCTATGCCCAGCAAAACGCCAGGCTGGTGATGAACGCGGAACAGTACTACCGTACCATGTTCCACGGCCGCGTTTCATCCTGGAATTTGCGCGACCATCACATGGCTGAAACCCTCGATGCGCTGGCCGAGCATGTGCAGCAAACCCGGGCTGCACCGGCCAAAATTGTCGTATGGGCGCACAACTCCCACCTGGGTGACGCCGGTGCGACGCAAATGCACGCACTGGGGGAAACCAACCTCGGCCAGCTGACGCGCCAGTCCCATCCGGACCAGACTTTCCTGCTCGGTTTTTCCACCTATGGCGGCACCGTCACCGCCGCCTCGCAGTGGGATGGCCCGCCCGAATGCAAGCGCGTGCTGCCCGCCCTGCCCGGCAGCATAGAACATCTGCTCCATGGCGTCCGGGAAGGGATTTTTTACCTGCCGCTGACGGCCGATCCGGCGCTGGAACAGGCACTGGCAGAGCGCCGGCTGGAACGCGCAATCGGCGTACTCTATCTGCCGGAAACGGAACGCCAGAGCCACTACTTTTTCGCTTCCGTATCCCGCCAGTTCGACGCCTTGATTCACATCGACACGACAAGCGCCGTTACACCGTTGGACGCCCGGCAGCGCAGCGGCGCAGAACCGCCGGAAACTTTCCCTAGTGGGGTGTGAGGACGACAGAAAGGATGCGCCCATCAGTTTCCGGCCGCACCACCTGCATGCCCTAAGGCCCCGTCAGATCCCGTACCTTGCTGCCGGATCCGCGCTATGCGCACCGAAGCGGGCCAGAATTTCCTGCGCGTGAACCGCGCGTACCGGATCGCCCGCGCGCACGCTGAACAGGCACTGCCCCGCCTGCCGCACGTCGGCATAGTTGCGTTGATAGGTGTGCCGGTCGCTCTCGGTAGGGAGGTTGCCAACGGTGAAGTTGCCGGCGACAGGCCCGGCTTCGTCGTTGGCGATGCTCAGCTCGAGTTCATCCCTGGAAAAGCCGGCTGCCAGTAGTGCCTGGCGCGCCTGCTCGGCGTGTTCGAATGCGTCAAAAATCGCGGTGAGTGTGGTCTCCATCAGCGTTCGACCCGCGCCACGCCAAAAGATTCAACCCAAATCCGACACTCTGCCCAGCGGCAGGCCTTTGATGTCCGCGACATTGCTGCGCGTACCCAGCGTGCGCACCAGCTGGGCCAGTTCATGGTCGGCGATAAAGCTGGCGGACGAGGCGCCATCGAGCAGGCGGTCCGGCGCCATCGAGCGTGCCACCGCCCAGCCCTGCACGTAGTCAACACCAATCTCGGCCAGAGTACGCACGGTGGCGGTGTCTTCGGCCCACTCGGCAATGGTTTTCATGCCCAGGTTGACGGCCAGGCTGACAATTGCTTCCACGATGGCCACATTGGCCGGATGCGCATTGATATTCACAATAAAATTGCCGTCGATCTTGAGCACATCGGCCGGCAATTCCTTCAGGTAGGAGAACGAGGTGTAGCCGGCCCCAAAATCGTCGAGCGCGACCTTGACCCCGAAACTGCGCACCTGGTCGATGAAGCGGCGCGTATTGTGCAAATCGTGCAGGGCCACGCTTTCGGTGATTTCCATGCACAGGCGGCTGGCCACATGCACATGCCGGCCGAGGATGTCGATCGTGTCCTGCACGAAGCGCTCATCGTTGAGTGAGGCGCCCGACAGGTTCATGCACACAAACTGGGTATTGGTCAGCCGCAGGGCATGCTTGTCGATCCAGGCCAGCGTGGTGGCCAGCACCCAGCGGTCGATCACGCCCACCTGTCCGCTCTTTTCGGCGGCGGCAATGATCGGCCCGGCGGGCGAAATACTGCCGTCGAACTCCCGCATGCGCAGCAAGACCTCGAAATTGAGCGATTCTTCCGGGGCCTTGAGCGACATGATCGGCTGCATTTCGAGGAACATGCCGGCGGTGGCATCGGTGCTGGCCAGGCGCGCTACCAGGCTCAGCTCGGCTTCACGCTCCACGAATGCGGCCGCGTGGCGCTCGTAAATCACCAGGCCCTCGCTGTGGCCGCCCTTGGCTTCGCGGCAAGCGCGGTCGGCAGTCGAGATCGCATCTTTCATCTGCATGCCGGATGACACTTCGATCAGTCCGATCGAACAGCGCACGTTGAAGGCCTTGTCGCCCACCCGGTACGGGGTGTTGGCCACGCGCCCGACAATCCCGCGGCAGATCAGCGAAGCCAGCGGAATGGCGGTGTCGGGCATCACGATCACGAATTCGTCGCCGCCCACGCGCCCGATGTGCTGGCCGCCGGCCAGCATGGTGGCAATGCGCTCGCACACTTGCTTGAGGACTTCGTCACCTGCGTTGTGCCCGAACAGGTCGTTGATCAGTTTGAAGCGGTCCAGGTCCAGATATGCCAGCGCCAGCGGCCGGCCGGCAGCCAGCGGGCCCACCGCGTTGTTGAATGCCCGTTCGATGCCGCGCCGGTTGAATACCTTGGTCAGCGGATCGTTGTTCGCCATGAAATGCAGCTGCTCGGTGGCCTTGGTCTGTTCCGTCGTGTCCTGCAGCACCCCCTCGATCTTCCCGCGCGCGAGCGTGGCGCGCACCAGAAAATGGCGGCTGCCGTCGCGGTTCTGGATGTCGAGTTCGGCATCTTCCTGCGCATGAACAAGTTCGTGCAGACGGCTCCACACCCCCTCGGCAAAGAATTGCTTCCAGCGCGTGCGGCCGGGCACGATCTCCTGCGTGTCCAGCATCTTGCACAGGGCAGGATTGGTACTGAGGAAGTGACCGTACATATCGAGCGTAAACAGACCGACCGGCATTGCTTCGTACGCGTGTTCCAGTTCGGCCTGGGCGGCAATGCGCTGCTGCGTTTCCAGCCGCATCTGTTCGGCGACCGCCAGCGCGGCCAGCAGGCTCGACGCCAGCGCGGCAGTCACGCTGTTGACCACACCGACCAGTTCCCGAATACCGAGCGCGGCGGCAATGACCTCCGACAGGCCGGACAGGAAGGTGACCGCGAACGAAGCGGCGAACCAGAATGCAACACGGGTCGAGGAACTCAGCATGACCGATACCAGTCCCAGCGTCATCAGCACCAGCACCACCGCGACCACGCCCCACATCAGGGGCAGGAAGACATTGTAGGGCAGTACAATCGAGCACAGCAGCAATGGCAGGCACAGCCATTGCGCCGCCTGCAGGGGCAGCCGGTAATGGGTGCGCGCCAGTTCCTGGCCGAACAGCGTCAGGTACAAGGTCAGGCTGGACAAGGCGTACAGGGTGATGGTCAGCGCGCGGCTGGGCAGCAGCCAGGCTTCAGGCACGATCTGACCCAGCCACTGGATATCCCAGCCGGCGGACAAGGCGCCAATCCGCAGATTGAGAATCAGCCAGCCGGCAAACATCACGTACAAGAGCTGGCGATTGATCAGCGCGGTCGTGAGCACGAACAGCGTCAGCACAATCATGCCGCCGTCGAGCAGGCCGGACTTGCGGTGAAACTGCTGCACCGACAAGGCCATCTGGTCCGGCGGCCATTGCAGGGCAGACAGGCGTGCGGGCCCGGCAAACGACGCGCGGCACAGCACCGTAGCAGGCGTACGGGCCAGATGCAAGGCAAAGCCGGACTTTGCCGGCACCAGCGCACCGCGCGCGACATTGCGCGTCGACTGGCCCAGTTCGGCCATGGTGGCGCTGTCCCAGCAAGCGATCTGCAGCGCATGGCGCGACGGCAGTTCGATGACCGTCGGTACATTTCGCGCGCCGGCCGTGGTGAAACGGAACCAGAATGGTGCCTGCTGCAGGCCGACTTCAAACTGGCGCACGGGCGTGGCCGCTTGAAGGCGCGCCATCAAGTCGGCGTGGGTGAAAGGCGGGCCGTCCTGGCGCACCACTTGCAAGTCCAGCGGCTGCTCGCCGCCGGCCACGTACTGGTTATTCCAGAACGCCAGGGCCAGCAGGGACACCAGCGCAATCAACAGGGGGATCAGGTAAAACGCGGTAAAGCGCAGGACGGCATCGAGCGCGTGATGGGCGCGCACCGGGAGCGGCGCGCTCGACAGGACCGGCGGCTTTGGCATAAGCGGAGAATCCACACTACATGGCATGAACCGCCATTGTAAGCTGTTTGGCACTGTTCCAGCCCTGCCGCGGCCAGTTTTCTCCTATGTATAGACGGCGCCGTTGTCAGGCTGCCACCAGACCGAAAGTCGGCCCGATCGCCTGGTGCTGCACCTTGCGTGGCGCAAGCGCGCGGCCGAAGCGCGCCGGACGCGCGGCGATGTCGATATCGGGATGGCGCGTGTGGCGGAAAAAGCCCAGCAGCGGGTGCTGTGCAGCGCTCCAGCGCGCTTCGCCGGAGGCAATCTCGAACGCCATGACACGATGGGCAATATTGCCCACATGGCGTAAAGGCACAGGCTGGCGGTCTACAAACACGTCGGAAAACAGCAGTTGCTCGTACTGGCGGTCGATCGGCGTGCGCCCGGTCACCACCGCCCAATCGATCTGGTGCTGTTCGCAAAATTCGAAACTCGCCTTGATCAGTGCCACTTTGACCAGGCGCCCGATCCGGCCCTCTTCGATACCGAGGCGCGTGACTTCGGCCAGCCGCTGGCCCTGCAGCCAGGCCGGCAGAGCGACCGAGGCCTCGACATGCAAAGCCTGGTGCAGATTGGTCTGGATGCGCGCGCTGCCCAGGGGCGAGCCGTCGAGCTTCGATTCTGCGAGTAAAATGACGGCGTCGCTGTCGAAATCGCATGCTTCAGGCAATGCCAGCGTTTGCGCAAATTCCGGAAGATGGCGCGCGTACGCCTTGTGACGGATCGAGACCGCTTTCGACAACTGCTCATGGGTTTGCACGCGGCGGATGGTGAACGGCAGCCGTTCAATGGTTTTCGCCTGCTCGCGCTCACGTTCACTCTGCACCCGGACCACATGGTCCATCAGGCGCCGGGCGATTTCGGATGGTTGTGCGTGCTTCATGGGAGTGCTCCTTGGGTAATCATTGAACGGTTGGACCGTGCAGTCATTATGTAGCCACAAGGAAATATTAAAGCTTTGAGGAAATGCACTTTTATCCATCAGTTTACGCAAAGAACTATCAGTTTCCTTTTGGAATGCTGAAAACTTACCAATTATTAATCAGGAAATTTTATGAGTGCACTTCCCCCCTGCCCGCAATGTGCGTCCGCGTTCACCTATGAAGATGGAAGTAATTATGTCTGTCCGGAATGTGGACATGAGTGGCAAGCCACGGCCGCCGCCGCTGGTGACGCGGTGCGCGTCTACAAGGATGCGGCCGGCAACATCCTGCAGGATGGCGATACCGTTACCGTGATCAAGGATTTGAAACTGAAAGGCGGCGGCGGGACCGTCAAGATGGGCACCAAGGTCAAGAACATTCGCCTGGTCGACAGCGACCACGACATTGACTGCAAGATCGATGGCTTTGGCGCCATGAGTCTGAAAACGGAATTCGTGCGGAAGGTCTGAGCAAGGCGCTCAGTCTGTCAGCTCGCCAATGACGTCGATCGCAAGTTCGGCGGCCTCGCCTGCGCCGCTGGTGCCGAAATCGTCATCCCCGCGCAGATTGCGCCAGATTATCCAGGCGCCAGACAGGATCAGGGATACGGCGACCAAGCCCAGGAACCAGCTGGCGTCGCCCAGTGCAGCAAAGCCGACAATAATGCCCGCCAGGCAAAGCAGAAAACCAAAGATGAGTCCCATTCCCGCAGTCCATAGAAATTCAATACGGAAATAGTACCATTTTCACATCTGGCTCAGTCGACATCGGCGCCATCGAGCAGATCGCCCACGACCTCGCCGGCCATCTCGCCCCTGCTCGCGTCGCTGCGTCCTGCGATCCATCGCAACAGCATGCCGAGAAGAATCAGCCCGACCGCCAGCGTGCCCACCTCTAAAGGCGGCCACAGCAAGGCTGCGATGCCAAGCAATGCGCCCACGGCGCAGCAGCCGAAGCCGATTTTGTCCAACATTGCCGTCCCTGCCCTCGTGCGCGATGCGATAGGGCAATAATATCACCGGATCAGGCCGCTGCGCGAACCCGGGTTTCCAGCAAGAGGACCTTAATTTCTGGGACGCAGGAGCCGCAGTTGCCGCCCGCTTTCAGGCAAGCGGTCACTTCAGGCACGGTTTTGAGGTCGCGTTCGCGGATCGCGTCGCAAATCGTGTTGCGCCCGACCCCGAAGCAGGAACAGACGGTCGGCCCGGTATCGGCGCGCAGGCCAAGTGCCTGGCCTGCCAGCATGCCGGCGCGCTCCGCCGCGCCCAGCCTCTCCAGTGCGAACAGGCTCGCCAGCCACGCGCGCGCCGGCAGATCGGGCCGCGGCGACAGGAAAATGCATTGTTCGATGCGCTCGTCGACCACATGCACGGCACGGTACACCCCCTCGCTGCGGTCCTCGTAGTCGATCCAGTCCGCTTCCGGGTCGGTCACGCCGAGCAGCGCACGCGCCCAGGGGCCGCGTTCGCGTACCACGTCGCGTCCGGCCAGTTCGTAGCGCGCAAAACCGCGACCTTGCACCCGCGTCCAGTGCGCCACGCTGTCGGGCGCCAGTTCGCTGCGGCTAAGGACAAAGCCGTGCCAGGCCACGCCAAAGCGTTCCACCCGCACCGGTGTGTGCTTGAATTCCGGCTCGCCGGAAACCGGATCGACCGCCGGATTGACCAGCGTGCCCACCCGCGCATCCGAGGCGTTCTGGCCACTCCAGTGAATCGGCACGAACACACCGCCACGCGCGATGCCACCGCCGTGCCGGACCCGTGCCACCATCGCACCCCATGCACTGGCAACGCGTGCCAGTTCGCCTTCACGCACGCCGCACAGCAGCGCATCCTGCGGGTGCATGTCGATGAAGGATTCGGCCGTATGCTCGGCCAGGCGCGGCGCGCGCCCGGTGCGGCTCATGGTGTGCCACTGGTCGCGTACGCGGCCGGTATTGAGCACCAACGGAAATTCGCTGTCGGTGGCGTGGGCAGGCGCGCGCGGTGCGGTCGGCACCAGTCGCGCACGCCCGTCGGCATGGGCGAAGCGGCCGTCGCCGAACAGGCGCGCCGTGGCGCCACCCGGCACGTCCACGGGCCACTGCACCGGCTCCAGCTGGTCGTACTGGCGCCGGTCCATGCCGGCCAGACCGCCCAGATTGAATACGCGCGCCACGCCAGTGCTGTCGTTGCGCCAGGCGGACAAACGCGCGTGCTCGTCGAAAATTTCGCCCGCATGCGCAAAATCGAAACCATCGAATCCCATGCGCTGCGCGACCTCGCACAGAATGCGCCAGTCGGCCCTGGCCTCGCCGGGCGCGGGCAAAAAGGCGCGCTGGCGCGAAATGCGGCGCTCGGAATTGGTGACCGTGCCATCCTTCTCGCCCCAGCCCAGTGCGGGCAGCAGCACGTCGGCATAGGCATTGGTGTCGGTCTTGCCAATGATGTCGGACACGATCACCAGCTCGCATTTTTCCAGCGCGCGCTGAACCTGATGGGCGTCGGGCAGACTGACCATTGGATTGGTGGCGATGATCCACACCGCCTTGACCTTGCCCACTTCAATCGCCTGGAACAGGTCGACCGCTTTCAGGCCACCCTTGTCGGCGATGCGCGGCGACTGCCAGAACTGCTGCACCAGGTCGCGATGCGCCGCCTCGTGCAAGTCCATGTGCGCGGCCAGCATGTTTGCCAGACCGCCCACTTCGCGCCCGCCCATCGCATTCGGCTGCCCTGTCAGCGAGAACGGCCCCATGCCCGGCTTGCCGATGCGTCCCGTCAGCAGGTGGCAGTTGATGATGCTGTTGACCTTGTCGGTGCCGGCCGATGACTGGTTAACGCCCTGGGAAAAACCGGTGACGACTTTTTCGGTGGCGGCAAACAGCTGGTAAAAGCGCAGCAGGTCGGCCGGATCGAGCCGGCATGCCGCCGCCACCTCGGCCAGCGACAGCTCGGCCGCGGCCAGCGTGGCATCCGCACCGCTGGTATGGGCCGCGACGAAGGCGCTGTCGGCCCTGCCTTCGCGCGCCAGATAGCTGAGCAGGCCGTTGAACAGCCACACATCGGTGCCCGGTTTCACGGGCAGGTGCAGATCGGCCACCTCGCAGGTGGCGGTGCGGCGCGGGTCGATGACGACCACCTGCACGTCCGGACGCGCCTCTTTTACGCGCGCAATGCGCTGGAACAGAATCGGGTGGCACCACGCGCTGTTGGCGCCGACCAGCACGATCATGTCGGCCTGGTCGAAATCCTCGTAATTGCCCGGCACCAGATCGGCGCCGAAGGCACGCTTGTGGCCGGCGACCGCCGACGACATGCACAGGCGGGAATTGGTATCGATATTGGCGCTGCCGACATACCCCTTCATGAATTTGTTGGCGACGTAATAGTCCTCGGTCAGCAACTGGCCGGATACGTACAATGCCACCGCATCCGGCCCGTGCTCTGCGATGATGTCCTGCAGTCCCAGCGCGACGCGCTCAATCGCCTCGCGCCATGTTGCCTGCCGCAGCGCGCCGTCTTCCCGCAGCGTCGGATGCAGCAGCCGTCCCTCCAGATCAATCGTCTCGCCCAGTGCGGCGCCCTTCACGCACAGGCGCCCTGCATTGGCCGGGTGGCTGGTATCGCCTGCAATGGCAATGGCGCCGTCGGGCAGTGGTGTGGCCGTCACACCGCAGCCCACCCCGCAGTAGGGACAGGTGCTTTTTACGGCCAGGGGAAGCGGGGATAAATTCAAGGTCAGCTCCGTGTCATGCAGCCTGGGCGCAAAGGGCCTCGCCGAACAGCAGGCGGCTGCGCATTGCCGAAATATCGGTGCGATTCTGGATCAGGCCAAAATACCAGGGGCCGTCCTGCACGTCGCCGTACAACACAGCGCCCGCAATGCGGTTGCCGGCGAGGACCAGCCGTTTGTAGACGCCACGGCGCGGGTCGCGCAGAACCAGGTCTTCGCTGCCCTCGCCGCCAATAAAGTCACCCACCGAGTACAAATCGACGCCGGTCACTTTCAGCTTGGTGGGTGTCGCGCTCTGTACGTAGCGGCGGTGTCCCTTTTGGGCCAGATGCGCGCCGCAGACCTTGGCCTGCTCCCAGATCGGCGCCACCAGGCCGAAGGTCGCGCTGCGGTGCTGCACGCATTCGCCCACGGCGTACACGCGCGGATCGTAGGTCTGCAGCGTGTCGTCCACCACGATGGCGCGTTCGCAGTGCAGTCCCGCCTCCATGGCAAGCGCGATGTTGGGCCGCACGCCGGCAGCCATGACCACCAGATCGGCCGGCAGTTCGCTGCCATCCTTGAAGCGTACCGCGCGCACGCGCCGCTGGCCCAGAATCTCGCTGGTATGCGCGTCCAGCATGAAGCGCAGCCCCTTCGATTCGAGCGCCTGCTTGAGCAGCGCCGATGCCGGTTTATCGAGCTGCATGTTCATCAGACTGTCGGTCACGTGCACGACCGTGACGTCCATGCCGCGCCGCTGCAGGCCATTGGCCGCTTCCAGTCCGAGCAGACCGCCACCGATGACCACTGCGCGGCCGCCGCTGCGCGCCGCATCGAGCATGGTATCGACGTCATTCACATCGCGAAAACCGACCACGCCTTCCAGCTTGTGCCCGGGCACCGGAATGATGAAGGGTGTCGAACCGGTTGCCATCAGCAGCCGGTCGTACCAGACTTCCCGTCCGGACTGCGCGCGCACCATGCGCCGGCGGCGGTCGATGTGGACCACCGGGTCGCCCGCATGCAGCGTAATCCCCTGCTCCACGTACCACTGGCGGCTGTGGATCATGATGTCATCCATCGATTTGTCACCCGCCAGCACCGGCGACAGCAGGATGCGGTTGTAATTGCCGTGCGGTTCAGCGCCGAACACCGTGATGTCGTACAGCTCGGGCGCCAGCTTGAGCAGCTCTTCGACCGTGCGCATGCCGGCCATGCCGTTGCCGATCACGACCAGCGACTGCCTGACCGGGACCGGCTTCATGCCCCGACCCACACCTTTCCGCCATCGATACGGGTACGGTAAGTCGGCACCGAATGCTCGGGTGCCTCCAGGCATTCGCCCGTCTCCAGATCGAAATGGTGCTTGTAGATGGGCGAAGCGACCACGATGCGCTCGCCCAGATTGCCCACCAGCCCGCGCGAAATCACCGCGGCGCCGCTGTTGGGATCATAATTACCGATGGCGAACACGCGCTGTTCATGGCCCGCCACATGGAACACGGCGACCTGCTCGCCACCCAGCAGCGCGCACACGCCGGTGTTGGGAACGATCTCGTCGAGACCACAGATGGCAGTCCAGTTATCAAATTGAATATCGCGGTGCATGGAGTTCTCCTTTACGCTGACTTGATGGCAATCGGGATGACGCGCTTGCGTTCTTCGATCGTGGCGGGGCGGATCTGCCCACGCTCGGGCATGAATACGACGTTCTGGTCCGGGGCGTCGCTGTTGACGAAGTGACGGAAGCGCTGGCGCGTGGCCGGGTCATTGACGGCCGCCTTCCACTCGCAGGCGTAGGTGTCGACTACATGCTGCATGTCGCGCTCCAGATCGGCGGCCAGTCCCAGCTTGTCGTCGATGATCACCGACTTCAGGTAGTCAAGCCCGCCTTCGAGATTTTCGCGCCAGACGCTGGTGCGCTGCAGCCGGTCCGCAGTGCGGGTGTAGAACATCAGGAAGCGGTCGATATAGCGCACCACGGTCGCTTGGTCCAGATCGGACGCGATCAGCTCCGCGTGGCGCGGCTTCATGCCGCCGTTGCCGCATACGTAAAGATTCCAGCCTTTTTCAGTGGCGATCAGGCCCACGTCCTTGCCTTGCGCTTCAGCGCATTCACGGGTGCAGCCGGAGACGCCAAACTTGATCTTGTGCGGCGTGCGCAAGCCCTTGTAGCGGTTTTCCAGTTCGATCGCAAAGCCGACGCTGTCGGCCACGCCATAGCGGCACCAGGTCGAGCCCACGCACGATTTGACGGTCCGCAGCGACTTGCCGTACGCGTGCCCCGACTCGAAGCCGGCCGCGATCAGTTCTTCCCAGATCATCGGCAGCTGCTCGACACGGGCGCCGAACAGGTCTACCCGCTGGCCGCCCGTGATCTTGGTGTACAGGCCATATTTTTTGGCGACCATGCCGACCGCGATCAGGCCATCGGCCGTCACTTCGCCACCCGGCATGCGCGGCACCACCGAGTAGGTGCCGTCCTTCTGGATGTTACCGAGGACGTAGTCGTTCGAATCCTGCAGGCTGGCGTGTTCGGGTTTGAGCACGAAGTCGTTCCAGGTCGAGGCCAGCACGCTGGCGGCAACCGGCTTGCAGATGTCGCAGCCCATGCCCTTGCCATGCTCGGCCAGCAGGTCGGCGAAAGTCTTGATGTGCCCCACCTTCACCAGGTGAAAGATCTCCTGGCGCGAATACGGGAAGTGTTCGCACAGGTGGTTGTTGACCGCCATGCCCTGCTTCTTCATTTCCGCCTTCATCACCTGGGTGACCAGCTGCACGCAGCCGCCGCAGCTGGTGCCGGCGCAGGTAACACTTTTCAGTTCGCCAATGGTGGTGGCTCCCCCGCATACCGCCGCGCACAAGACACCCTTCGATACATCGTTGCAGGAGCAGATCTGCGCGCTGTCGGGCAAGGCGTCCACGCCCAGCGCCGGCCTGGCCTTGCCATCGCTTTGCGGCAGGATCAGGAACTCGGGCGACTCGGGTAGCGCGATCTTGTTGAGCATCATCTGCAGCAGCGTGCCGTATTCGGCCGCGTCGCCCACCATCACACCGCCCAGCAGGTATTTGCCGCACTCGGAGACCACGATTTTTTTATAGACCTGTTTGCGCTCGTCGGTGAACTGGTAGGAACGGCTGCCAGGTGCCACGCCGTGCGGATCACCGATGCTGGCCACGTCCACCCCCATCAATTTGAGCTTGGTGCTCATGTCGGCACCGCTGAAGCGCGCCGCCTGTTCGCCCAGCAGGTGGCGCGCCGCCACGCGCGCCATGTCGTAGCCTGGCGCCACCAGACCGAACACCTGGCCATTCCACAAGGCGCATTCGCCAATCGCGTACACATCCGGGTCGGAGGTGAGGCAGCTGTCATCGATGGAAATGCCGCCGCGGGCTCCCACCGCCAGGCCGCACTGGCGCGCCAGGTCGTCACGTGGCCGGATCCCGGCGGAGAACACGATCATGTCGGTATCGAGGTGGCTGCCGTCGGCAAAGCGCATGCGGTGGGTGCCGCTTTCGCCGTCGACAATCTCGAGCGTGTTCTTCTGGGTGTGCACCGTCACGCCCAGGTCTTCAATTTTGGCGCGCAACACGCGCGCGCCGCTGTCGTCCACCTGCACCGCCATCAGGCGCGGCGCGAATTCGACCACATGGGTGGCCAGTTTCATGTCGCGCAGCGCCTTGGCGCATTCGAGGCCCAGCAGGCCGCCGCCGATCACCACGCCGCTTTTTGCGCGGCTGCCGCATTCGAGCATCGCTTCCAGGTCTTCGATGGTGCGGTAGACGAAGCAATCCTTGCGCTCCTTGCCCGGCAAGGGCGGCACGAACGGGTAGGAGCCGGTGGCGAACACCAGCTTGTCGTAGGCCAGCACTTCGCCGCTGGCCACCGTGACCGTTTTGGCAGCCAGATCGACTGCGCTGGCGCGTGCGTTCAGCTTGAGCAGCATGTTCCCGTGATCGAAAAAACCCGCCGGCACCAGCGACAGATCGTCCGCCGATTTACCGGCGAAAAATTCTGACAGGTGCACCCGGTCGTAAGCGGCGCGCGGCTCTTCGCACAGCACCGTCACTTCCATGCCGGGCACCATGCTGCCACTGAGCGACTCGAGGAATTTATGGCCCACCATGCCGTGGCCGATGACGATGATTTTCATACTGCTTCTCCTTAGGCGATGGCGTTGGCGGCATTGGCCGGCGCCGGTTCGTTACTGCCGGTGAGCCGCACGGCGATCGCACACACGGCCGACACCAGCACCAGCACCGCCAGGATCGACAGCGTCTGCCCGATATTGCCGGTACCTTTCATCAGGAAGCCCGCTGCGACCGCGCCGACATTGCCGCCCGCGCCGATGATGCCGGCCACGCCGCCCAGTGCCTTGTTGTCGATGAATGGCACCAGTGCATAGGTCGCGCCGCAGGCCATGTGGGTGAACAGGCCGAACACCAGCATCGCGATCACGGCGAACATTACGCTGTCGGCCTTGGCGAACCACAGCAGGCCGATGCCTTCGCCAATCATCATCAGGAACAGGACCGTCACACGGCTGTTGAGGGTGCCGCGCTGCGCCATCTTGTCCGACAGCCAGCCGCCCAGGGCCCGTGCGAACAGGGCCAGCAGGCCGAAGCTGCCCGCCGCCAGACCTGCCTGCTTCAGCGAAAGGCTGAAGTGGTCGACGTAATAGACAGCGGCGATATTGTGGATGAAGATTTCGATCCCGAAGCAGGCGCCGTAGGTGACGAACAGCAGCCATACGCGGTGATTGGCGCTGGCCGCCTTGAAACTGGCCCAGCCCCCGCGCTTGCCGCCTTCGATCGCGATGCCGGCTTTGCGCAAGGCGTCGTAATTACCTTGCGGGCAGTCCTGGGTGAACTTCCAGTAGACGAAGGCCATGATCAGCATCAGCACGCCCGGCACCAGCAGCGCCACGCGCCAGCCGGCGGTTTCGCTCACACCCAGCATGAGCACAGCGGCAACCAGCAAAGGCATCAGCGCCTGCGCCGCACCGCCGCCCGCATTGCCCCAGCCGGCGGCGGCCGCGTTGGCGGTGCCGACCACCTTGGGGCCGAACATGACCGAGGTGTGGTACTGGGTGATCACGAAAGAAGCGCCGACCGCGCCGATCCCGAGGCGAAAGAACAGGAAGCTCTCGTAGCTTTGCGCGGCGGCCACGCCCAGCACCGGGATCGCGCCCAGCAGCAGCAGGCCGGTGTAGGTTTTGCGGGGACCGAAACGGTCGCACATGGGGCCGACGATCAGGCGGACCAGGATCGTGATGGCGACTGCGGCGATATTGATGTTGGCCACCTGGGCCAGGGTCAGGCCGAATTCGCCTTTGATGATCGGCATCAGCGGCGCACAGGCGAACCAGGCGAAGAAGCAGACGAAAAACGCCATCCAGGTCAGATGGAAGGCCCGCATGTGCGGCGTATTGAAGGTAAAGAGTGCAATGCTGTTTGACTTGGTGGCCATGTTTTATCCCGTTAAAAACAAAAAAGCGTCCGACCAGACCAGCTTTGAAAAGCGGGTTGGACGGACGCCGTTGTCCTGCCGATCCGTCGTTAGATCAGCGTTTGTGTTCAGGGGATCGCCATTGATCCTGTAATGACATCTTTAGCAAATGGCGTGCCATGGGGTTTGCGGGGCATGCGGGGTATTTCCTGGCTGGGGCGCTACATTGCGGTGCACAAATGCCCGAAAATGATGCGTGGGCGCGTGCATGCCGCAACATCGTCCTCGCTCCCGACGAAGCTAGCGGTGAATCTTGAATGAGGACGCGTAGCCGGCGGGGTCGCTGCCGTCCCACACCACGCCGTCGCACAGGGTGGTGCTGCGCACTGAGGCCAGCGGCGTACCGACAGCGGCCATCTGCGCCGCTTCCCGGTACAGTTCGACCCGGCACAAGCGCCCCGCCACCGACTGGTAATCGGGATCCTCGCCCAGCAATCCCCAGCGCCGGTGCTGCGTCATGAACCACATCGCATCCGACAAATACGGGAAATTGACTTCGCCGTCCCGGAAAAACGCCAGCGCATTCGGGTCGTCCCAGCTTTTGCCCAAGCCATCGGAATAACTGCCCAGCAGGCGCGCTGCGATCGTGGCATACGGCGTGGCCAGCACCCCTTCCTGCGCCAGCGTCTCTGCCGTGGCGCGCTTGTTGGCCTGCGATGCATCGATCCAGCGCGACGCCTCCAGCACGGCAGCCACCAGCGCGCGCGCGCTGTCCGGATTGGCGTCAACCCAGCCGGCCCGCGCCCCGAGTACCTTGCCCGGGTGGTTCGGCCAGATCTGCTGGCTCGTCACGGCGGTCACGCCGATCCCTTCCTGCAGCGCGCGCTCGCCCCAGGGCTCGCCCACGCAATAGCCGTCGATGGTACCGGCGCGCAGGTTGGCCACCATCTGTGGCGGCGGCACCGTCACCGTGCGCACATCGCGCAGCGGATCGACGCCCAGCGCAGCGAGCCAGTAATACAGCAGCATGGCGTGATTCCCGGTCGGGAAAGTATGCGCAAAAGTGTACGCGTGGGTACCCGAACGCATCGTCTGCGCGCGGCCGGCGCCACTGACCTCGCCGCGCTCGGCCAGCGCCTTGGACAGGGTGATGGCCTGGCCGTTCTGGCTCAGGTTCATCAGCACCGCCATGTCCTGGCGCTGGCCGCCGATGCCCAGTTCGACCCCGCACACCATGCCGTACAGGGCGTGCGCGGCATCGAGCGCGCCGCTGCGCAGCTTGTCGCGCACGTTGGCCCAGGAGCTCTCGCGTGTCAGTTCGATCCGGATCCCGTGGCGGCGGTCGAAGCCACGTTCCACGGCCATCACCAGCGAGGCGGCATCGGTGAGCGGCATGTAGCCGATACGCAGGGGTTTGGCGGTGCTGTTCATCCCAACAGGTCTTCCACGTCGATAATGCGTTGGGCGATTTCCGCCAGCTTGAGGTTCTTGTTCATGGCCATGCTGCGCAGCTTCTGGTAAGCCTGGTCCTCGGTCAGGCGCTGATTGCTCATCAGGATGCCCTTGGCGCGGTCGATCACTTTGCGCTCGGCCAGCTTGTGGCGCGTCTCGGACAGTTCGGCCAGCAGCTTCTGCTCCTGGCGAAAGCGCGCCAGCGCCACATTGAGCACCGGCTTAATGCGCTCGGCCTGCAGTCCGGCCACGATGTAGGCCGAGACGCCGGCCGCCATGGCCGCGTCCATGCTGCTGGTGTCGTCGTCTTCGGTAAACAGGACAATCGGCCGGCGCTCGTCGCGGCTGGCGATGACGATATGCTCGAGCACATCGCGCGCGTCGGATTCGGCATCAATAATGATCAGGTCAGGCTGCAGCTGGGCGATCCGCTCGGGCAGATACACGTCGGCAGGGAGCGAAGCGACAATGTCGTAGCCCGATTCGAGCAGCCCGATCCGCAGCGCATTGCCGCGCCGGACCTGGGCCGCGAGCGCGGCGTCGTGTTCGGCGCCTTCGGCCACGACAGGATTGACAACCACGATGCGAAGCAGCGGTGGCGGGGGTGCAGCGTTTCTTGGCATCAGGGAGCGATAAAGGGTGCAGCGTGACAGCGCTATTGCCTTTATCGAAGCAAGATACAGGCCAGCCCTAGCCCGCCCCGTGCGTCTGAATTAATTGTTCCAATGACATCGGGCGTCCCGTGAAGTAGCCCTGAATCATGGTGCAGCCCAGCTGGCGCACCATTTGCAGCTGCTCGTCCCTCTCGACGCCCTCGGCGATCACGTCCAGGTGCATATTGCGGCCAATGTCGACAATGGTCTGCACCATGGCCCGGTCCTGATGGTCGTCCGGCAGGCCGCTCACGAACGAGCGGTCGATCTTGAGCGAGGAAATCGGCAGGTCCTTCAAACGCGACAGCGAGGAATAGCCCATCCCGAAATCGTCGACGCTGATTTTGAAGCCATGCCCGCGCAAGGCATGCATTACCGGGATCACCTGATCCGGGTGATTCATCATCATCCCCTCGGTCAGTTCCAGGCACACGAAGCGCGGGTCCACGCCCGCTTCCAGCGTGATTTCTTCCATCTCGGCCGGCAGGGCCTCGTTCATGAATTCGCGCGCCGCCATGTTCACATTGAGCTGGAGGCCTTCGAGTCCGGCCGCGTGCATGCGCGGCAGGTCCAGGCAAGCCTGGCGGATCACCCAGCGGCCGATGTCGACGATCAGGTGGCTTTTCTCGGCGATCGGAATGAAGACGTCGGGCGGCACCACGGTCCCGTCATGGCGGCGCCAGCGCACCAGCGCCTCGACCGCGCGCACCCGGCCCGAATCGGCATCAATGACCGGTTGATATTCGAGGAACAGGCGCTGGCCGGCCAGTGCGTGTATCAGTTCGACTTCCACCGTCAGCTGCAGCAGCAGCGCGTCCTGGGAGCCGGCGTCGCCGTGCGAACCGTGTTCGGTAAAGTAGCCAATGCCATTGCGCCCGCCCCGCTTGACGCGGTACATGGCGGTATCGGCATTGCGCAGCAGCTCGGCCGCGCTGCCGCCGTCGGCCGGATACATGCTCACGCCCACGCTGGCCGAGATCACCAGTTCGCGCCCGTCCACCACAAACGGCGTGCGCGCCGCGGCCAGCACTTTCTCGGCCATTTCCTGCATCCGCGTGGGTGAATCGCCCGGGTACAGGAACAGGGCAAATTCGTCGCCACCGACCCGGCCCGCGTGGGCCGCGCGCGGCGTCAGATCGGACAGGCGCTGGGCAAACAGGCTGAGCACCGCGTCGCCAATGGCGTGGCCCAGACCATCGTTGATCGGCTTAAAGCGGTCCAGATCGATGAACAGCACGCCGAGCGGCACGCCGCGCGCCGTCGCACGCTGGCAGGCCTGGTCGAGCAGATCGTGGAAGTGGCGCCGGTTCGCCAGTCCCGACAGCGCATCGACCTGGGCCAGTTCACGGATGTTTTCCTGCTGCGCCAGGCGCTGCGCGGTCTGGGCGATCAGGCCACCAATGGCTTCGGACAGCCGCGGCAGCTGCGCGGTACGCTGGCGCGACAGGCAGCTGAAGAAAATCAGCACGCCCGGACGGTGGCGCCGTCCGTCATCGCTGTCGTAGGCGACCGGGAAAGCGTACCCGGAGTGGATGCCCGACTGCTGTGCGTACGCGGGGTACAGGAACTGCGGATCGGTGGCGATGTCTTCAATCCAGCGCGGTTTGCCCGAACTCCAGACCGCGCCCACCACGCCTTCGCGCGGCGCGATGCTCAGACGCTGGCCGCCGGTCTTTTCGAATACCTCGGCTGGCGCCCGCGCCTCGCCGCTCCAGTAGTGGCTCAGCACCAGGCGCCCGGCTTCGGAGCCGGACTGCGCGATCGACCAGTACATGCCGCAATCCCAGCCAAGATGGGTGCAGACCAGTGCGATCATCTTGCTGACCGCTTCATCGAGCGTGCTGGTGCCGATCATCAGCTGGGTCGACTCGAAACTGAACTGCTCGCGCATGGCCGCGTGCCTGCTGCTGGTGATATCGATCAGAATGCCTTCGACCAGGCCCTCGGCCTCTTCGCCGGGCGGCAGCGTCACCAGGCGCAGGAAGCGCAGGCCATCGCCACTGGTCAGGATACGAAACTCGCATTCGGCGCCGCAGGTCAGGCTGCTGGTGACCTGCACCAGGTCTTCCGGCAGCACGCTGGAAAAGCAGTCAGCCAGCTGCGCATGCACGCCGGGGAGCTCGCCGATCAGCTGCGCCGCTTCCAGCGACAGCACGATGGCCCCCAGATGGGGGTCATGCCACCAGCGGCCAAAGCCGGCCGCGCGCGCGGCAGCGTCGGGCGTCATCGCGCGCAGAGCGATGTCCGAAGCACGCGGGCGGGGGGCGGCATTGGGGCCGAGGCGGAAAACCATGATTGAACCTTTTAACAGAAGTGCAATTCTATCAGCATATAAAGCAACATTCAGGCCAACAATATTTGCCTGTTGTTGTATTTACGACAAACTTGGGCATTCCCATGCTGGCGGCGCCGTCGGCAAAGCTGCACTGCGGCCTTTTGGCATGCTATATATGTCACTCTTTTTTTGATGACGAAAGCGTTCTTCCCATGCGTTCAAGACTGATTGCCTCCCTGCTGCTGGCCGCTGCCCTGCTCGCCCCGGCCTTCGCATCGGCTGCCCCCACCACCGTCTACGTCACGCGCCACGGCGAAAAAGGCGATGGCAAAGATCCTGCACTCACGGCGCAAGGGCAAGCCAGGGCCAGAATGATCGCGACACTGCTCGGTAAAGTCGGGATCCGGCAGATTTACAGCAGCGCCACCCTGCGTACGCAGCAAACCGCGAAGCCGCTGGCGGACAAGGCCGGCGTCGACATCCAGACCTACGACCCGGCCAAGCCGGAAGGCGCCATCGAAAAAATCAAGGCGTCGGGCGGCCCGACCCTGCTGGTCGGCCATTCGAACACCGTGCCGGATCTGGTCAAGCTGCTCGGTGGCACACCAGGTTCGCCGATTGGCGACGACGAATTCGACCGCCTGTACCAGGTCACGATCGGCGCCGACGGTGCGGTCACGACGGTGCTTCTGACGACGGTCGCGCCGCAGTGAACGCGGCCTTCGCGCCGCTCTGGCTCACTTTTGGCCTGCTTGGGCTGGCCATACCTGCGGTCTGGCTGGCGCCAATCAGGCTGTCGCCGGCGCTTCACATGCCGCCGTGGACGATCCTGTTCGGCGCTGCCATTGCAAGCGCGCTGGCGGCCGGGGTGGTCACGCCCACCGGCGTGGGGGCGCTGGCCCTGTTCGCGGCCCTGGCCTGGGCCGCCGCGCAGGAAGGGCTTGGCCGTGGCGCGCGCATCGGCGCCGGGATTGCCACTGCCATCGTCGGCCTTGCGCTGGCGGCGCACAAAGTACCCGGCTTTAATAACCCGCAGCTGATCGCGAACGTGCGTTTCACGCCGGACGCGGCGCCGTTCACGCAATATGCCAATTTCGACAAGGGCGCCGTCGGGCTGATTCTGCTGGCCTTGCTGTGTCCGCGCGCCGGCACCGGGGCCGAGTGGCGCGCACTGCTGCACCGTGCCTGGCCGATCGCGGCAGTGCTGGTGGCGCTGGTGATGCTGGTGGCAGTGGTGGCGCAGGTGGTGCGTCCGGCGTTCAAATGGCCCGACCATACCCCGCTGTTTTTGATCACCAATCTGCTGTTGACCTGTGTCGCCGAAGAGGCATACTTCCGCGGCTTCCTGCAGAATCGGCTGGCGTCAGTCAGACCGGCCAGCCGCAGCTGGCAGATTGCCGTGGTCCTGCTGTCGGCGGCCATGTTCGGCGCGGCGCATCTGGGTGGCGGTGTCGCCTACGCACTACTGGCCACGCTGGCCGGCGCCGGCTATGCGTTCGCCTTTGCTTCGACTGGCCGCATCGAAGCGGCCATCCTGACCCACTTCGCCTTGAATGCGATTCACTTCGTGGGCTTTACGTACCCGGCAATGGCCAGCTCATAAACCCGGCCGTTGACCGGGGTGCCCTGCACCACCGCCACCCCGGGCAGCGG
>DASWMN010000201.1:0-10447 GCA_036399735.1 Telluria sp. | reverse complement strand
CCGCCCTTGAGTCCCAGCACCAGCATCAGCAGGATCGATAAGGTCTGATAGATCGACTCCGGCACTTTCAGGTCTGACTTGAGCAGGCCAGCCGCGAGGCCGAGGGCAAAAAAGGCAATGACAACATCAGGCATACGTGCTCCGAAAATCAAAGTGTGGCGATTCTGGCCGTTTTTGCGTATATTGCCCAATAAATTGTTTGCCACTTAACGATAGACGATCATCTATGAACGTGCGCCACCTGAGTTTTCGCCTGTTGCAAGTCTTCGTCGAAGTGGCGCGGGTTGGCAACATCTCCGCGGCCGCCCGGACGCTGCACCTGACCCAGCCCACCGTGTCGCTGCAGATCAAGCGCCTGGCCGACGCGGTGGGCGAGCCGCTGTTCGATCAGCGCGAAGGCGACATGCGCCCCACGGAAGTGGGCGCCGAACTGTATCGCGCTGCCTGCGATGTGCTGGGCCGCTTTGAAGACTTCAACGTCGCACTGGCGCAGCTGCGCGGCGGCAGCGGGGGGCAAATCAGCATCGGGATTGTGACCACGGCCAAATACATCCTGCCGCGCATCCTGGGCGGGTTTTACCGCAGCCATCCGCAGGTGGGCGTCACGCTTAATATCGGCAATCGCGCCCGCATCCTCGAGCGCTTCGAGCGCCAGGAAGACGACTTGTATGTGTTCAGCCATCCGCCCAGCGGGCCGGCGGTACAGGCCGCGCGCATGCTGAAAAATCCCCTGCAGCTCATTGCGCCGGCCGGGCATTGGGCCGCCAAGCGCATCAGCGTGGCGTTCGCCGACCTGGCGCACGAACGCTTCCTGATGCGCGAACCCGGCTCGGCCACGCGCATGATGTTCGAGGCCTGGCTCAGTGGCCAGGGGATCGAGATCGCCAACACCATGCAAATCGAGAGCAATGAAGCGATACGCCTGAGCGTTGCCTCCGGCCTGGGCTTGTCGGTGATTTCGGCGCACACCCTGCAGGAAGGGCGCGAGGGTCTGGCGGTGCTGCAGGTGGACGGCTTGCCGATCGAGAGCAACTGGTATCTGGTGAGCCGGCGCGACCGGCGCCTGCCGTATGCGGCCATGAGCCTGATCGAGTTCATCGCCGGTCACCTGGCCGAGTGCGTGCCGGCGCAATTCGTCGCGCCCGGGATCGCCGGTCTGGCAGCGCAGTTCGTGCGTCCGGCGCACACCTGACCGGCTTTACTGGCTGTCGATCCAGTCGGCCAGGTCGCGGCCGAACACGCGCAGACGGGCCGCTTCGACCTGGCGCTTTTTGTAGGCTTCGTGGCTGGCGGGACCGGCCAGCGTGCGTTCGTGGCTGTCGCGGTCCATCAGCTGGATTTCATACTCGAAAAAGAAGTCGACGTCATGGTCTTCCGCGTCGGCCGGTACCGCCTCGACCCCGTGCAGGTGGATCATCTTGCGCAGCGTGACCTGCAGGCTGGCAAAGCCGCTGCCGCTGTGCGGGTTGTCGCTGCGCGTTTGCGGCTGCGAGAACGCCAGCAGTTCGCGATCCATTTTCTCGAACAGTTCGGCCGGATAGCGGCCGGCGCGGTCGATCAGACTGCGGTACTTGATGAACACCTGCTGGGCCGCGTCCAGGTCGAGCAGGGTATTGCGCGTGCGCTGGGGATCGACATTGGTCACCGACAGCAGGTGCGCACGCTGCAGCGCGTGCAGCGCCAGCAGGCATTCGAAGCGGGTCGCGAACACCATGCGCACCGAGATGGTCGTAGATGTCGGCCGCCAGATAGGCTGCCTTCTGCAGCAGTTTGAGCAGGATGCTGTTGCGGCCCTTGTGGCTTTTCTTATCGTAGTGCAGCAGCGGCAGGCACACCTCGCCGTCGGTCAGGAAGTACTGCTCGCCGTCCTTGAGGATGACTTCATCGAGACTGGCGAACACCTGTTCGCGGATGGCGTTGAAGTGGCGCAGTTTGAGGTCGCTGTCGATATAAAAAATCCCGTGCATGACCTTGAGCAGGGCGCACGACCACATGCGCAGCACGTCGCCGTGGCCGGCGCGCTGCGAGGCGTACACCAGCAGCTGCACCGGGTCTTCGGCGAACCGGATTTCGGATGGGATCAGGTCGGCCTGGCCGGGTTCGAGGAAGTGCGACGTGATGAAATCGACGGCTTCGCGATGGCCGCGCAGGATGCGGGCGCAGGTCGCACTCTGGTCGAGATCGAAGCCGTATTCGCGCGCGAACTGGCGCGCGTCATGCAGATTGCGCAGTGCCAGCGCCGACAGGTCAATGGCCGACATGCCGCTCGTGATGGCATTCAGGTAGCCCCAGTTCAGCGAGAACCTGTGCCTGCCTTTGAGCGACGCGACGGGATCGGACATGGACTGCAGCGCGCCGGGCGCCGGTTTATTTGGCCGACAGGCAGGTCTTCATGAAGGCTTTGCGCTCGTCGCCTTTTTTGCCGGTGGCGTCGGCATTACAGGTCTTCATTTTCTCCTGCTGCGGCGTCATCTTCTTTTCCGGCTTGGCGGACAGGCAGGTCTTCATGAAGGATTTGCGCTCGTCGCCCTTCATTTCCTTGGCATCGGCGTTGCAGGTGACCATTTTGCTTTGCTGGGCAGACTTCGGCGCAGGCGCCGCTTCCGGTGCGGCCCATGCTGCACTGCACAGGGTGAGGGCGGAAACAAGGGCGAACACTTTTTTCATGGCGGGATCCCGGGTTGTGGTGAAGTGGCTTTGCAACTCTTTTACTATACGGCAGCCAGCGCCACTTGCATCGACTATTTACTTTGCGTAACACGAAACTGCGGCATTCGAGCAACGCTAGCGCACCACCTCCAATTTTGTTTTCTTTCCGGCCCGATAGGTGTAGAGCGTCATTGCAGCGTTGTTCAGATCGCCGAAGCGGTCAAAGGAAATGTCGCCTGTGACACCCTGGTAACGCAAGCGCGCCAGCGCCGGCACGAAGCGGGCGGGATCGGCCGATTTTGCGTTCTGCATCGCTGTGGCCATGACCATCACGGCATCGTAAGCGTAGGGCGCGTACGTTTGCAGCTCAAGGTTGAAGGTCTTGCGGTAGCGCGCAACGAAGTCGGCGTAGCCCTTTTCGCCTTCACCGGTCACGCCGCCGGCCACCGCGCACAGGACCTTGTCCTCGCCCAGACCATCGCCGGCCAGCTCTGGCAGTTTTTCGGAGCACACGCCGTCACCGCCCATGAACTTGATGTTCATCCCCAGCGCCTTCATCTGCTTGAGCATGGGACCGGCCACTGCGTCCATGCCGCCGTAGAACAGCAGGTCCGGTTTCTTGCTGCGAATCTGGGTGAGGATGGCATTGAAATCGGTGGCCTTGTCGGTGGTGAACTGGCGCGAGACGATCTCCACTTTGCCATCGGCCGCCTTGACGCCCTTGATGAATTCATCGGCCAGACCCTGGCCAAAGGCGGTGCGGTCATCGATCACGGCCACGCGCTGAACCTTGAAGCGTTGCACCGCCTGGCGGCCCAGCGTGCTGCCCACTTTGCCGTCATTGGCGACCAGCCGGAAGGCCGACTTGAAGCCCTGTTTGGTGTACGCCGGCGTGGTGGCCGACGGCGTGATCTGGGCCACGCCGGCAGTGTGATAGATCTTCGAGGCGGGCACGGTGGTGCCGGAATTGAGATGGCCGACCACGCCGACAACGCCGGCATCGACCAGCTTTTGCGCGACCGCGGTGCCCTGTTTCGGATCGCTGCCATCGTCCTCGGCCAGCAGGACCAGGCGTACCGGTTTGCCGTCGATGCGAAAGCCCTTGGCATTGAGATCGTCGACGGCCATGCGCGCGCCGTTTTCAGTGTCCTTGCCCAGATGCGCGCCCGGCCCGGTCACCGGCGAGGCGCTGCCGATCCTGACCACCTGCTCGGCCGCATAAGCGGGCAAGCCCAGCACCGCAACTGCCACCACACAAAATCCCAGCCGCATACATTGCCTCCCGCAAAAGTTTTTTAATCGGGGTCAGACCTCGATTAAAAAACTTTTTTAATTGAGGTCTGACCCCGATTAAAAAATGTTTCGGTGGAGGTTTGAAGCCGGTGGTGGATTCAAGCAAGTTCGTGGCGATTGTAGCTGGAGATGGCGGCCGGTCGCGCTTAAATCGTTTGACACTGTTTTGTTAAGTAAATATTATCGGTCGAGTTGGAAGGGCTTCCAATTTTGTGCTATCCACCATAACGAGACCGACAGGAGACAGGCATGGAACGACGTTTTGATTGGCTGCTGGGATGTGCCGCAGCCGTTTTGAGTACCGCATGTGCAGCCCAGAGCGCCTTGCCCGGCCGGCTGGAGGCCGAGTCCTTCGCCAGCATGGCGGGCGTGGCCACCGAGGCCAGCAGTGACAGCGGGGGCGGCCTGGATGTGGGCTGGATCGATACCGGCGACTGGATGAGCTATTCGGTCAATCCGGCCACGGCCGGCTGGTACACGGTGCAGTACCGGGTTGCCTCGCCCGGCACCAGCGGCCAGATCGTGCTGTCGCAAAACGCCAGGGATATCAGCGCGGTCGCGGCCGTGCCCAACACCGGCGGCTGGCAGAACTGGACCACGCTCAGCTCGCGCGTGTATCTGAACGCGGGCGCGCAGCAACTGGCGGTGTACGCCAAGGGCGGCGGCTTCAATCTGAACTGGATCGCGTTCAGCGCCGAGGGCGCTGGCACCGCGTTGCCGGGCATCCGCCAGAACGGCGCGTTCTGGGTCGATACGGCCGGCAAGCGGGTCGATCTGCGTGGCGTCAATCTGGGTAACTGGCTGCAGCTCGAGTTCTGGATGATGAACCAGAATATGTCCAACAGCAGCGGTGTGATCAACGATCAGTGCACGCTCGAGAGCACTTTGAGCGCCCGCTTCGGCCAGCCCGAGAAGGAGCGCCTGATGGGCGCCTTCCGCGACAGCTGGATCACCGCGCGCGACTTCGATCTGATCAAGAGCATGGGCATGAACGTGGTGCGGGTGCCGTTCAACTACGCGCTGATCGAGGATGAAACCCGGCCCTACACCTTGCGTGCGGACGCGTGGAAGCACCTGGACTTTGCCATCAACGAGGCGGAAAAACGCGGCATGTACGTGATCCTCGACCTGCACGGCGCCGTCGGCGGCCAGGCTGGCGCCGGCGAGCAGCACGACGGCTGCGTGGGCGCCGCGCAGATGTGGACCAACAATACCTACCGCGACCGCACCAAGTGGCTGTGGGACATGGTGGCGTCGCGCTATCGCGGCCGCACCGCCGTCGCCGCTTACGACCTGCTCAACGAGCCATGGGGCACCGACGCCGGCACCATGGCGGCCTTCGCGTATGAACTGTTCAACGTGGTGCGCGCCAAGGATCCGGAGCATGTGATCATCCTGCCGGGGCATAACAGCGGCATCGACGCTTACGGCAATCCGAACACGCGCGGCCTGTCCAACGTGGCGCTCGGCATGCACTTCTATCCTGGCCTGTGGGGCTGGAACGAGGTGCAGGGCGCGCAGGCGCAAGCCAATGTGCACGCCAACTGGCTGCACTGTAATGCCAGCGGCAGCGGCGAATCGTGCGACTGGAATGCGCGTGTCACGGGCTTGAACACGCCGTTCATCATCGGCGAATTCCAGCCCTGGGCGCTGACGGGCGCGTATGCCGGCCAGGTCACGCGCAAGACCTACGACATCTACAATCAGTATGGCTGGGCCGGCACCAGCTGGGCCTACAAGACGGTCAGCTATCCGGGCTCGAACGGCGATACCAGCAGCTGGGGCTGGGGCATGGTCACCAACAGCAGCAACGGCGGGGCGATGGGCTCGATCGATGTGAGCCGCGCGTCCAGCGCCCAGATCGAGAGCTTCTTCCGCTCGTTCGCGTCGCAGGCACTGGTGCGCAATGAAAGCGTCGCGTACTGGATGAACTGGAAGCCGGCCGTGGGCGCGCGCATCGAGGCCGAGATGTTCGCCTACCACAAGGGCATGCGCATGGAGACCACCACCGACGCGGGCGGCGGTTTCAATGTCGGCAACGTCGATAACAATGACTGGATGAGCTATTCCGTCAACGTGCCCAAAACCGGCTGGTACAACCTGCAGTTCCGCCTGGCGAGCCCGTATACGGGCGGGCAGTTCGCGCTCAGCCGCAACAGCGCCGATCTGGTCACGGTCACTGTGCCCAACACGGGCGGATGGCAGAACTGGCAGACCGCTACCGCGTCGGTGTACCTGAACGCGGGCCAGCAGGACCTGACGATTTACAGCAAGGTCGGGGGATGGAACATCAACTGGTGGCAGTTGACGGCGCAGTAAGCAGACGCGCTTAGTGGACGACCTGGTCGCCGGCCGATGCTGCGCCGGCGCCAGCGGCGGCCACTGCGACCGGCGCGCTCTGGTGGGCCGCGGCCGGTGTGCGCGCGCTGCATCCGGTCAGCACCAGGGTGACGATGGCGAGCACCAGCAGGAAGAGAATTTGCAGACGTTTCATCGACGGTCCTTT
Organism: Telluria sp.; assembly: GCA_036399735.1. GTDB lineage: Bacteria > Pseudomonadota > Gammaproteobacteria > Burkholderiales > Burkholderiaceae_D > Telluria_A. Next base: position 3,999 of record DASWMN010000201.1, on the reverse strand, counting down.
GTTTGGAAAACGTCAGTATTGCATTTATCGCAAACGGTGGTACAAGGTAAAACGGGGCCGCTTTTACCGGCCGCTATCAGGCGGCCAGGCGTTCAACCACTTCGTCGCACCATTGCTGGGCCTGACGATCGTCGTTGCGCGCGCGCAGGAAGGTGTAGCCGGCGTGCAGCGCGTCGTTGGTCAGGTGGCGGTTGTTGCGCGCGGCGATGGTCAGATACTGCAGGCCGCGCTGGTCGCCTTCGTCCAGCAGAATGCAGCCGAGGCTGAACGCGGCACGCGGGAACGGCCCGCCCGGCTGGCGCAGCAGATACTCGAGCACCGGCTTGGCTTCGGCCGCGGTTTCGAACTCGGCTTTCAGGCGCGCCAGCTCCTGCAGGTCCACCAGCGACAGGGTATTGAGCGGCACGAAGCGCAGCGCTTCGAGACGGGCGTGGGCACGCTTGACGTAACGGTGGCGCTCGGCCCAGTCCTTCTTTTCCGCGTTCCACCAGGCCTGGTCGAATTCGTTGGCCAGGTGCTCGGCCAGGCGGCCCAGCAGGGTCGCGGCGGCGCTTTTTTCCAGCGCTTCCGGCAGCACCGGCTTCTGGCCCAGTGCCTCGACCCGCTCGCGCAGGCAGGGATGGGTATCGGTGACGCCGGATTTTTCTTCCCATGCCGCCTTCAGGCGCGGCTTGGTCGACCATTCTTCGTGGCTCATGCGGAACGCCGTGCCCATCGACTGATAGGGCATGAACACGGGCCGCTCGCGGGTGTCGGCCTGGGCGTGCAGGGTGGACCAGAAATTCGTGTGGAACCAGCTCGAGAGCAGGTTGCTGCGCACCAGCGCGGCGGCGGTCACATCCTTGCCGGCCACGCGGCCGGCGGCGCGGTCGGCCGAGAATTCATCCTGGCGCGACAGCACGAAGGTGTAGGCATTAAAGTAAGGCATGAAGGAACCGAGCAGGCGCACCAGGGTCGTGTGGACCAGGGTGGCGCTTTCGTCCGCTTCCAGGCGTTCGTGCACGGCGCGCATGGTGCGGCGCTGGCGATAAATCCAGGCCCGCACCTTGCCGTGCGCCGCCGCCAGGTGTGCATATTCACGCGCCACGCTGGCCATCACTTCAGTGGTGCTCTGGCCGAACATGAACGGCAGGCCCAGCGTCAGGTAATTGGTGTTCGGTCCGATCAGGCCCCAGCGCGGCAGCTGGGCGATGGCAGCGTTGTACTCGGTATCGATCAGGACCCAGTCGATGCGCGGACCTTTGAGCTTGGTCTGCATCTTGTCGAGCATCTTGAACAGCACCGGCGCTTCGGAACGCGTGACGGCGCGCCCGGCTGGCGTTGACAGCGGCGTGAGCATTTCGCGCAGCAGAATATACGCAACCGGCAACAGCAGCAGGCCGAACATACCGGCCAAAAATACCGTGCGGCTCATGCCGGCGTGCGCGAAGTGAGTGACGGCAAAGCCCAGAATCAGGGTCACCAGGCCGATTGCGCCGAATAGCACAACGTAGGCTACACAGCTCAGCAGCAGTACTTTGGTGCGGAAGGCCCGCGGCGCGTTGGCGGACTCTGTTTCAAGTCGTTCTACCAGCCAGCCAATTTCTTCGTCGTCCACCGGGACCTCCTAATTGCGAATTGGCAATTCTACAGTAGTGGTGAAAAATACAATACATGCAACGTTGTTTTTCCGGGAATTCGAGGTCATTTGTCACAGATTCTTACATATGGATGACCTCGAACATTGCCGCGCATCAATTTTTCTATTGCTCTACTTCAATTCCATTGCCTGCTGCAGTCCCGGTGCAAATTCGGCCCCGTGCCTGACCTGGGCGGTCGATGTTTTCAGGGCGGCCCCGATCGGCTCGGCCCGGCCACCCAGGCAGCGTGACAGGAAGTTTTCCGCCACGGCCTGGAAGGCGATGTTATTGACCGGCCGCGCAAAGCCATGGCCTTCGTCGGGGAACAGCACATACATCACCGGGATGCTCTTGGCGCGCATCGATTCGACAATCTGATCCGATTCGCGCACATTCACGCGCGGATCATTGGCGCCCTGGCCGATCAGCAGCGGACGCACGATCTTGTCGGCCGAGTACAGCGGCGAACGTTCCTTCAGGATGGCGCGGCCGGCGTCGGTGGTGGGGGCGCCCATGCGCTTGTAGAACTGCTGCTTGAACGCTTCCCAGTAGGGCGGAATGGTTTCGAGCAGCGTGAACAGGTTGGACGGGCCGACGATGTCGACGCCGCAGGCGAAGGTCTCGGGGGTGAATGCCAGCCCGGCCAGGGTGGCGTAGCCACCGTAGGAGCCGCCCATGATGGCCACTTTGTCGGGGCTGGTCACGCCTTTCGCCACGGCCCAGTTGACGGCGTCGAGCAGGTCCTCATGCATCTTGCGGCCCCATTGCAGGTCGCCGGCCGAGATGAATTTTTTTTGCCGAAGCCGGTGGAGCCGCGGAAGTTCACCGACAGCACCGCATAGCCGCGGTTGGCCAGCCACTGGTGGTAGCTGTGGTAGCCATAGTAGTCGCGCGCCCACGGGCCGCCGTGCACAAACAGCACCATCGGCACCGGGCCTTTGGCGCCTTTGGGCAGCGACAGGTAGGACACCAGTGTCATGCCGTCGCGCGTTTTTATTTCGTTGTCCTGCATTGCCACCAGCGGCGCGCCTTCCAGTTCGGGCCGCGCCACGAACAGCTTTGACAGGCGTTTGCCCTTGCGTTCGTAAAGCCAGAACGAGAACGGTGTGGTCACGCGGTCGATGGCGACGATCCATTTGTCGTCGGCGTCGCTGCGCGAAACGATCTCGAAGTCGCCTTTGGCGGCGCGCTTGAGGTAAGCCAGGTCGCCCTTGACGGCCGGGTCGAGCGCGATCTGCTCCCGCCGCAGGTATTGAAGCTGGTAGGACTGGACCCGTCCCGTTTTCGGGTCGTACATGGCGGCCCCGATGTCGGCGCGTGCGTCCTGGGCCAGTACGCTGAATGTGCCGCTGGCCATATCCTGGCTGACCAGCGTGGCCGTGTCGCGCCCGCGCGAATCGGTCCAGTACAGCTGCTTGCCATGGCGGTGAAACCAAGCGGGTTGGTGGTCAGGGAATCGTCCAGCGCGACCTGGATGGCGGGCGCCGGATCGGCTTTGCCGTCGGCCCAGCGGTAATAGTCGGTGCCGCCGTCGTCGCGCGACTTGGCTGCCATGCGCAGCTTCAGGTCATCGTCGGCAACGAAATCGGCCCAGCCGTCGTTCTGCTGCACCAGCGTCAGTTTGCCTGTTGCCAGGTCCAGGCTGTGCACATCATGCCATTTGGGGTCGCGGTTATTCACGCCGATCAGAATGCGGTCCTTGACGTTGCGGCCCACCTTGACCAGCTGGACCCGGGTCTTTTCGAACGGTGTCAGGCTGGCCTGCACGCCGGTGTAGACGTTCACACCGTACAGCAGGTAGTTTTCGTCGCCGCCCTTGTCATTGATGAACAGGAGCGACTTCGAATCGGGCGACCAGAAGGCGTTGCGGATCGGGCGGTTCTGTTCCGCGGTCAGCGGGCGCCCGCTGTTGGGTTTGTCCAGTGGCGCTACCCATACATTGAGCACGCCATCGCGCGGCGCGATCCACGACAGCCACTTGCCGTCGGGGCGCAGGCGAGTTCGCCCGCCGCCCGGCGGTGCGGGTCGGGTTGCCGAAGAATTTGGCGCGCTCGATCAGCGGGTTGGCGTCGGCCGGCGGCGCAGCGGCACACGACAGACAGGGCAGAACAGCACTTGCAGAGAACAGCAGGACCAGCGCAGAACGGATCATGGCAACCTCGCTTGGTAAGTGGACCAACAGGACTTGCTTGAGATGTGACGCTACGGTGCAAAAGAATGGTGCGGTGCTTCCCTGAGCGCGAATGCGCGGGCGGCGCGCAGGGTCTTGACGAGGCGGGTGCGTTGTTTCGGCGTTTTCATGGCGGCCGGCAGCCGGCTCAGCCAGTGCTCGTTGGGGCCGATGCTCGAGCCGCGCCCCGCCGACAGCTCATGCCGGAGC
>DASWMN010000200.1:0-3857 GCA_036399735.1 Telluria sp. | reverse complement strand
CGCCAATTGATCAATACGCCGGCGCCCAAAGTCGCCGTCAAATTCTATCTGGACGCCGGTGGCGACAACGATGGTCTGGACGACACCCTGCTGATGCACGACGCGATGCTCAAACAAGGCTACGTCAAGGATGAAGACTTGCTGCTATATGTCGATGAACGCGGCAGCCACAACGAAAAATCGTGGGCTGCCCGCGTTGTAAAGCCGTTGAGCTGGTTCTTCCCCTGGGGTAGCACCAGGCAGTGACGCTTAAAACTCTTCAAAGTCCTCGTCGCCCGCCGCCACCGCCTTCGAAGACGGCCGGCTGCTGACCAGCCGCGGCGCGACTTTCACGGACCGCACCGGTGGGCGCTTGTGCGCGGCGGCCCGCGGCGCAGGCGCGGCCACAACGTGGCTCTCGTTGATCTTGAAGACACTGACCGCCTGGGCCAGACTGATGGCCTGCTGCTGCATCGCTTCCGCAGCGGCAGCGGCCTGCTCGACCAAGGCTGCGTTCTGCTGGGTCACCGCGTCCATCTGAACCACGGCTTCGTTGATCTGCCCGATCCCTTCGTTCTGCTCGCCGCTGGCGACCGCGATTTCCGCGATGATGGCAGTCACGCGTTTCACACTGCTCACCACCTCGTCCATCGTGGTACCGGCCTGCCCCACCAGCCGACTCCCGGTTTCGACCTTGTCGACCGAGTCGCCAATGAGCTCCTTGATTTCCTTGGCCGCCGCGGCCGAGCGCTGCGCCAGGTTGCGTACTTCGGATGCCACCACGGCAAAACCGCGTCCCTGCTCCCCCGCACGGGCCGCTTCCACAGCGGCGTTAAGCGCCAGAATATTGGTCTGGAACGCAATGCTGTCGATCACGCCGATGATGTCGACGATCTTGCGTGACGACTCGTTGATCGAGCCCATGGTGTGAATCACCTGGGCCACCGCGTCGCCGCCACGTACCGCCACGCCGGACGCGTCGCCGGCCAGCTCGCTGGCCTGGTTGGCGCTGTCCCCATTGCGTTTGACGGTCACGGTCAGTTCTTCCATCGAGGCGGCCGTCTCTTCGAGTGAACTGGCCTGCTCCTCGGTGCGTGCCGACAGGTCGTTATTGCCTTGTGCGATTTCGGCAGACGCAAGCGCGATCGCATCGGTCCCGGCGCGCACCTTGCCCACCACGTCGGCCAGGTTGTCGTGCATGTCCTTGAGCGATTTGAGCAAGACGCCGATTTCATCGGTGCCCCTGACGTTGATCTGGGTCGACAGATCGCCGCTGGCAACCACGCGGGCGATATCGACTGCCTCGTTCAGCGGCTGGGTAATGCTGCGCACCAGCCAGACCATGATCAGCGCGCCCACCACCACCGTCACCAGCAGAATGCCGAACAGCTGGTAGGTGGTTTTGCTTTCGTTTTCAACCCGCTCCGTGTTCATGCGCGCGGCCAGGTCGTGCGACTGCTTGCTGATGTAGTCGACGATGCTGTCGATTTTTTTGGTGGGCTCCCGATCCATGCCCTTGACCAGCGCGTCCACGGTTTTGGCGCTGTCGGCATTTGCACTCTCGTACTTCTCCAGCGCGCCCAGATAGCTCTTGCCCAGATCATCGTGCGCCCTGATCGCTTCGTCGACCAGCGGCGTGGCCAGATTGAGCTTGGCCAGAATGGCGTTGACCTTTTTCAGCTCGCCGTTGGTGGCTTCGCCGCTTTTTTTGAATTCGGCTGTGTATTTTTCAAGCTGGGCCGGGTCGCCGCCGCGCAGCAGGATGTTTTTCCATTCCTGCACCTGGATCTTGAATTCAACCTGCGCGCTGCGCGCGGTGTCAACTGCCTCGGTCAGCATGGCCGACTGGCGCATCGCGATTTCACTGCTGGCATTGGTGGATACCAGTGCCCGCCATCCGCCAACGCCGACAATCAGCAACGCTGCAAGGAAAAAAAGACCGAGGACGGTGAGCCGGACCGCAATTTTCAAATTGGACAGTGACATTTTCATTACTCCTAGGCATGAAAAATCAACATCGAAAATTACCAGATGGGAATCTATTTCATCATGAACCGGGGCGCGCGAAAAGCCAAGCAATACATTGATTTGTGTTCAGTCTGTCGCGCCAAGGTTCATCACGTAGAGCCGGGTTCCGCTGTCCTCGGGCGTCAGGTGGACTATTTTATCGAATCGCATACCGATTTTCTCCAACAATCCGTTTGAAGCGGCATTCTCGGGCGAAGTAATCGCCACCAGCCGCCGCATGCCGAGCACGGCCCGCGCATGATCGCGCACCGCCACAGCAGCCTCGTAGCCATAGCCCTGGCCAAAATACGGCGGCAAAAAAGCGTAGCCAAGGTCGACATCGTCCAGCGCATCGCGCTTGATCAAGCCCGACATACCGATCGCCACCCCGCTTGCCTTGAGCTCGACCAGATACAGCGAATGGCCGCGCGCCGCCTGCATGGCGACCGGCCCGCTGGCAATGCCCGCGCGCGCGTCGGCCAGGTTGCGCACGCCCTTGTCGCCGATATTGGCCATGAAAGGCGCGCTGTTGACCAGGTTGAAGTAAAAGGGCGCGTCCTTTTCTTCGATGGTGCGCAGCAGCAGGCGTGCGGTCTCGAGAATCCGCATGGCCTAGCGCTCCAGCCGGAAAGCCGTGCTGGCCGGGCGGCCCGGCAGCTGCAGGCTGGCCCGCGCCCGCGGCGCTTCGCTGACCACCTGTCCGCGCCGAATCACCACGCGGCGCGCCGCGCGCAGGCGGATCGCCTCGACCGTGCTGCCCGCGTCCAGCAGCACCAGGTCGGCATGGCAGCCCGGCGCAATGCCGTAGCCGTCGAGTCCCAGAATGCGGGCCGGTGTCTCCGTCACCGCCAGGAAGCAGCGGTGCATCGCTTCCTGCCCCGTCATCTGCGCCACGTGCAAACCCATATGGGCCACTTCCAGCATGTCGCCTGAACCGAGGCCGTACCACGGGTCCATCACGCAGTCGTGGCCAAAGGCGACATCGACACCGGCGGCCATCAGCTCCGGCACCCGCGTCATGCCGCGCCGCTTGGGGTAGCTGTCGTGGCGGCCCTGCAGGGTGATGTTAATAAGCGGGTTGGCAATCGCCGCCACGCCCGATTCGGCAATCAACGGCAGCAGCTTGCTGACATAGTAGTTATCCATCGAGTGCATCGATGTCAGGTGCGATCCCGCCACCCTGCCCTGCAGGCCAAGGCGCTGGGTTTCATAGGCCAGCGTTTCGATGTGGCGCGAGAGCGGGTCGTCCGATTCGTCGCAATGCATGTCCACCCGCAGGCCCCGTTCGGCCGCGAATTCGCACAGCAGGCGCACCGAGGCGGCGCCTTCGGCCATGGTGCGTTCGAAATGGGGAATCCCGCCGACCACGTCGACACCCATGTCGATGGCGCGCTTCAGATTGGCCAGCGCGGTCGGGCTGCGCAGGATGCCATCCTGCGGGAACGCGACCAGCTGCAGTTCAAGGTAAGGCGCCACCCGGCGCCGCACTTCCAGCAGCGCCTCGACGGCCAGCAGGCGGTCGTCGCAGATATCGACATGCGAGCGGATTGCCAGCAGGCCGCGCGCCACGGCCCAGTCGCAGTACTGCATGGCGCGCTCGATGAGTGCATCCTGGGTCAGGCCGGGTTTCAGTTCGCCCCACAAGCTGATGCCTTCGAGCAGGGTGCCGCTCAGGTTTACCCGCGGCAGGCCGTAGCTGAGCGTGGCGTCCATGTGGAAGTGGGCGTCGACGAAGGGCGGCGTCGCCAGGTCGCCGCCGGCGTCGATTTCGCGCGCGCCGGCGACGGCCAACTGCGGGCCGAGCGCGGCGATGCGGCCATGCTCGATGGCGATGTCGACCTGGCGGCGGCCGTCGGCGAGACTGGCATTGC
>DASWMN010000199.1:0-35481 GCA_036399735.1 Telluria sp. | reverse complement strand
GACTTGCCTTCGCGCGTCAGCTTTTGCACCGCCCCCGCATCAAGCGTCAAGCGCCCTGCCGTGTGCAGATGATCGGTCATCCACTGTTTGCGGGCGGTCATCCGCCCGGTTTCAGCCACCAGCTCGGTGCCGATCGCCTCGCCCGCAGCCAGGCGGGTCAGCACGTCGCTGTCCCGGCCCCAGGCGATGATGGTGTGCGCGCCGGAACCGGCAGCGCGTTTGGCCGCGAGGATCTTGGTGAGCATGCCGCCACGCCCGATACTGCTGCCGGCCCCGCCTGCCATGGCTTCCAGCGCCGGGTCGCCGGCCTTGCCTTCGGCGATCAGCACGGCCGCCGGGTCCTTGCGCGGGTCGGCGCTGAACAGGCCGTGCTGGTCGGTCAGGATCACCAGCGCGTCCGCCTCGATCAGGTTGGCCACCAGGGCGCCCAGGGTATCGTTGTCGCCGAACTTGATCTCGTCGGTGACGACGGTATCGTTCTCGTTGATGATCGGGACCACGCCCAGGCGCAGCAAGGTAGTGAGCGTGGAGCGCGCATTCAGATAGCGTTCGCGGTCGGCCAGGTCGGCGTGCGTGAGCAGCACCTGGGCGGTGCCCAGGCCGTGCGCGCGAAAGCTGGTTTCATAGATTTGCGCCAGGCCCATTTGCCCGACGGCGGCGCAAGCCTGCAATTCATGGATGTCGGTGGGACGCTTCTCAAAGCCCAGGCGCAGCATGCCTTCGGCAATGGCGCCGGAGCTGACCAGCACCACCTGCTTGCCCAGCGCGCGCAAGGCGGCGATCTGGGCAGCCCAGCGGGCAATCGCGTTGTGATCGAGACCGCGCCCGTCGTTGGTGACAAGCGAGGATCCGACTTTGATGATGATGCGTTGTGCTGTTTGTATGACGGATTTCATCGGCGCTCTAGGATCAGCGCGGGCGCAAGGCAAACAGCACTAAGCCGCCAGCCAGTTCGAGCCCGCATACGACTAACAAATATCCCTGGGGCAGGCCAATGGCGAAGGCCGCGATCAGGCGGCCGGCCGGCTGCGCCAGGATGAACAATGCTGTGATATCGCCGAGCACCGGCTGGTCGCCATGCTGTGCTGCCAGAAGCGCCAGGCCCGCGGTAGCGAGCCTGATGCCGACGTACATGGCGAAGAACTGGCTGTAGCCGTTCACGCCTGCTAATAACATACCAAAACTGGTGGCCACGCGGTCCGGATCGACCATGGCCGCAAACGCGGACAGGCTCATGGCGAGCGCGATCAGCTTGAGCAGCGCAGCGCGCTGGCCAAGCCGGGACTGCAAGGCCAGCGGCAGCTTAATCAAGGATCTTGAAGCGTGGATCGTCCGGATCGATCGACGAGATGCCGCGTGCTTCTTCGGTCATCTGGGTCTCTTCGGCGCGGTGCTCGCTGTGACGCTTCGCTTCCAGGTGCAGGTAGATCGCATTGACCAGTTCCTGGCAGCCGTCGTGGTTCAGCGCGGAGATCTCGAACACAGGGCCTTTCCAGGCCATGCGCTTGATGAAGTCCTTGACGATCTTCTTGCGATCATCTTCCGGCACCACATCGAGCTTGTTCAGGACCAGCCAACGTGGCTTGTCGACCAGCGCTTCGTCGTACTTTTGCAGTTCCTTGACCAGCGCCTTGGCTTCCTTGACCGGATCGACGTTGGTTTCAAACGGCGCCAGGTCGACAATGTGCAGCAGCAGGCCGGTACGCTGCAAGTGACGCAGGAACTGGTGGCCCAGGCCGGCGCCTTCGGAAGCGCCTTCGATCAAGCCGGGAATGTCGGCGATCACAAAGCTCTTCTCGTGCGAGACGCGCACCACACCCAGGTTCGGGTGCAGGGTGGTAAATGGATAGTCGGCGATCTTCGGCTTGGCGTTCGAGACGGCGGTAATGAAGGTCGACTTGCCGGCGTTCGGCATGCCCAGCAGGCCCACATCGGCCAGTACCTTCAGTTCCAGACGCAGCTCGCGCCGTTCGCCCTCTTTGCCCTCGGTCTTTTGACGCGGGGCGCGGTTGGTCGACGACTTGAAGTGGATATTGCCCCAGCCGCCCTCGCCGCCCTTGGCCAGCAGTTCGGTCTGGCCATGTTCGGTCAGGTCGGCGATGATTTCGCCGTTGTTGTTATCGACGATCAGCGTGCCGACCGGCATACGCATGTAAATGTCTTCCGCGCCCTTGCCATAGCAGTCAGCACCGCGGCCAGGTTCGCCGTCTTTGCCCTTGTGCATTTTGGAATAGCGGAAATCCACCAGCGTGTTGATGTTGCGGTCAGCCACTGCCCAGATCGAGGCGCCCTTGCCGCCGTCGCCACCGTCAGGACCGCCAAACGGGCGGAACTTCTCGCGACAGAACGATGCGCAGCCATTGCCGCCGTCGCCAGCGATGACTTCGATTTTTGCTTCGTCGATAAACTTCATATTTTTGCCGCCATAAAACTAAAAAGGCTCTACCGTGGGCAGAGCCTTTCGATTGAAGGCTTGCGCCTTACAAGATGCGCGCCATGACAGCGCGGGTAATGCTTAAGCTGCTACAGCTTCGTTCGGCACAACGGTGACGAACTGCTTCGAGCCCACACCTTTGACTACGAACTTGACTTTGCCGTCGACCAGCGCGAACAAGGTGTGATCCTTGCCGGTGCCGACGTTTTCGCCTGCGCGCACTGGGGTGCCACGCTGACGGATGATGATGCCGCCGGCATTGATGGTCTGACCACCGTACACTTTAACGCCAAGACGCTTTGATTCTGAATCGCGGCCATTTCGCGTTGTGCCGCCGCCTTTTTTGTGTGCCATTTAATGCTCCTAGATAGCTGGTTTAAACCGGGCAAACAGCAATTAGCCGTTGATCGATACGATTTGGATTTCAGTGAAATTCTGACGATGGCCTTGGTGCTTCTGGTAGTGCTTACGACGACGCATCTTGAAAATCTTCACTTTATCGTGACGACCGTGTGCCACAACAGTTACCAGAACCTTTGCACCTTCGACCAATGGCGCACCAAATTTAATGGTGTCGCCCGCGCCTACTGCGAGTACTTGATCGATGGTGATTTCGGAACCAATGTCTGCCGGTATCTGTTCTACTTTAAGTTTTTCGCCAGCGACAACTTTGTATTGTTTGCCACCGGTTTTTATGACCGCGTACATGATATGAAACCTCATCAAATGTTAATAGATTTCCCTGGCCGGAGCCGGGGGAACCGCAGATTATACACGGAATGAATTTTTTGGTCAAAAGGGATGCACAGACCGCCGGGTTCGTGGTATGTCGACAACTTGACTACATGCCACCGTAGTGGCCGCGGATCTGCTCGAATGCGCCGCGCTTTTGCAGGCGCCCGATGGCGGCGTTAATACGGCGCACATCGCTTTCCTGGACGGTGGCGCGGGAAAACATCAGATGCACCTTCGATTGTAGCAGCCAGAACGGCAGGGGCTGCACTTTCACCCCCAGGCGCGCGGCCGCATGTTCGACCCCGGAGGCATCGCCCAGCATGAAGGTGGCGCGCCCGGCCGCCAGCATGCGCATTCCCTGCGAAAAATCGATAAATTGGGACAAGCGCTTGGCCGCCAGCAGCCGGGCAGTGCTCGCCTCGTACAGCGGGCCGTAATAGCCGACCCGGGGCGCCAGCAGCGACAACTTCGGCTGGGCCAGCACCTGGTCGAAGTTGCGCAGTGCGCCAAAGCGCTCGTTGCCCGCTCCCGCGATGAAGAACAGGCCGACGGTTTCGTCGCGGTACGGCAGACTGAAGCGGGCATGCTTGAGGCGCTCCGGCGTGCGCGAGGCGCCCGTCATCAAGTCGATTTCATCGCGAAAGAACAGGGTCAGATTACGGCTGGCGGGCATCGAAGCGAGCTCGACGAGATCACAGCCCGCTTCGCGGAAGATCGCGCGCACCATTTCGGCATCGATGCCGGTGAAATGGCCCTGTGCATCATAGTAGCTGTAAGGCTCCCACTGCCCCGTCGCCACCGTGATCGGCTTGCTGCACTTGCCCGCGCAGGCGCAGGCAGGCAGCAGCGCGAGCGCCAGGCCCGCGCTTGCCAGCCACTGTCCGGCATACCCGATCATCACCTTGCTCCGAAAAAGCCTCACTGATTAGTAATTTGCCACAGGGAACAGCAATGTCAAGGAATCAACGCGAAAGTCGACCAAAATGATTTTAAAGTTGCAACGATTTGCTGCGCCAGCTTGGGCAAACCCGGCAGCGCCCCAGTGCTTGTCGTATAATCCCCGCACCTAACGTCTATAGCAGGTTTGCCTTGTCCGCCGCCACCCTTCAAGCACCACAAAATAATATTGCCCACTCGATCGCCCAGGACATGGATGCGGTCAACGCGGTGATCCGCACACGTTTGCATTCCGAGGTCAGCCTCGTGAACCAGATCGCGGAATACATCATCAGTGCCGGTGGCAAGCGTATTCGCCCGGTTCTGGTGCTGCTCGTCGCCAATGCCTACAACTACAAGGGAACGGCGCACCACGAGCTCGCTGCGGTGGTCGAATTCATTCACACCGCTACCTTGCTGCATGATGACGTGGTGGACGAATCATCGATGCGCCGTGGCCGCCAGACCGCCAATGCGCTGTTCGGCAACGCCGCTTCGGTACTGGTGGGCGACTTTTTGTACTCGCGTTCGTTTCAGATGATGGTGGGCCTGAACAACATGCGCGTCATGCAGATCCTGTCGGACGCCACCAACGTGATCGCCGAAGGCGAAGTCCTGCAACTGCTCAACATGCACGACCCGGACGTGAGCCAGGACAGCTACCTGAAAGTGATCCGCTCGAAAACCGCCAAACTGTTCGAAGCGGCCGCCGAACTGGGCGCCCTGATCTCCGGTGCGAACGATACGCAAATTGCTGCGGCTGGCGAATACGGCCGCTCGCTGGGCACCGCCTTCCAGCTGATCGACGATGTGCTCGATTACGCGGGCGACGCCGCTGAAATCGGCAAGAACGTGGGCGACGACCTGCGCGAAGGCAAGCCGACCCTGCCCCTGATCTGGCTGATGGAAAACGGCACGCCCGAGCAGCGCGAGCTGGTGCGCAACTGCATCGAACAAGGCGACGAGCAGCATTTCGACGCCATTCTGGCCGCCGTGACCAGCAGCGGCGCGCTTGACTACACGCGGCGTGAAGCGGAAACGGCAGCGCGCCGCGCGGCTGACGCCGTGGCCAGCCTGCCGGAGAGCGTCTACAAAGACAGCCTGCTGCAGCTGTGCAAATTCGCGGTGGACCGCAACCACTAAGCGCAGCGCACGCTAACAAACAAAGCCCCAGCAATGGGGCTTTGTTGTTTCTGCTGCTGGCACATGCCTGCCACCGCGTCTAGCCCTGCATTGTCACAGGTGGCAGGAACCAGCGCGCCACGTTAAAGTTCTAAGCAAGGACTGCATTCGTCGGGGTGTGGCTCAGCCTGGTAGAGCGCTGCGTTCGGGACGCAGAGGCCGGAGGTTCGAATCCTCTCACCCCGACCACCATCACCGTCGACGCAGCAGCGCTCAGCCAAGTTGCTTGAGCAGCACCGTGGCAGCGGCAGCGGACGAAGCCGGATTCTGGCCCGTGATCAGCAAGCGATCACTGACCACGTACGAACCCCAGTCATCGCCTTTTGAATAGACACCGCCGAGCGCCTTGAGTTCATCCTCGACCAGGAAAGGCACCACGTCGGTCAGTCCCACGCCGGCTTCTTCGGTGTTGGTGAAGCCGGTGACTTTCTTCCCCTCGACCAGCGGCCGGCCCGCAGCGTTTTTCACGCGGCGCAGCACGCCCGGTGCGTGGCAGACCAGCGCCACCGGCTTGTTGGCCGCGATGAAGGCTTCGATCAGCGCGATCGAGTGGCGGTCTTCCGCCAGGTCCCACAGGGGACCGTGCCCGCCCGGATAAAACACGGTATCGAAGTCGGCTTGCGACACCGCATCCAAGCGCAGCGTGGCTGCCAGTTGCGCCGTTGCTGCCGCATCGTGCTCGAAGCGGCGCGTCAGCTCCGTCTGGAACGCAGGCTCGTTGCTCTTCGGGTCCAGCGGCGGCTGGCCGCCAAGGGGTGACGCCAGCACGATCTCGGCGCCCGCATCCTTGAAGGCGTAATACGGCGCGGCCAGCTCTTCCAGCCAGAATCCGGTTTTGCGGCCAGTGTTGCCCAGTTCGCTATGCGAGGTCAGTACCATCAGAATCTTCATTATGTTTCTCCTGTGTGATCAAACTTGCGCCATTAGTAGACTAGTCGTCTAGTTCATCGGCAAAAAAAAGCATTTCAAAGGAAATGCAATAAAACGTCCCGTCCTATGCCGTGGGAAGGTGCAGCAACTGGCGCGTGGTCGACAATGCCGACGCGAACGGTGCGCCGTCCCGATGAATCTTGACCATGACGCTGGCACCAAGCCAAAGTTGGTACAGGCTGTGCGCCGCCGTTTCCGGATCGCCATCAACGGCAAGCGAACCGTCCACCACACCGTCCTGAATGGCAGCTGCCAGGCGGTGCACGATCCCTTCCGTGCCCTGCCGTAATGCAGTGCGCATTGCCTCGGACAAATCGGCCACCTCCGCGCCCAGTTTGACCGCCAGACATTTACCCTGACAATCCAGGTAGGACTGCGATGCCTGCCAGCTCTGCCAGTAATTCAGCAAACGCTGCGCCGCGCTCAGCCCCGGCTGTCCCAAAATCGCGTCCATCTCAGCCAGATACTGCTCGAAATAGGTCTCGAGCAGCGCAGCGCCGAATGCTTCTTTGGAGGCGAAGTAGTGGTAAAAGGAACCCTTCGGCACCCCGGCCGCCGTCAAAATTTCGTTCAGCCCGACACCGGAAAACCCCTTCCCGGCCATGATGCGCTGGCCAGTGGCAAGGATATTCTCGCGAACATCTGGGGTAACGGTGGCGGTGCTTGAGCTCATGGAAAGCACTTTAGCATCGAATAGACCAGTCGTCTAGTAGTATTTTTTGTATCAGATGGGCGCAAAGGGTGCTGCCACCTCACGCCGCACCAGCCGCGCGGCGAAATGGAAACATGGAATGGCGGCCAGCCAGGGCAGCATTCCCACCAGCACAGCCTGTGTGATCGGTTGCGCTATGCCCTGCGCCTGGAACATGTCAGCCAGCCAGCCGACCTGCAGATTTCCGGGCGATGTACCGAGCAGGGTCATGCACAGGATCAGGAACGCCGTCATTGTTGAACGCAGGCGGTTTGGCACCAGATCCTGCACGATTGCAAACATGGGGCCGTAGCCGATGGTCAGCATGACGCTGCCCACCAGCATCGCCGGCAGGAACAGGACGCTGGCCGGATCGGCAATGCGGAAGAAATACGCGGCCGGAATCCCCAGCAGATAGACCAGCACCAGAAACTGCAGTCGACCACCGGCACGGCGGCTTTCCATCAGATCGCTCGCGTAGCCACCGGTCAGGGCGCCAAGCACGCCGCCGACCAGAAACATGATGCCAGAGACGTTTTGTGCCTGCTGCTTGCCAAAACCACGCTCCTGCACCAGCCACAATTGATCGAGGACGAGCGCGCCCTGCGCATGGATCACCAGGACGCCGCCGAGGACCACCAGACACAGGGCGGGCGAGGCCCGCAGGCAAGCTGCGATCTCTTGCAGGACATGGGCAAGCGACCTCGCAGGGGCGGCAGGTGTTGCACTGCCAGCAGCGCGTGGCTCGCGCACCAGCAGCAGCAGCAGCGATAAGGCCGCGCCGAGCACGCCCAGGGCGATAAAGCAATGGCGCCAGCCGATCACTGCGCCGAGCGTGCCAGCAATAATGAAAGCGAGTCCGATCCCGATTGGTGCGCCCAAATAATAGGTTCCGGACACCGAAGCGCGGCGCCGGGCGGGCCACACATCACCCAGCAGCCCCAGCGCGGCGGGCGTCAGCGTCGCTTCGCCGACGCCGACAAACAGGCGGCACGCCGCCAGTTGGGCGAAGTTGCCGGTGATCGCGGTCAAACCGGTCAGCACGCTCCAGACGGCAACGCCGGCTGCCATCAGGCGCGGACGGTGCACGCGGTCGGCCAGTGCCCCCATCACCAGGCCAAGGCAAGTGTAAAAGCCGGTGAATACGAAACCGGTTAGCAGGGTGAATTCGAGTTTGCTCAGCTGAAGGTCGGCCGTCATGTCGACCGCGAAGCCTTGCAGCAGAAAACGGTCTGCGAAGTTGAGGACGTTTAGTAAGGTGAGAAATGCCAGCAGGCTTGCTGCGCGGGTCGTTCCAGAGGTGCGGGTCATGGTCAGCTTACCTGTGCGCGTAATTGTTTGGTTGATTAACCAATATTCGCATCGTAATGCATCCGTGCCCGACAAACCAGTATAATTTGGTTATCCGACCAAATTAATCGCCAATCATGGCCAGAAAGCCCAACACTGAAGTCCGTCGCGGAGAAATCGTCGCCGCCCTGCTCGCCACGATGGCGGAGCATGGCTACGAAAAAGCGACCATTCAGCTGATCGCCAAACAGGCGGGTCTGGCGCCAGGTTTGCTGCATTACCATTTCAAGACCAAAGCCGAGATACTGCTGGCTCTAGTGAAAGCCCTCGCCGATCAGGGCCGCGCCCGCTTCGCCGCTTTGGCTGACGCGGCGGTAACGCCGCCGCAACGGCTGGAAGCGTATATTCGCGCACGCCTCGGTACCGGTGAAGGCGCCAGTCCCGCGGCTGTTGCCGCCTGGGTGGTGATTGGCACCGAGGCGGTACGTCAGCCTGATGTGCGCGCCGTCTATCAAGAGGCGATCTTTGCGGAAGGCGCAGAGATTGAGCGCTTGCTCGCAGACTGTCTTGCCGCGCAAGGAAAGCAGCAAGCACAGGCCCGCCCGCTGGCGGCGGCCTTGCTTGCCTTCATGGAAGGCGCCTTCCAGCTGGCCAGCGCCGCGCCAGGCGCCATGCCAGCAGGATTCGCCGCTGACACCGCCCTGACCCTGGTGCAGCGCTATATCGATGCGGAACCTGCTGCGACTGCGTGAACGGTTACACCTGACTTACCGATTCCATCCGAGAACGCCCTCGTTGCACTGATTAAAATCCAGGCAGCAACTTTTGGCGTGAACGCGCATCTGCCTGTCGCATTCGGACAAGACCACATACATACCCTCCCTTAAATTGGCCTCTCGCTAACAACAGGAGCGGACCATGTCGAAACGCAGCAGCACGGAACGGCGCCAGTTCATGGCGGCGATGGGCGGCCTGATGGCCGGCGCCGCCCTGCCCTCTGGAATTGCACAGGCAGCCACGCTGCCGGCACGCACACCGCTGAGCCGCCCGGCCAGCGAACTGGCCAGCGACTATGACGTGGTCGTGATCGGCTCCGGTTACGGGGGTGCGGTCATGGCGGCCCGGCTGGCGCCAGGACGCAGGCTGGCGGTCCTGGAACGTGGCAAGGAGTGGGCGCCCACTGACTTCGCCAGCGGCCTGGTCGACACGCTGGCCCAGTTCCGCTCCGCCAGCAAGCCGCTAGGCCTGTTCGATTACCGCATCGGCGGCACGGTCGATGTCCTGAGCGGCAGCGGCGTCGGCGGCACTTCCCTCATCAACGCCAATGTCGTGATCGCACCCGACCGCGATATCTTCGGACGCTGGCCGCAGTCGATTCAGACCGCTTACGCCAGCGGCGCGATGGACCCGTACGAAGCGCGCGTGCGTGCCATGCTCGCTGCCGACACCGTGCAAGAAAACGACGCCTTGCGCAAGAACTGGTTTCACATGTCCAGCACCAAGGCACGCCAGCGCGCCGGCGTGTCGGTCACCGCGCGTGCGCTGCCAATCGCCGTCAACCTGCGCCGCTACAACGGCCAACAGAACGCCCAGGGCGTGTGGCAGAACCTGTGCACCCACTGCGGCGATTGCGTGGCCGGCTGCCGCACCGGGGCCAAGAACAGCCTCGATGTGAACTACCTGCCGCTGGCCTGCAGTGCCGGTGCCCGGATATTCTCGCGCATCGAGGTGGACTGGGTCGAGCGCATGGCCGATGGCCGCTGGCGCGTGCATTACACCAGCCGGCCCGCTGTCGGCGCCGCTGTCGCCGGCACGGTCATCGCAGCCAGCGTGATCCTCGCCGCCGGCGCCCTGGGCAGCACGCAGATTCTGCTGCGCTCGCGCGGGCACGGACTGGCGCTCTCGCCCGCGCTGGGCACCCGCTTCTCCACCAACGGCGATCTGCTCGGCCTGGCCTACAACACCCGCGTACAGACCAACATCATGGGCTTTGGCGGCGGCGCGGCTCCGTTCGGTCAGAAACGCACCGGCCCCACCATCACCACGGCAGCCGACTATCGCGGCGGTAGCCGCGCGCCCGAGCAGCGCTTCATGATTGAAGACGCCGCCATTCCCAGTGCACTGGTCGACGCGATGCGGGTGGCGCTGCCGCTGGCGGCCGGCGGCGGCTTCGACTTCCCAGGCACCCAGCGCATCGGGCGCGACGCGCTTTCACGCCGCAGTGACGGCGCGCTCGATCACAGCATGGTGTATCTGGGAATTGGCCACGACAGCGCCTCCGGCAAGGTGGAACTCGATTCGAACGGCAATGCCCGCGTGGTCTGGCCGAACCTGCTGCAGGAACCCTTTGTGGCGCGCATGCGGGCCGAGATGGCCGCGCACGCGCAAAGCTCGGGCGGCAAATACGCTGACAGCCCGCGCACCAGCACCCTCTTCGGCGGCGTGATGACCACTGTTCATCCACTGGGCGGCTGCCCGATGGCGGACCGGGTCGAGGACGGCGTCGTCAATGCCGACGGCCAGGTCTACAACCCGAACGGTGCCAGCCAGGCCGTGTATCCGGGGCTGCTGGTGGTCGACGGTTCGGTGGCGCCTTCTTCGCTGGGCGCCAATCCCCTGCTCACCATTGCCGCGCTGGCCGAACGGGCCGCCGACCATTACCGCATCTGAGGAGAGATCATGAAAAAATACCTGCTGCTGATCGGGATACTGCTGCTGCCTGCGCTGGTCTGGGCACGCGGTCTCGCCTTTACCGAGGAAATGCACGGCTACGCTTACTACCAGGGCGAGTACCGCAACGTCAGCGTGCACTTCAAGATCGTCATTAACGACATCGACGCCTGGCGCGCCAATCAGAACTATGCCGCCGCCGTCACCGGCGAATTGCGGGTCGACCGTCTGCCATCGGGGACCGTCAACGGCACCCTGCAGATCCTGGCACCCGCGCCGAACGACGTGGGCAGGCTGCTGACCTACCGCTTCGCTGGGGCCGGTCTGCAATTTGTCGGAATCAAGCATGTCTACAACAACGCGGGGCTCGATCTGCTCGACGACATGACGACCCTGCACGGCCTGTTCCAGCCGATCGGCCAGGCGCAGCCCACGGTGCAGGACCTGCTGTACGGGCATAACTGGACATCGGAACTGCACTTCGAGTGGTGGAAGCCGGCCACGCTGTGGGATTTCTCGTGGTCGTTCTCGACCATCGCCACACCCTGGTACGAGGATCTGGTAGTCAAGATCCTGTTCCTGAAAACGATCTTCGGCGACCTCGCCAAAGTCCTGTTCCCGTGGGCCGCCTGAGAATGCGATACATGCCATTGACGCCGAGCGTGTCGAGCCTTTACGCCGATGCGCTCGGCGCCTTTTTATCCGAACAGGGCTTGCCGAAAGATGCGCGCGCATCCGGACCGCGCCTGTGCGGCATGTCGTATGCGAGCAAAATGGCGGGGGCATCGCGCCAGCTCGACGATCAGACCCTGGGTCTGCGCTTTGGCGCGCGCGTGGGCGGCGCCGGCTTCGGCATGCTTGGCATTGCCGCGGCAACGGCGCCCACGCTACGCGAAGCAATTCGCCATCTGACCCAGCTTGAATCGATTACCAGCACGCTAGGCTACGCCACCGTGCGCCGCCACGGCGCGCGCGTGCACCTGAGCTGGCAGCCAGTGCAAGCGCTGCCGGCGGCCGTGATAGAAGGCATTCTGTCCGGCTGGGTATCGTTCGGCCGCTATCTGCTGGGCGAGAAAGTCGACGTGGTGCAGGTCTCGTTCAGGCATCGCCGCATCGCACCCATGCAGGTCTACGACAGCGTGTTCGAGTGCCCGGTGCACTTCGAGGCCTGCTGCTACGGCGTCACCATCGCCGCCGAACTGCTTGATGCGCGGCCCCGCTTTGCCGACGATCTGCTCAACGCATCCATCGGCAGCTGGCTCGATCACTGCGCCAGGGCCGCTTCGGGCGATGCCATGACCATGACGCGTTCAGTGAGCACGCTGCTGCACACGACCCTGCCGCTGGCCGAAGCGGACGAGCTGACCGTCGCCGCCATGCTGGGCATGGAACGCCGCACCATGCAGCGTGCGCTTCAGACGGAGCACACGTCATTCCGCCAGATCGTCAGCGCGGCCCGCGCCCAGCATGCCATTCTGACGCTGATGCGCGGCGATGTCGCGCTGGCCGACCTGAGCGCCGAGATCGGGTTCGATGAGCAGTCCTCGATGTGCCGCGCATTTCGCAGATGGACTGGATACTCGCCGCTGGCATTCAAGGAACGGGTCAGCGAAGTGTTTCGCCCGCTGCGCGCATGAACGGCATTATCGAGGCGAATCGCTGCCGCTTCCAGCCCGGGGCCAGCGCGGGCCACTACGAAAGCTACTTCCTGCGCGCCAACCATCCGCAGCGCGCGCTGGCGTTCTGGATCCGCTACACATTCTTCAGTCCGCAGGACCGGCCGCAGGATGCCGTCGGCGAAGTGTGGGCTGTGGTATTCGACGGCGAACATCAGCGCATCACTGCACGGCGCGATGCGTTTCCACTTGCCGCCTGCAGCATCGCCAGCGGCAATCTGTCACTGGTCATTGGCGCCTCGTCGCTGAGCAGTGCGCGCCTTGCCGGCAGCGCCGGCCAGATCGGCTGGACGCTGGAATTTACAACCCCGCAGCCTCCCTTGCTGCTGCTGCCGCCCTTCATGTACGCGCGCGCCCTGCCCCGTGCCAAGGCACTCGTCAGCGCCCCAGGCGCGGTGTTTTCGGGCCAGCTGCAGATCGACGGCGCGCAGCTCGATATCAGGCAGTGGCGCGGCAGCCAAAACCACAACTGGGGCAGCCGCCACACCGACACCTACGCCTGGGGCCAGGTCGCCGGCTTCGACGGGGCACCCGACGTTTTCCTGGAATGCACGACCGCGCGCCTGAAACTGGGGCCGCTCTGGACACCGGCACTCACACTGGTGGTGCTGCGCATCGGCGCCACGGAGTACTGCCTGAACAGCCTGATCCAGGCCATGCGCACCCGTGCCACGCTCGACTTGTTCCGCTGGGAGATCGAGGCACGCAGCGCGGAGATTGACATCGCAATCAGCATCCATGCCCCACCCTCGGCCTTTGTCGGCCTGGGCTACGCCAATCCACCTGGCGGCATGAAGACCTGCCTCAATTCCAAACTGGCCGCCTGCAGTGTCACGGTGACCCGTC
Organism: Telluria sp.; assembly: GCA_036399735.1. Lineage (GTDB taxonomy): Bacteria > Pseudomonadota > Gammaproteobacteria > Burkholderiales > Burkholderiaceae_D > Telluria_A. Next base: position 22,091 of record DASWMN010000199.1, on the reverse strand, counting down.
CTGGTCTGGCGCCGGTCACTTACCACACCCAGCACCGCGCGGCGTTCGAAATACTGACCGACCGCACCGACCATGGCGTCGCGGTGGTGGCTTGAACGAACAGGAAGACAATATGAAATGGTTCGCCGGCCTTGCCGCCTGTTTCGCCGCGTGCACCGTGCACGCCAGCCAGTTCCATGCACTGACGCTGGAAGTGGCTACGCGCACCGCCACGGTTGAAAAGCCGCTGGAGCAACTGGCGGGCGACCGCGCCTTCGCGCGCTGGCTTCGTACGCGTTTCAGCCCCGCCACCCTGCATCCGCCGGCACGGGTTGGTTTCGCGCGCGACGTCGCACTGGATGATCAATTGAGCAGTGCCCTGCGCAGCAGCTACGCGTCCGATCTCGAACCGGTACTGCGCACGCTGGACCGCGTGGTCATCGACAGCAGCAAGCCGGATGCGCAGATGCTGGAACGGCTGTTCGGCAAGCCCGGCAAGCTGCAGCTTGGCTACACCCTTGACTCCCCCCAGGGGGCGCTGGCTGCCGCCGTAAGGCTGATTACCTATGCGCTCCCGGGTCAGCCCCCGGCGTCGCTGTCGGTCGCGGACATTTTGCAGCGCCAGAACGTACAGGGGCGGATGGCATTCTTTGCGCGCGATACCGATTTCATGCTCCAGCAGGCCCGCACCCGTGTGGCCGGATTACTCGTGCTCGACTGGGCACAGCGACGTTTTGGCAGCGATGCGGTGGCCGATCTGCGCCACGCCCTCGCCGACCAGGACGATGTACGCGCGGCCATGGGTTTGTATGGTCTTGCCGAGGGTGCCGAAGACATCAGTCCGATCCAGGCCGCGCTAAGCAGAAGGGTCACCAAAGCCGACATACGCGCGTGGTACAAGGCGAACAAGGAACAGTTCCGGCGCGTCGACCGGGTACGTGCGCGTCATATCCGGGTGTCGGGCGAAGCCCTTGCTAATGCGATCGCCACGCGCGCCGCGCAAGGCGAAGACTTTGCCACCCTCGCCCGCGCGTATTCGATTGCGCCAGACGCCGCCCGTGGTGGCGCCATGGGCTGGGTACGCGCGGTTGTTGATCCCGCGTGGCTGGATGCCCTGGTATTGCAGCAGCCCGAAGGCACGCCATCAAGGCCGTTCCGCGAGCCGGTGGGGCCAGACCAGGCGGCGCAGTGGGAAATCGTACTGATCGAGCGTCGTGTCGAGAGCTACCAGCCGGCTGGATCCGAGACCGTGCGCTATCTGGCGCGCAAAGCCATCGCCCAGGAACGCGCCCGCAAGGAGTTTGCCGTTGCGCGCGCGCAGGCAGCCATGGCAGTCACGCTCGGAGGCCAGCCATGAGGCACTTGAAGATTGCTGTTGTCGCGGGCGCATGCGGCGCCGTCGCCTGGCTGGCGTGGCCCGCAGCCGAAAAGGAACAAGCGCCGGGGCTTGGCGCCGCGGCACCTTCTGCCGCTACCAGAGCGTCTTCCCCCGCGGCGCAGAGCGGCATGCCTTTCTTCGGTCCCGTCCCTTCCGCCAGGGCGCCCATATCAGCTGCGCAGAGCATGGCGCAAACGCGCCTGCACGGCGATCCGGAAGCGCCCCCGATCGCCAACGCGCCGATCGAGCGCGAGGTGCCCAATGCGCAGGAGCTGGCGGACCCGAAGGCGTATGAAGCATACGAGACGCGTCAGACCCAGCGCACTTACGCGGCCTACATCCGTGCCGTCGACGAAGAACTGCCGCGCCTGCGCGCTGACATCGAACGCGGACGGGCAATGGGCATCGGCGCCGACAAAATCGCCATGGCCGAGGACAAGGCGCGCCGCCTCGGTCTGATGCGGGCGCAACTGGCGCAAGAGCTTCAAGCCGCACCGCGACGCTGAAAACCTGGCGGCATGCAGAGCAATCCCTATCCACCATAAAAAAGGAAAACCAATGAAAACAGTTTGCAAACTGGCGTCTGTCGCCCTCGCGCTGGTTGTCGCCATGCCGGCCCAGGCCTGGAACACCGAGACCCACCGCCGCATCGTCCTTGATGCCGTGCAGTTCATGAAAACCCATCCGGCCGAAACGAAATACGCGAAACTGCTGGCCGGCGTCACCAAAGCCGGCTACACGATGGACGACTTTGCCGCCGCCATCGGCCAGGGCGCGCATGATGTCGACTATTTCGAGGACACCTACATTTGCGGCGCCACCACCGGCAACTGCCAGAACGCGCCGCTGTGGGGACTTGGCGCCGGTCTGGCTCACTACACCTCGTTCTGGCACTTCCAGAATCACACCGCGGGCGTGGACGCGCACGGGAACGATTTTGGCGGCTACCACTACGCCAAATTGAACAACCCCGGCGATATCGACAAGCTGGCCGCCACCTGGCTGGTCAACGATTACCTGGACGACGGTATCAGGGGCAACGGCGGCTGGTTCGGCGACAATTCAAAATACAACAGCTACGGCATCACCGAGGCGCACTATCGACAGGGCAGCAGCTCCACCCGCAGCATGTACCAGGACTATCAGAACTTCCCGTTCCAGCCGATTGACAATCTGGGCCAGTACTACTGGAGCCGCTTCCTGGAAGCGCCATCGGCGCAGGCCCTCGGCTTTACGCTGCACACGACCGACCTGCTGCAGCCGCACCATACCTTCAACACGCTGGCGCACAACCACTCCGGCTGGGAAGGCTGGGTGTGGGACCACTATGACAGCGAGACACTGGGCGACGCAACGCTGGTGCAGGCAGCGCTGGCAGACTTTGCCCCGCTTGCGACGAATGCGACCGACATCCGCGCACTGCTCACCCAGGGCGGCACTTACTCGTACAAGTACGGCGGTGCGGTGCTCTCTTCAACCGACCATGCGGTGCGCAAGTCGGTCGCAAAAAAGATGATTCCACACTCGATAGCGATGGTCGTGCGTATTCTGGACCGGGCGGCGGAACGCCTGGCGCAGTAAAAGCCTTAAATAGGGCAAAAGCTGTCCTGTTGCGCGCCTAAGATGGGTGCATGAAAACACCTACACCCTCTTCTTCGAGCGCCGACTTTGACTTCTTCGTCGGCACCTGGCGCATCGCGCACCGCCAACTGAAACAACGTCTGGCCGCTAGTAACACGTGGCTGGAATTTGGCGGCAGCTGCGTCACCAGCGCGCTACTGGGCGGCGCCGGCAATGTCGACGACAACGTCATCGATCATCCGTCAGGCAGCTATCGTGCGGTCACGCTGCGCGCTTTCGATGCGGCCAGCGCAAGCTGGTCAATCTGGTGGCTGGACGGGCGCTTTCCGACACGCGTTGATGTGCCCATGGTGGGCCGCTTCGAGCAAGGCAAAGGCGTGTTCTACGCCGACGATACCTTCGACGGCAGGCCGATCCGGGTCCGCTTTCTGTGGCAGGCAGACACGGATAGGCCACGTTGGGAGCAGGCCTTCTCCGCCGACGGCGGAGAAACCTGGGAAACCAACTGGATCATGGACTTCAGCCGTGCATGATTACTCGGCGATGTCGGTGCCGGCGTTAATGGCCGCGTAGGCGCCGCTACTTGGGCTGGAATGCGGGATCGCCTGTTTGCCACAGGTGGAAAGCGAGCGTGTCGGCCAGCATGGCATTGCGCTGCTGGGTGGTGCTGGTCATGCCATGGCCGGCCTGTTCGTCCACGCGCAGCAGCACCGGCTTGTCGCTGGTGGTCGACTGCTGCAGGCGCGCCGCCATCTTGAATGACATCCATGGTTCAACGCGGTTGTCGTTCATGCCCGTGATGACCATCACCGCCGGATACGCGGTGCGCGTCACGTTGTGGTAACTGCTCATTGCCAGCAACTGCTTCACGCCCGCCTCTGTCTTTACATCACCCATTTCGAGCAGGTGGTTCGGGCCATTTTGCGAAGCGACGATCGTACGTACAGCGTCAAGCAGGCCAACCTGCAGAATCGCCGTGCCAAACAGGTCGGGGCGCTCAGTGAGCGCGCGCCCGGCCGCCACGCCGCCCATGCTCACGCCGCGCACTGCCACCTTGGCCGGCGAGGTGTAGCGCTCCCTGACCAGAAATTCAGCGCAGTCGATCATGTCGTGCCAGGTATTCGGTTTGGTCGCGCCCCGCCCTGCCTGGTACCACTGCTCGCCATATGCGCCGCTGCCGCGCGGATTGGCCAGCGCGAGAATGCCGCCGCGCTCGAGCCACGCGGCCCAGGTTGGGGAAAACTCGGCGGTAATCGTCATGCCGTAGCCGGCATAGCCTTCCATGAAGGTCGGATTGCTGCCATCGAGCTTGAGGCCGCGCTTCATCAGAATCGATATCGGCACCTTGGCGCCATCGCGCGCGGGACAGGTGGTTTCAATGGCGGTCACGTCGTCGTACGGCTGGCCCTTGTTGACGATCAGCCCAGCCGAGAAGGCATTCGCCTGGCCCACGCGGGTCGTCATCAGATCGAGCGGTGCGGTCCACGGTTCCAGCGTAAAAATGGCGCCGGCGATGGCCTGGTCGGTATCGGAAAGATAAATCGATCCCTGCAGCGGCAGGCCGACCTTGCGCGCCTGCGCGGCGCCGGCGCCGTGCCGCAGCGCGTACAGATCCGAGACCGCGCCGGTCCGCACCACGTAGAACAAGCCATCGATGCCGGCGCCGATATCCTCGATCACCCCGGTTTGCTGGGGCACCACTTCGACCGGCGCGGCATCCGGCTGCGCCAGGTCCCAGCGCAGAATGCGGTAGCGCGCGGCGCTGTCGAAGGTGCGCCCATACAGCCACTTGCCTGCGACCGCAGTGCGGCGTACTTTGGCCGCCTCCCCGATCAGCTCGCGCCACGGCGCGCCGGGTTTGCCCAGTTGCTCGCGCGCCTGCACGTACACGCGCGGGGTGCCGCCGACCCCGTCAACCAGCTGCAGCACAGCGTACGGCGAGGTATGGCTGACGGAGAGGAAGGGCCAGTCGTTTTCGCGGGTCTTGACGCCGCTGTCGATGTCGTAGCCCAGCAAAGGCTGGTCATCTTTGCCATCGCTGCCAACACGGTGAACAATCATCTGATTCTTGCCGTATGCACGGGCCGGGTCGCTTGAGCGCGTGTAGACAAAGCGCTCGCTGTCCGGCAGCCAGATCGCGCTCAGTTCACCCCAGATGCGCGGCACGGTCGCGCCGACCATGGCGCCGGATTTAATGTCGAGCACATGGATTGCGCCCAGTTCAGCGTCCGCCACCGAGAGGACCATGGCCGCGTACTTCCCGTTCGGCGAGATCGAATAATTATTGATGGCGTAGGTCTTGCCGGTACTGGCCTTCATGGTATCGGGATCGAACAGCACACGATCGGCAGCCTTCCCGGTACGCACATACAGCTTGCCCAACGCGTCGGTGGGCTGTTTTTTCATGAAAAAGGTCGAACGCCCGACCCGCGTGACCATGTACACACGGTCGCTGGCTTTGGCACTGAGTTCATTGATGCGTGCTTCGAGCGCTGCGCGGCCGGGCAGGACATCGAGCGTGGCGCGGGCGTAGCCGCCCTGTGCCCTGGCCCAGGTCTGGACCTCGGGGCTGTCGAGCTTTTCAAGCTGGCGGTAAGGATCTTCGACACTGATTCCGGCGTAGGTTTCGGTGGCGGTGCTGAGCGGTGTGGCGGGCGGGGCGGCGACGGCGGCTGCCGTAGCAAAAACGATCATGACGCTAATACAGCGTTTCAGGAGGTGTTTCGGCATGGCAATTCCCTCGTGTGGAAAAAGACCATTCGAAATATACGCCAGTAAATATATTGTGTGGTAATTATAGTAAGAAAATTTAACGGCAACGTTCATTTCCCAGCGACATCATTTATGTGAATAACGTGTATTGATGCCGGAGATGCCTTATACAAGATGTGAATGGAGGGCATCACAAATGAAAATTTTCTTTATAGCGCGCACTTGTCTATACTTCTCAGTATCAACTAAATGCACTTCCAGGAAACGATCATGACCACCGCCACCCTCCACTCCACCACCACGCTGCGCAGCTACTTGTCCGATGTGAGCAACGCCGCACGCGCCTTCGCCGCCGCCCTGTTCGCGGCCCAGGAACGCCAGTTCGTTGCACAGGAAGTCATGACGCCGACCCCGTCCGGCCGCGCCCGTGCCCGCAATCACATGAAACTGATCAGCATGGCCAATGAATATCAGGACATGCAGCCTAGCCTGGCCGCCGAACTGCGTCAGCTGGCGTCGCGGGGCTGAGATGGAATACGTTGAATTTCTTCCCGGCGCGCTCGCTGCCGGCTGGATGCTGGTGCGCATCGCCATTCTGGTACGCAATGGCAACCCACCGCAGACCGACGAAAACCAGGTCTGACCGAACATCACGCCGGCCGTAGTGCCGGCGTTTGTATGTATAAGGTCGGTCTTTTCCCTTCCATTTTTTACTTTCACGACACATCGACGGGTGGGGTGCTGCGCTAGAATGCCCTGTTGCATTTTCTGGCTCCGGCTCCGATTTACTTACCCCTACGACGACGATGCGTTTATCTGCACTTCCCCTTATTGCGGCCATCTGGACCATCTCCACTGCCGCTTCCGCCGCTACCCCCATCAGCCTCGACCAGGCGATGGCCCATCCAGACTGGATCGGAACGCCCGTTGAAAACGCGTGGTGGAGCTGGGACAGCAAACAAGTCTTCTACAAGCAAAAGCGCGTCGGCTCGCAGCTGCGCGACACCTTCCAGGCCGTGCCGGGTACGCCGCGCAAGGTCAGCGACACGGAACTGGCCAATCTGGACAGCGAGCGCGTGGTCTACAACCGCGACCGCAGCCGCGCCATCCTGCTGCGCAATGGCGATCTGTTCGAACGCGATCTGAAAACCGGCACGCTGACCCAGGTCACACGCGGCAGCAATGGCCTGGCCGCGCCCCAGTATTCGGCCGATGGCCGCGCCATTCAATTCCGCGTCGGCCACGAGTGGCTCAGCTGGAACCGCACCGATCATCTGGTCTCGCCTGTCGCCGTGCCGCGTGCCACCAAGGATCCCGCTGCCGTACCGGACGAAGACGCGCTGCGCGATCTGCAGCTGCGCCTGATCTCGACCCTCAAGCGCCAGAAGGACGACCGCGATGCCGGCCGCGCGCGCGCCGAGGAAGAACGCCGCGCCGACGCCACCCGCGCGCCCTCTCCCATCTACCTGGGCGATAAAGTCACCATCGAAGGCAGCGCGCTCTCGCCGGACGGCCGCTACCTGATCGTGGTGACGGCACCGAAATCGGCCGACAAGGGCCGGATCGGCAAGCTGCCACGTTACGTGACCGAATCGGGTTACGAAGAATTTGACGACCAGCGCCCGCGCGTTGGCCGCAACATGCCGTCCGAGCATACCGTCAAGCTGATCGACCTGAGCACGCGCCAGGTGCGCGACCTGTCGTTCGACGTGCTGCCAGGCGTGGCGACCGATCCGCTGGCCGCGATGCGCGTCGAGCGCAAGCTGCCTGCCCTGAAAGGCAACCGTGTGGTACGCGTGGACGACGATGGCGAAACGGTGCAGTGGAACAGCAACGGCAGCCAGGTCGCGCTGCTGCTGCGCGCGGTCGACAACAAGGACCGCTGGATCGCGACGGTCGACCTGAAGGACGCCAAATTCAAACCGGTGCACCGCCTGACGGATCCGGCCTGGATCAACTCGGGCAGCAACGAGTTCGGCTGGCTGAACGACAACACCACGCTGTGGTATCTGTCCGAAGAAAGCGGCTACTCGCATCTGTATACGCTGGGTGCCGATGGCAAGACGCGCGCTCTGACGCAAGGCAAATGGGAAGCGACCCGCATCGACTGGAGCGCCGACGGTGCCAGCGCCTACATGCTGTGCAACCCGAAAGCGCCCGGCACGTACGAGGTGTGCTCGGTCAGCGTCAAAGACAGCAAGCTGCGTGAAGTGACCGCGCTGGAAGGCGTGGAGCAGTACGCGCTCTCGCCGGACCAGCGCAAGCTGCTGGTGCACTACTCGTCAAGCTACCTGCCGGCGCAGCTGGCCACCGTGCCTGTCAGCGGCGGCACAGCCGTCAAGCTGACCGACACCCGCAGCGCCGACTTCAAGGCACGCAGCTGGATCGAACCGCAGATTGTGGCGGTGCCATCGACCCACGGCGCCGGCCCGATTCACGGCAAGCTGTATCGTCCGGCCACGCTGGAAGCGGGCAAACAGTATCCGATCGTGATGTTCGTGCACGGCGCCGGCTATCTGCAGAACGTAAGCAAGCGTTACCCCGTCTACTTCCGCGAGCAGATGTTCCACAATCTGCTGGTCGAAAAGGGCTACATCGTGCTGGACATGGACTATCGTGCCTCGAAAGGCTATGGCCGCGACTGGCGCACCGCCATCTACCGCCAGATGGGGTATCCGGAACTGGAAGACTATGTCGACGGCGTCAACTGGATGGCGGCCAACCACCAGGGTGACTTGAAAAACGTCGGGGTGTACGGCGGCAGCTATGGCGGCTTCATGACCTTCATGGCCCTGATGCGTGAGCCGGAGCTGTTCAAGTCCGGCGCGGCGCTGCGTCCCGTAACCGACTGGACGACTTACAACCACGAGTACACCGCCAACATCCTCAACACGCCGGATCTGGATCCGGAAGCCTACCGCAAGTCGTCGCCGATTGAATACGCCGACAAGTTGAAAGGCAATCTGCTGATCTCGCACGGCATGGTTGACGATAACGTGTTCTATCAGGACTCCGTACGCATGACGCAGCGCCTGATCGAACTGAAAAAGGATCACTGGGAACTGGCCAGCTACCCGCTCGAGCGGCACGCCTTTGTGCAGCCGGAGAGCTGGTATGACCAGTATCGCCGCATCTACCAGCTGTTCGAACGCACGCTGAAGTAAGGCGAATCAAGATTGCCCCACAACCAGGGTCAGACCACTTTTGGCATTCGGCAAAAGTGGTCTGACCCTGGTGGTGGGGCATTTTTTGGCTGGTCGCCTGTTGTGACAATCGGCTGGTCAGTGCGCAGCTCCAGTGCGCGGGCTGACAGCGATTACTTGTTGCAGAACCGGGGTCAGAGCACTTTTGGCCTTCGGCAAAAGTGCTCTGACCCCAGTTCTGCCAGTTCTGCCTTCGTGCAGCCGGAGAGCTAGTACGACCAGTACTGCCGCATCTACCAGCTCTTCGAACGCACCCTCAAGTAAGGCCGCGATATTGACCCTGGTTATGGGGCATTTTTTTGGCTGGTCGTCTGTTGTGACGATGGGCTGGCGTCAGTGCGCGGCTTCGGTGCACTGGCTGACCGCAATTACTTGTTCGCCCTGACCGGCATGTCGATCACGCGATTCCATTTCAGGCGATGCAAGACGGCCAGTTCGCTGGCTGAAAACACCGGCACACTGGTATGGACGGCAGCACAGCGCTCGAGCAGGGCTTGCATCAAACTGGCGCCCTCCTGCGTGCCCGCCAGACTCAGCGCCAGAATCTTGCAATCTGCGATTTGCAGGACGAGTCCACTCTGGCGCCATGGGTTATCTCGTGCCGCCTTGGTGCGCGCCGGCACGCCCGCCGATATCGCAGTGATGCTCGCTAAAGGGATGTGGACGGGATGACGTACGCCGCCGATCAGGTCAGTTTCCGACAGGGTCCATGTGCTGCGCTCGCGATCCCGCAGGGTCAACAGCACAGTGGCGGCGCAGCCGGCCGCCAGTTCCGCAAATAGATAGCACGCCCAGACCAGGTCGGACGGGGCGGCGTCGGTCAGTTGCCGATGCGCGCCAACCAGCAGTGCAGACAAACCGCCGAACACGATCAGCACAACAAGTGAGGCCTGGAACGGGTTGATACGATGGCGGACGATGATCGGCTGCACGCGCGTCAGGCTTGTAAAAAGTCGAGCAAGGTGAGCGCCACAACCTTGGTCGCCTTGCGCAAGTCGTTCAGCGCCAGCTTTTCATCGGCCTTTTTGGCATTCGATTCCGGCACGGTGCGCGGGCCGGCACCGTACAGCACCGCCGGAATCCCGTGCTCGCCATACAGGCGTGCGTCCGCATACAGCGGCGTGCCCTGGGCGACGATTTCTTCACCCATGATGGCGCGGCCATTCTTCTGCAGGCTCTCTACCAGCTTCTCCGAACCCGGCAATGGCCGCAGCGCATGCGACAGCAGCAGGCGCCTGATCTCGAGGCGGATCCCCGGCTCGCCCTTCACCGCTTCTTCGATCAGCGTTCTTACCTGCGCTTCCACCACGACCGGATCTTCATCCGGAATCATGCGCCGGTCCATTTTCATGACCACCTTGCCCGGCACGACGTTGGTGTTGGTGCCGCCGTCGATGCGGCCGACCAGCATGGTCGGCGAATCGATCCCGGCCACTTTCGACTTGATCTTTTTCAGTTCGGGCAGCTGGCCGTAAATCGCGTTCAGAATTTTGGTCGCTGCCTGCAGCGCATCGTGGCCCGTCTCCGGCATGGCGCCGTGACCGGACTTGCCGTGCACGGTGACTTCCAGCTGCAGGCAGGCGTTGTGCGCGGTGACGATGTTGTAGCTGAATCCCGCCGCGATCACGAAGTCCGGCTTGGTCAGCTTTTGCTCGAGCAGCCATCCGGGGCCCAGCAGACCGCCAAATTCCTCGTCATACGTGAAGTGCAGTTCCAGGCCCCCCTTCAGAGGCACACCCAGCGCTTCGAGCGCACGCACGGCAAAGATATAGGTCGAAAAATCGCACTTGGACACGGCGGCCGCGCGGCCATAAATATAGCCATCCTCGATCACGCCGCCATACGGCGGCTTGGTCCAGCCTTCGCCAGGCGGCACCACGTCGCCATGGGCGTTAAGCGCCACCGTCGGGCCGCCAGCAGCGTACGGGCGGCGGATGATCAGGTTGGTGATGCTCTCCATGCCGTAGTCGCGCACTTGCTGTGCCGGTACCGCATGCTTTTCCGCCTGCCAGCCGAAGGCCTCCACCATGTGCGCCACCGCATCGGCGTGGGGGGCGTTGTTCCCCGGCGGCGTGTCGGTCGGGACCTGGATCACTTGCTGCAGGAAGGCGACCTGCTCGTCAAAATGCGCATCGATCCAGGCGCTCAGTTTTTCTTTGGTTTGCATCGTCATTCCTATTTTGCGCCGGCTTCGAACCAGGCGGCTACCTGGGCGCGTTCGGCATCGGTCATGTTGGTCAGGTTTGCAATGGGCATCGCTTTGAGCTGGACCGACTGCTGATAGATACGCGCCGCGTTCTGGCGGATCAGCGCTTCGCTGTCGAGCATGACGCCGGCCGGCGCGCTGGCAAAGCCAGGCTGGGTGGGGTGCGCTGCGTGGCAGGCCACGCAGCGCTGCGCAATGATGGTCTGGACCTTTGCGAACTGCGCAGCGTGGTCAACGCCCGCAACCGCGGCCGCTGGTGCTTTCGGCGCAATCGCCACCGCGACCGCCGCCAGCAAAGCGATACCCGCCACCGGATAACGCCATTCGACGCGGCCACGGTGACGCAGATTGAAGAAGTGACGAATCAGCACACCGGCGGCCATGATCACCGCCAGCACCGCCCACGCATGCTCGTGCCGGTAAGTCATCGCATAGTGGTTGCTGATCATGATGAATAACACTGGCAGCGTGAAGTAGTTGTTGTGCACACTGCGCTGCTTGGCTTTGAGGCCATGGATCGGATCGGGCTTCTGCCCTGCCATCATGGCGGCCACCATCTTGCGCTGGCCTGGAATGATCAGCATCAGCACATTGGCGACCATCATGGTGCCGATCATGGCGCCCACGTGGATATAGGCCGCGCGTCCACTCAGGTAGTGCGTCAGGAGGTAAGCGCTGCCCACCAAAAAGCCGAACATGACCACGCCGAATGCCAGATCGTGCTGCCCGAGCTTTGAACGGCACAGCAGATCGTAGACGGTCCAGCCGACCACCAAGCTGCCAAGGCCAAGGCCCACCGCCTGCAGGCTGCTCAAGTCGGCGACCGATTTATCGACCATCATGGCCTGGGCGTTGAAGTAGTAGACGATGGACAGCAGCGCAAAGCCGGACAGCCAGGTCGAATACGCTTCCCATTTGAACCAGTGCAGCTCCTTGGGCAGTTCGGCCGGGGCCAACAGATACTTTTGCGGATTGTAGAAGCCGCCCCCGTGCACGGCCCACAGCTCGCCCGACACGCCCTTCTTCGCCAGCTCCGAACCGGCGGCCGGCGGACGAATCGTATTATCGAGCCAGACAAAATAGAACGAGGCGCCGATCCAGGCGATGCCGGTGATCACGTGCAGCCAGCGCAACAGCAGGTTGCACCATTCGAGCAGGTAGGGGGTCAGGTGGCCAAACACTTCCATGGGGTTCCTTGTTGCGCTTGCTACGACAATAGTGGGGCGAATTTAAGCAAGATAGCTTGATTCCCCTGTCTCAACATGAAAAATCGCGTATATTCGACATACTTGATTGAATATACAACACAGAATGGCCCGCCTCCCTCAGCACCTCGACCTGCACCTGATCCGCATCCTTTATCTGCTGCTGGTGGAAAAGAACGTTTCGCGGGTCGCGCTCAAGCTCAACCAGCCGCAGCCATCGATTTCGGCGTCGCTGCGCAAGCTGCGCGAACTGACGGGCGACCCGCTGCTCGTTCGCGGCGCGCGTGGCATGGTGCCGACCCAGCACGGCGAAAGTCTGCTCAAGCCGGCCAAGCGCATCCTCGATGAAACCGAGAGCCTGTTCGTTAAAAAATCGCCCTTCGTGCCCCAGGATGAAGCGCGCACCTTCCACATCGCCGCGCCCGATTATCTGGACAGCCAGTTCCTGCCGAACGTGGTGGCCGCGCTGCGCCGCGGCTCGCCCAACAGCCGCGTGGTGATCCACAGTCTGGGGCCGGGGGTCGACTACATCCGCATGCTGTCCGACGGCGACATGGATCTGGTCATCGCCAACTGGGACGAGCCGCCCGCGCACCTGCACATCTCCAAATTGTTCGAAGACCCGATCATCTGCACCATGCGTGCCGACAGCCCGTATGCCAAGCGCACCGCCGTCGACGCCATGACGATCGAGGATTATCTGAGCCTGCCGCACGTCGCGCCGTCGCAGATGCTGCCCGGCTACCACGGCGTGATCGACGCCTTCCTCGAGCGGCAGGGCATGCAGCGCAAAGTGGCGGTGGAATCGGCGTACTTCGGCCTGATCCCCTACATGCTGACGCAGACCGATCTGGTCCTGACGACCGGCCGCCAGTTCATGCGCTTTTACGAAAAAACGCTGCCGCTCAAGACCTTTACGGTGCCCGTCAAGTTCCCGCCGATGCGCTTCTACCAGCTGTGGCACGAACGCGTGCACCAGGCGCCGGAACACAAATGGCTGCGCGACCAGGTCAGCGCTGCGGCAAAGGCACTGGTACAGCGTTGACATTATCCGCAGGACGTGCAAACGCTTCGCCCTGGCACTTTTGGGGTGCGCGAGCGGGGCAGATTGCCGCGAGGCGCCACTGCGGGTGCGGCACCTGACAGCGCATTTTCGGGCACCCGGCCAGAAAGCCGCGCGAAGACACGATTTGCGTCGCTACTCTACGATTTCCCCACGATTTGGCCCGCGTGCTGCACGCAAGCGCACGATTTCTTCACGATTTTTTACGCAAAGCGCGCGAATTCGCACGATCGGAAAAAATCGGGCCGCGCGCGAAATCGTGTTCGCTTCGTGCAAAATCGTGAAGAAATCGTGCGCTTGCGCTGCCGTGTCGTGCGCAATCGCGGACTTATCGTGCGCTTGCGTCCGCAACCGTGCAAACGCGCGCCGTTTTGCAGGTGACCGGGAAAATCGCCGGTCCCTCCCCCTGTCCGTCGCCTGGAAACGCGCGCCCGAAGTTTCCCCAATAGCGCCTATCAGGAATACGATATACCCACACTCCTTCCTGGCGGTATGATCCAATCTGGCACGATAGGATACCCACACCATGACCACACTGACGGACCTGAACAGCTGCCCCACAGCCGACTTTATCGCCACCCTGCGCGGCATCTACGAGCACTCGCCCTGGATTCCTGAACGCGCGGCGGTACAGCGGCCGTTCGCGACACTGGCGGCCCTGAAGTTCGCGCTGCAGGAAGTGGTCTCCCGTGCCAGCATCGACGAGCAGCTCGGCCTGATCCGCGCCCACCCTGAACTGGCCGGCAAAGCCGCCATTGCGGGCGAACTGACCGCCGAATCGACGCTGGAGCAGGCCAAGTCGGGGCTGAACTTGTGCAGCGCGGCCGAATACGCCACCCTGCACCAGCTCAATGCCGATTACAACGCAAAATTCGGCTTCCCGTTCATCCTCGCGGTCAAGGGTCCGGACGGACAGGGCCTGACGCGCCAGAGCACCATCGAGACCTTTACCCGCCGGCTCAAGAACCAGCGCGCCGATGAAATGGCCGAATGCCTGCGCCAGATCCACCGCATTGCCGAACTGCGGCTGAACGACCTGCTCCAGGTCGTACCGGATTTTGGCCCCACCCTGGTGCGCTGGCTTGACACCATCGGCGCATGGAGCGAGATGGACGATGGCCTGACCTGTTCTTACATGACTGACGTGCACCGCCGCACCGCCGGCCAGCTCGCCGAGTGGATGCTCGAGGCGGGCATGGAAGTGCAGATCGACGCGGTCGGCAATGTGACGGGCCGCTACGTGTCTGCCAACCCGGACGCAAAGACTCTGATGACCGGCTCGCACTACGACACGGTGCGCGACGGCGGCAAATACGACGGCCGCCTCGGCATCCTGCTGCCAGTCGCCATTGCGCGCCATCTCAACGAGCGCGGCGAACGCCTGCCGTTCCACCTGGAAGTGGTCGGCTTCGCCGAGGAAGAAGGCGTGCGCTTCAAGAGTACCTTCCTGGGCAGTAATGCGGTTACCGGCCGCTTCGACACGGCGCTGCTGGACCGTCTGGACGCCGATGGCATCAGCATGCGCCAGGCGCTGGCCAACGCCGGCCATGATGCGGCGGCCATCGGCGCCATCGCGCGCGATCCGTCGTCGCTGCTCGGGTTTGTGGAAGTCCATATCGAACAAGGCCCGGTGCTGCTCGAACGCGGCCTGGCCGTGGGCGTGGTCACTGCAATCGCTGGCAGTTCGCGCTATCTGGTGGACCTGAGCGGGTTGGCAAGCCACGCTGGCACCACCCCCATGAACATGCGCAAGGACTCCGCAGCGGCGGCCGCCGAAATCGTGCTCCTGGTCGAACAGCGCTGCAGTCAGGCGCCGTCGCTGGTGGGCACTGTCGGCCAGCTGCAAGTGCCGAATGGCTCGGTCAATGTGATTCCCGGCCATTGCCAGCTGTCGCTTGATATCCGCGCTGCGGACGATGCGGTGCGGCTCGCCGCCGTCAAGGACATCCTCGAGGGCATTGGCGCCATTTGCGCGCGGCGCCAGATCGAAGCGGCCATCGAGCAGATCGTCTCGGCGTCGGCCGCCCCGTGCGCCCCCTGGCTGATGGACCAGCTGGGCGCGGCGGTGCAGCGCGCCGGCTTGCCACGCTACGATCTGGCATCCGGCGCGGGCCATGATGCGATGGCGCTCGCCGCCATGACCGACGTCGCCATGCTGTTTGTCCGCTGCGGTAACGGCGGGATCAGCCATAACCGCCTTGAAACCATGAGCGCAGACGATGCAGAACTGGCCGCCGGGGTCATGCTCGACTTCCTGCGTGGCTTCCGTCCACGGGCGTAAGGACAATCTGACGCTTTTTCAACACGCCCGGTTACAAATCCAGATACAAATATTGCTTTATGGTATCTTAGTAAGCACCTAGCATAAAAATCCGGCCCCTTATGGCAAGCGACGGCACCTGCTTTACTGGCAACGCGGACGACACGGGATCGCTCCTGCTGGCGCTCGCCACCAGTGGTACCGGCGTGTGGGACCGTGATGTCCGCTCGGGCCGCATCGTCTACTCCGCGGCCTGGAAAGCGATACTTGGTTACCGCGAGGAAGAAATCGGCGACCGCATCGAGGAAAGCTACACCCGTGTTCATCCCGACGATCTGGCCGGCGTACGCGCCGCGATCCAGGCCCATTTCGACAACCGGACCGCATCCTACGAAGTCGAGCACCGGCTGCGCTGCAAGGACGGCCGCTACAAATGGGTGCTAAGCCGGGGCAAAGTCGTGGCGCGCGACGCCGGGGGCAAGGCGCTGCGCATGACTGGCACCACCACCGATATCTCCGCCACTGTCGCCCTGTCCGAGGAACTGCGCCGCAGCGCCGAGCTGCTGACCAGCCTGACCGACGAGGTGCCGGGACTGGTCTATCAGTACCGGCTGTGGCCACAGGGGCACGCCAGCTTTACCCATGCCAGCGCCGGCATCGGCGCCATTTTCGGCACCAGTCCCACACTCGCCGCGATGGACGCTGCGCATGCCGAGGCATCGATTCATCCTGACGACATTGACGCCTACCGCAGCTCGCTGGCGCGATCGGCCCATTCACTCGAACGCTGGCACATGGAATTTCGCGTGGTACTCCCCGCTGAAGGGCTGCGCTGGCGTGAAGCGGAAGCACGCCCGCGCCGGCTGGACGACGGCAGCACCGTATGGCACGGCTTCATCGCCGACATCACCGGGCACAAGGAACTGGAACAGCAACTGGCAGATGCTGCCGCCACCGATTTTCTGACCGGGCTGCCCAACCGGCGCCACATCATGGCGCGCATCGAGCAGGAACTGGCGCGGGTTAACCGCGACCCGCAAATTCTTTCGGCGGTACTGATGTTCGACCTGGACTTCTTCAAGAACGTCAACGATCACTACGGCCACGCCACCGGCGACCAGGTGCTCAAGCACTTCGCCGGCGTGCTGCAACTGCAATTGCGCAAGCATGATTCTGTGGGACGCATTGGCGGCGAGGAGTTCGTGGTTTTACTCTGCGACGCAGACCTGGACGACGCCACCCACTTTGCAGAACGCGTGCGCAAGCGTCTGCACAGCGACCCCATGCCCTATGGCGCGACCTGTTTGCCCATTACAGTGAGCATCGGGGTCGCTGGCATGCTGGCATGCGACAGAAGCGCCGACAGCGCCTTGTCGCGCGCCGATGTGGCCCTTTACCGCGCCAAGCAAATGGGCCGCAACCGCGTGGAAGTGGCCTCTGCGCTCAAGGTGTAAGGATCACCTTGCGGCATTCGTCTTCCTTCTTGTCGAACATCTTGTAGCCTTCCGCCGCCTGATCGAGCTTGAGCCGGTGCGAAATGATCTCCTGCGGGCGCAGCTTGCCCTCGCCGATCGCCTCCAGCAGCTCCGGCATGAATTTCTGGACGTGGGTCTGTCCGGCCTTGATGCCGATGCCTTTCTCGAACACATCGCCGAACAGGAAACCGTGAATGAAGCCGGCATATACGCCCGGCACACTGACCATGCCGCCGCGCCGTACCGCCGCGATGCACTGGCGCAGGGCCTTGCCGCTGCTGCCTTCGAGCTTCAGGTCCGTCATCACCGTTTCGAGCGCGCTGCCTTTCGCCTCGAACCCAACCGCATCGATCACGCCGTCGACGCCGCGATGGTGGGTGTTATCGAGGATGAATTCAGCCGCATCGCCGTCGTCAAAATTGAAGGGAATGATGTCATAGGTGCGCTTGGCGAAATCGAGGCGGAACTGGTGGTGGTCGACCATGAAAATTTTCTCGATGCCGAGCATGCGCGCACAGGCCGCCGCCATCTGCCCTACCGGACCGGCGCCAAAAATCGCCAGACTGCCGCCCTTGCCCACCGCGGTATTGAGCACGGCCTGATAGCCGGTCGGCAGGATATCGCTCAGGAACAGCACCTGCTCGTCCGAGAGCGCGACCGGAATCTTGATCGGTCCCACATTCGCCTTCGGCACCCGCACATACTCGGCCTGCCCGCCCGGCACACCACCGTACAGGTGGCTGAAGCCGAACAGCGCGGCGCCCGAGCGCAAACTCTTTTTGTTCATGATGGAACCGCGGTCCGGATTCGTGGTTTCGCAGGCGGAGAACAGCTGCATGTCGCAGAAGAAGCAGCTGCCGCAAGCGATAACGAAGGGCACCACCACGCGGTCGCCCTTGGCCAGGTTGGTGACCTTGGGACCGGCGTCGACCACCTCGCCCATGAATTCATGGCCGAGAATATCGCCGCTCTTCATGGCCGGGATTTTGCCGCGGTACATATGCAGATCGGAGCCGCAGATAGCGGTGGCCGTCACTTTCAGGATCACGTCGTCGGCGTCCTGCAGGATCGGATCGGGCACGTTGTCGACCTTGACGTCGTGACTGCCGTGGTAAGTGAGTGCGCGCATCTTGTCTTCCCTCCTAAGTAAAAACACAGGCTATCAAGGAAGATCGCGCGCACGTATCAGATGAGTCCGTCGGACTTGGTAGGACAAGGACGACGAACTTTCTGTCGAGGAAATTTTTTCGATCTAGCTGGCAACAATCACCGCGCGTTCCAGCATCGCATGCAGCAGCACATTGCAGCCCGCTTCAAGATGGTCGGACCTGGCGTCCTCGATCTCGTTGTGGCTGATGCCGTCCTTGCACGGCACGAAAATCATGCCGGCCGGGGCCAGCCGGGCCGCATAAATCGCATCGTGGCCGGCGCCGGATACCACATCCATCGTCGAATAGCCCAGCTTGGCCGTGGCCGCGCGCACAGCGCCCACGCAATCGGGATGGAACGGGCACGGCGGATAGTAGGACACACGTTCGATCGTGATGCCAAGGCCTGACTCGGCGCGCGTTTTGTCGATAAACGCCAGCATCTCTTCGTGCATGGTGTTGAGCAGTTCATCGTTCACGTTGCGCAGGTCGATGGAGAACTTCACCTCGCCCGGGATCACGTTGCGGCTGTTCGGGAACACCTGCACCATGCCCACCGTGCCGCGCCCGTACGGGGGATAGCGATTCGCGATATTGACCACTTCCTGCATGATGCGCGTTGACACCTGCATCGCATCCTTGCGCAGGCCCATCGGCGTTGGCCCGGCGTGCGCCTCCATGCCGGTGACCACGCAGTCGTACCACGACAGCCCCATCACCGCTGGCACCACGCCGATCACCTTGTCCGCGTCTTCCAGCACCGGGCCCTGCTCGATGTGGGTTTCGAAGTAGGCGCCAATCGGGTGCCGGCCCGGCACCTGCTCGCCCAGATAGCCGATGCGGGTCAGTTCGTCCTTGACGCTTTTGCCTTCGGTATCCCTGGCGGCGTACGCGGTTTCCAGACTGAAGGCGCCGCAGAACACGCCGGATCCCATCATCACCGGCACAAAGCGTGAGCCTTCCTCGTTGGTCCAGAATGCCACTTCAATCGGCGCCTCGGTGCTGATCTTCAGGTCGTTCAGGGTGCGCACCACTTCCAGGCCGGCCAGCACGCCGTAGTTGCCGTCGAATTTGCCGCCGGTTGGCTGGGTATCGATATGGCTGCCCGTCATGACGGGCGCCAGTGCAGGATTGCGGCCTTCACGCTGCATGAACACGTTGCCGATCTGGTCGACCGTGATCGACATGCCGGCTTCCCGCGCCCAGCCGACCACCAGGTCGCGGCCTTGCTTGTCCAGATCCGTCAGCGCCAGCCGTTTGACGCCGCCCTTGGGCGTAGCGCCAATACGGGCCAGTTCCATCAGTGCGGCCCACAGGCGCTCGCCATTAATTCGCAGTTCGTCCATCGTCCACTCCAGTTTGAATTTTGTCCGTCGCCCCCACGCAGGCAGGGTGCCACACCATGCAAGCGAAGCTTATGCGTGCGTACTGGCAAACGCTGGACGGTCAACGTGCTTGCCGGCGCCTTCGACCGCGCGCAGTTCGCCGCGCTCGAAGACCACCTTCCCGTTCGACAGCGTGTACGAAGGAATTCCCTTGACGGTGCGTCCTTCGAACACATTGAAGCCGCCCTTGGCGAACTGGGTTCTGGCCGAAATCGTGCGCGTGCCTTCCGGATCCCAAACCACGATGTCGGCATCAGCACCCACGGCCACCAGGCCTTTGCGCGGGTACATATTGAAGATCTGCGCTGCATTGGTCGACGTCACGCGCACGAATTCCGAAGGCGTCAGCTTGCCCGAATTGACGCCGGCATCCCACACCACCGACATGCGGTCTTCCACGCCGCCGCAGCCATTCGGAATTTTTGTGAAGTCATCTTTGCCGGCGGCCTTCTGCTCGGCGCAGAAGGTGCAGTGGTCGGTCGCGGTGGTATGCAGATTGCCGCCTTGCAGACCCTGCCACAGCGCCGACTGGTGGTGCTTGCTGCGAAACGGTGGGCTCATCACGTGGCCGCGGGCGAAATCGAGATCGGTGCTGTGATAGACGCTGTCGTCGATCACCAGGTGGCCGGCCAGGGCCTCGCCATACACACGCTGCCCTTTGGCGCGAGCGCGGGTGATCGCGTCGAGCGACTCGGCGCACGACACGTGGACGATATACACCGGCGTGCCAAGCACATTGGCGATCGCGATGGCGCGGTTGGCCGCCTCCGCCTCCACCTCGGGCGGGCGTGACAGCGGGTGTGCGGCAGGACCGGTAATCCCCTTGCGCAGCAAATCCTGCTGCAGCTGGAATACGAGCTCGCCATTTTCAGCGTGCACGGTCGGTATCGCACCCAGTTCCAGCGCGCGGGTAAAGCTTTTGACGAGTGTTTCATCGTCGGCCATGATGGCGTTTTTGTAGGCCATGAAGTGCTTGAAGCTGTTCACGCCGTGCTGGTGCACCAGCGTTCCCATGTCTGCATGCACCGTGTCATTCCACCATGTGACGGCGACGTGGAAGGTGTAGTCGCCGGCCGATTTTGCGGCCCAGCCGCGCCAGGTGTGATACGCCTCCAGCAGCGACTGCTGCGGGTTTGGAATCACGAAGTCCATGATGGTGGTGGTGCCACCGGCGAGGCCCGCGGCTGTGCCGGTAAAGAAGTCGTCGGCGGTTACGGTGCCCATGAACGGCAATTGCATGTGGGTGTGGGTGTCGATCCCGCCCGGCATGACGTACTGGCCACTGGCGTCGATCACGGTGGCGCCGGCCGGTGCATCGAGCTTGTCGCCGACAGCGACGATCTTGTCGCCATATACCAGCACATCGGCCTTGAAGGCCCGGTCTGCGTTGACGACGGTGCCGCCGCGGATAATCGTGGTCATGAACTGCTCCTGATAATCTGATTAAGAATGCGTCGCCGGACGGCCGGCGCTTGCTGTGCGCGTTTTCATCAGCACACCATACACCACAGCGGAGATGGCCACGCCGACAAACCATGCGTAGGTATACAAAGTCTTGAACACCCCGTCCACACCGGGGAAGGCGTCCGGGAAGGCGGCATTCATGAAGCCAGGGATATTCGGCAGAACGCCGGCGGCAAAAGCGATGACCGCGGCCGCGTTCCAGCCACCGCGATATGAATAAATGCCGTCGTCACGGTACAACTGCGCGACATCGAGCTCGGTTTTGCGAATCAGGTAGTAGTCGACGATCAGGATGCCCGCAATCGGGCCAAGCAGCGCCGAATAACCGATCAGCCAGGTGAAGATATATCCTTGCGTCGACTCGAGTATCTTCCACGGCATCATGACCAGCGCGATACCGGCCGTGATGAAGCCACCGGTGCGGTAGGACACCAGCTTGGGCGCCAGCGACGAGAAATCATAGGCCGGACCGACCAGATTGGCGGCCAGATTGACGCTCACGGTATCGATGAGCAGTACCAGCAGCGCGATCAGCACCGCGGCGCCAGTCATGCGGCTGGCCAGGTCGACCGGATCCCAGATCGCCTTGCCGTACAAGACCACCGTGGCCGACGTGACGATCACGGCCAGCATGGCCAGCAGCCCCATTGGCACCGGCAAGCCGACCGACTGGCCCACGATCTGGTCACGCTGGGTTTTGGCGAAGCGGGTAAAGTCCGGAATGTTCAGCGCGAGCGTGGCCCAGAAACCGACCATGGCCGTCAGTGAAGGCCAGAACGCCGACCAGAACTGCCCTGCCTTCTTGCCGCCTTCAACGAACTGCGAAGGCTGGTCGAGCAGCGGGCCGAAACCGCCGGCCTTGTTGTAGACCCAGCCGAGCAGCACGAAACAGATCACGATCTTGAGCGGCGCGGTCCAGGTTTCGAGCTTGCGGATCGATTCCATGCCATGCACGATGTACCAGAACTGGATCGCCCAGAAACCAAGGAAGCACAGTAGCTGAGCGCCGTTGATGCCAAGGCCCGCGATGTT
>DASWMN010000198.1:0-13688 GCA_036399735.1 Telluria sp. | reverse complement strand
AGGGAAGACCCGGCCAGCGACCAGGCCTTGCAGCGCGGTGAAAATCTGCGTTTCAATGTTCATTCGGACCTCGTCTGGGCGAGCTGAGCGCGCATGGCGTCGAGCGCATCATCTTTTTTGCTCTCATAGGCGGGACGCATGAACGGGTACGCTGGCGCGCTGGCGGTGCCGTACTCAAGCTCCGATGCCTTGCGGCGCATTTTCAGGCTGGCCGCTTTGCCCTTCTTGGTGTTGCGGCGGACGAAGCGGTGGCCGCCTTCCACGAACCGCCAGTAGAACGCATCGCCATCCTTGCCGAACTTACCCGTACGCACGGTCACGATGTACGCTTGGCGCTTGGCTGAATCCGACTCTTCCTCGAGGCGCTTGACGATGATGTTCCGGTATAACGTCCCGGTCTTTACGTTCCGAGCCGCGTTTCGCCGGGCCTCTTCCAAGAACACCTCCGCGCCGGCCCACCCGGCCGCGCGCAGCGCGCTTTCATCGACTGATGCGGCAATGCTCTCGGTCGCTTCCCTGAAAGCCTGCTGGAGGGTGCTGGCGTCGAAATCAATCACGAGACGATCTCGCACATGAAGTCGACGTACACCTGGTCAGCGTGGGGCAGGACCGCAATTACGCAGTAGACCGTCCCGTCGTGCCAAATCTGCATCGCAGCCGTTACATCCCGGCAATACCGCGTGCGGATCGATGCCTTGACGGTTCCGGTCACCGCGCCGGCGCGAATCGCTTCCAGGCCGCCCGTGGTGCGAATGTCCGCCCAATCGCTGCGCAACTCTGTCCAGTCTTCGATCGGCTGGCCGGCCCCATCCTGGCCGGCGGACAACCGGCGGATCGAGACAAGGTGGCGAAGCTTCGATGCGAACGAGCTCATTGGTAGACCTTCAACGGGTCGAGCAGACGGTCGGCGTACTCAGACCGCGACGTCTTTGCGAATTCACCCGTTGCAGGGTCGAACTGCTCCGCCAGCCGGTAAAGGATGTACTGCTTGGCGCAGGCGGGAACGCTTGCTTCTGTTGGGCCGTAGCCAGCGGTATAGTCGACCGCGACGGCATGCACCCGGTCTTGCGTTGCCGGCCAGGACCGACCGCCGGCCGGGATAACGTATCCGGGCTCTGTCACCGAGTCGACGTAATAGTCGGCCGGATCGAGCGTCTGAATCTCGCCATTCTCATCGTAAAATTTCACGCTCTGCACGCTCACGATCGGCGGATGATCCAGGCGAATTGAGTCGGTGAACCAATCCACCGAGACACGCCATTGCTGATTGATGAGTGCGCGACCGATCTGGTGCTCGCATTCCTGGGTGATGCTCTGCAGGCAAAGCGTGATTGCGGCGTCAAGAGCGGTATTCGATTGCGCAATGCGCAGCGTGTCTTTCGCTAGGACGAGCGATACCGCCAGCTCGACAGGTCCGGTAATGCGGCGTGTGGTCATTGTTCTATTCCTGAATGTCATCCGGACGGGTTTGGTTGCTGAAGCGGCGGGGGCGGTACCCATCGCCAACAGGCGCGCGAGCGAATTGCGTGTCAATTGCCGCGCCGGCGATAACTTCGGCTGTTCCTAATAGCGCACAGCCCGGTGCAACGGCACTTGCCGGGCCATCGCCCCCCGTGGCAAGCCCTGGTGCGAGTACGCCGGTGCCGACTAGCACAGCACCAGGCGCACTCGCGTTGACAGAAGAATTCCCAGACGCGCCACCTGCAATCATTGCTGCGCCGCCGGTCAGTAGCGCCCCGGCTGCGGTGCCAGCGCCGATTCCGATGTTCAGCGTGACAGTTTGCGGACTACCGATCGCAACACGGTTCACGTACAACTGATACTGGAAAGTAAAGACGCCATCGCCAGCGGGCGTGTAGGCAAAACTCGTGTTGGGATACAGATAGAGCGCGCCAGCTGCCGGTGCCAACGTCAGCCGCGCACAGATTTCCCTCGCAAGATCTGCGGCTTCTAGGTCGTTGTACGCAACGCCAGGGCCATTTGTCCCGGCCGCCGGAACATCCGAGCCAAGTACCCAATCACCTGTCGTGTCAAAGGCCGATCCCTGCCAGTCAACCGTATCGGCAAAGTCGTAAAGACTCACGTCGCCGCCTTCGCGATCAGCCTGCGGCCACCGTCGGCAAATTCGAGGTCATAGCTGTAGGCAATGCCAGGGATGAGGGCCGCATCAACAACAGTCGCGATGCCAGAATCGTTTGTGGAAACGCCTGTCTTCTTCAACACTAACCCACCGGTCGAGACGCTCCACACGTACAGGGTCGCGCCGAACTCGTTGGCGCGGACGGTGCCACTGTTGTAGACCTGGATCCGCGTGGTCAATGTCCCGCTCGTGGCGCCGCCCGATGCTGCACCAGCAACAATGGTCGCGGAACCGTTGAGCGTGGCGCCCAGCGCCGATCCTGCAGCAGCCCCGGCAGCAGCGCCAGGCACAATCGTCGCCGGTCCGCTGAGCGCAGCGCCAGGCGCTGTACCGTTTGCATCCGTGCCGGTCGGCGTATGAACGAAGCCGCCTCCCAAGCCAACGCTTGACATGCCGCCCGAATCGTCAACCCCGCCGTTTTGGTTGAGGTAGCCCATTACTTAGGTTGCCTTCATGCAGTAGTAGACGGTTTTGCTGGCGATGTACAACACCGGCGTTAGGGTGTAGCCACCCTTGCGCGGTGGCGTGAATGTGATGGCAAGACGCTGCTTGACAGGCGCGGACATGCCGCCGGTACCGACCCAGGTTTCGGTGCTCGTCGCGTGGCTGGTTGCCGTCGCAATGAACGATGCCTTCACGTTCGTCGTAAAGCCGCTCGGCCCGGCCAGCTCGAGGATCATGTCGCCATCCGTCAGCGCGCCGCCGGCGCCGGAGCCCTGCGAATCATGCACGACCTCGACGTATTTGGTGATCGGGCTGCCGCTGGCGCTCACGGTGAAGTTGACCGGAACGCCCTTATGGCCCACCGTCGGGTATGCCGAGTTGGCCGAGGTGATCATCTTGATCGAGAAATTGACCGAATCGACGTCGTCCACGAAGCCGCCGGTGCGATAAACGGTGACGTCGTCGCGCGAGTCGCCAGCGAATTCCTCGACCCAGGCGCGCAAGCGCGTGGTGCCAATCAGGCTATCCCAGATCTCGGCGCGGATACCCTGCGCGAGTGGCTTCGCGCTCCAAGGTCGGCCGCTCCAGGCCGCCGGCAGCTTGATGCTGTGGAACCGGGCGGTGAAGCAGTGCCCACCGACGTTCTGGATGATCAGGTTGAAAGCCGATCCGATGTTGACCGAGAAATCGAATCCAGTGACCAGCCACTCGCCAATGCCACGCAGGCCCGATTCATAAACATTCAATGGAATAGCGGTGCCGCTCACGAACGAGCCGCCGCGATGGAAATAATTCCCCGAAACTTTAACCCGATGATTGACGCCGCCAATCTTGAAGGTCGTACCCTTGTAAATATAGGTGTTCGAGTCGGCCCGCCCATCGTCACCGATGCCGATCTTGGCCAGGCCGGTACCCGTCGTCAGCAGCTGGATTGAGCATTCTTCCAGTACCTGCGTGTTGTTCGCGCCAGTATTGCCAGATAAGAAACTCTGCGTCACCGAGCCGCCGCTGCCGGGTCGGAACGTCATGCCGTAGTAGTATCCCGGGCCATTGAGCGTGATGTTACTGGTCGCCGTCACTGTGGCACCTGTGGCCAGGGCATTCGGTGGTTCGGTCGCGTCATTACCGCAGAGCACCTTCACCGGGTTCTGCGCCGTGCCGGCCAGCGTGATGACCACGACGCCGGTGGTACTTTCTGCGTGCGCCTGCGAAACCCAGATGATTTCACCGGCCGCGGCGTCAGCAGCTGCGCCGCCGGAACCGCCCAGGTCGAGCTCGGCAAGCGTCCACGACAAGCCACTGTTCGCATTCGCGCCAGTGGTGCTGCGGGTATAGTATGGACCGGCCATGATTTTCCTTTAGGCGACTGTGATCGCCGCAAGCGGCTGCAATACGCATCCGACGGTGCTGTTGTAATATGTGGCGTTGTCGCAAACGGTCGATGCAGCCACGAAGGTATTGCCCGGGCTGCTGAACACACCATGCGGGACATCGGACATGCCATAGCTCCCCGTCAGTGTGCCCACCGGAGCAGATGCCAGCGTCAGGCGGATTGTGGTCGCGTTCAAAATCGTACTGCCAGTTACCGCGATGGCCGCGCCACCTGCCCCAGCATCGAAGAACTGGAACCCGGTCAGCGCCGTGCCGGTGCCGCCGGCGCCGTCGGTCAGCGCCGTTCCGCCCGCGTGCACAACACTGACGTCGACCGCCGTGCCGCTGCGCGCCATGCCGGTGATACGCGGGCCAGCGCCAGAAACGCCAATGCCGTAGGCAGCCAGCACAGATTTCGCCTCCACGCGCCCGATACGGCCAAACCCCTCGCCGTCGATGTGCACCGGATCGCCAGGCGTGGCGGTGTTGTGCGCGCTGGCGCCGATGAACGCGCCTGCAGTGTTGCGGGCATACCAGTTGTCCGCCTCGCGAATGGTGCCGAACTCGCCGTCGGAAGAGCCGATGTACGGGCCGGGACCGATCGTGGTAATGCAGAATTTGAACGTGCTGGCGTTGCGCCCGGTCAGCGTGTGCATCTGCCCATGCAATTGCGCCATCTTGGCCAGGCGCGTGGCGCGCGACATGGTGTTCGCGTTGGTTTCGCCCTGATGCCAGGTGCAGCCCTCAATGTCGCCGCCCTGCGCCGTCACCGCAGCCACAAAGTCGGTCCATGGCGCCTTGCTGCCCGCATCGCTCATCCAGTTGTCGATGTTCGAACCGCTTGTCGCGCGCTCGATGATCATCACCGTCATGCCCATGTTCTGCGATAAGAGATTGGCAAAGTAGACCAGCGCGTCGCCGCGCACGTCGGTCTGAATGGTCAGGCCCGTGCTGTAACCTGGCGACCCGCTTACCGAATTGGCAGCGACGCTGTCATTGATGTTGCCCAGGCGCTTTGGCGTGACACGGCCAGCAATCAGGCACTGACGGTCACCCGTCGGGCTGGCGAATGCGGTAGTCAGGCGGTTGAACACGTTCGACTGTCCTTCCCAGCCCCACTTGATGCCGACCGACATACGCGTCGTTGTCGAATGCATCAGCGCGGTGTTGACACTGTCGCGCACCTGAATCTTTGCCCACTTGGAAGCCGGCATATAGACCGGTACCGTTTCTACCGCCGACGGGTTGCTGATGAGCGTCGCCCATGAATTGATCGGCGCACCGGTGTAGTAATCCACAGCTCGCCACTCAATGCGCGAAGGTGATCCGCCGCATTGAATTGAGACGTTGATCGTCTTGCCAGCCCCGGTAGAGTCACGCTGATAGTGCGTCAGGTCGGCAAAGTCAGTGACTGTCAGCGAAGAGGCGGCGATCCCGGCGGCAGAACGGCCGCCATAGATCGCCACACCACTTTCGGCGCTGTAGCTATCACCGACAGGAATAGCCATTTTAGACTGGCGTATTTAAATTGATGGTCGTAGCCTGCAGAGTGAACGTGCCAGCCGTCGTCACGACATCTGCACCGAAATCATCAACAGCGACGAGTTCGTCAGCGCTGGATGCGCCGCCGCGGCGCTTGTAGTAGACAGCGCGGCGCGCCGTGATGGTGCTGGAGGCCCAGGTGACCTGTGGGAAAACGATCTGCAAGCGGTTGTTAGCCAGATCCTTAGTGAACGTCGGCACGATGGCTTGGCCGCCGGCCGTGTATCCTGCCCCGGAAACCTCACTTGTTACGTCCGAACGCTTGGTATGCGCATCCTGGTCAGCAGCATACGCATTGGTGGTCAGCATGACGTAATAGGTGTCAGTGGACAGGAGATTACCCTTAAAGGCATCGTCCAAGAGATTGTTGAATGCGAATGAGGCCATTTCCTATCCTTCGTTTTCTGTGCGCGGCTTATCGCCCCGCTCGACGTGGCCGCGAAATGCGAGCTCCACACCAGTTTTTCTGTCGGCGTCCGGCTTGTACGAAACAACCCGGATTTGGTCTGTCACGCTGTCATGCCGGCCGTGCATCAAGTGGAGAATCCCCCACGGGACTCGGCTCATGCGAATGACCAGGTAGTTATTTCTCTTGCCCCGGCGCGCCCGGCGAAACCAGAGCGTCAGGGCGAAGATGATGCAGTTACTGCGCGAGCGATTCCGCATACTCGACCGCCGCAGGATCGGTATCGAGCACGCCGGCCAGCGATGGTGCCTGCACGGCCTCGATCGTGACGACGTCGTTCGGCTTGCCGTATTCGCAGTCGACCAGGACGCGGGCTTTCACCGGCCCTTCCGCTTTTTGCTCTTTTGCCATGATGTTCTTTCAGAGTTGAGGGATGAGGCGGGCCCGCAGGCCCGCCAGGTTCATCAGGTCGCGCTGTTGGCGTAGTACTTCGAAGCGCCGCCCACGTCGATCAGATTTCCGCCAGAACGCTGGAAGGCGACGAAGCCGATCTGGCCCAGCAGCGTGAAGGCCGAATCGGTCATGCGGAACAAGGTCAGATCCATCACGTCGCGGATCAGATACTTGCTGAACTGGCCGAACAGGATCGACTTGGCGTTGGCGGCCATGACGGGCATGTGCTGGTTAATGGTGATGGCGCGGCCCATGATGCGGTCCGGGGCGCCGCCCGGGTTGCCGGTTTCGTAGCCAGGCACGAAGATCGGGCGGCCCTGGCTGTCTTTCAGTTTGCGCAGCACTTTCAGGGTGCTGTCGTGGAACATGTAGCCCACATTGCCGGAACGGTACGCAGGATCGACCGAGTGTTCCAGATCGACCAGGTCGTCGTACGTGACGGCCGTGGTCTGCCCGGTGGTGCCGACTTTGCCCAAGGTGGACGCGGTGACGATGCCCATAGGCTGGGCGCTGCCGGTGCCGACGGTTTGGTGACGGTTCTGGATACGGCCCAGACGCATCGCCAGCAGGGCCTGGACGTACGCTTCGATGTCCAGGAACGAGTCCTGCACCAGCTCAAACGGCAGCGCGATTTTCTTCGACGAGTACTTGTACACGTCCATGGTCGCATTGCCGAAGGTGGTGTCACCTGCAGCAACCGCTACGCTCTGGCCGACGATTTCGCCTTCTTCCGCCGTTGCATCAGCGGTTGGGAAGTTCATTTGGGTGCCACTGGCAGTGCGGATGACAGACGCGACCGAGCGCATACCGCCGAAGGCCTTCATCGCGGCTTCGAGCGACTTCTGATATTCGGGGGAGGTGGTGTAGCCGCCTTCTGCCGGGGTGGTGGTGCTCATTGCTGCGCGAATATCCGGAGTCTGGCGGGACATCATGCGCGAGCGATCGCTGTCCGACATATTGAGGATGCCACCAGCGAGGAAGGCGCGCAGAGCTTTCGCCTCTTCGCCTTGCTTGCCCGGTTCGCGGGTCGCGGCGTTCATCGCAGCTTCGTGCTGGGCCTGCGGATCATCACCGGCGAGTTGCGCCATGCGCGCCTCGCGGGCAATCTCACCGTCGATCGACTCGATGCTGGCCAGGACTGCGTCCAGCTTTTCAGCCTCGGCGGCCGGCATGCGCTGGTCGGCGGGGAATTTGCTGTTGATTTCGTTGGCCTTTTTGGCTTCGATATTGCGCTGTTCGCGCAGTTGTGCGAGCTTGCTCATGTATTGCCTTTCGATGGTTGGTCCGCTCTCGCGGCCTGGTTTGGGCGAAAAAAAAGCCACCCGGAGGTGGCTTGCTTAGTGGCGCGAGAGCGTCAGCTAATTTGGGTGCGCGACAGCATGTTGATGCGTTGCTGCTGGCGTGCGCGGTGATCTTCGGTGGCGACTGGATCGACTTGTTCGGGCGCCGGCTCGGCAACCTTCGGCGCCTTGGCGTAGGCGCTCATGTTCCACGAGGCCTCCACCTTTTTGCCTTCTGCGACCCGATCGATCAAACCTGCGGCAACGGCTTCTTCTGCCGTGTACCAGGTCTCAGCGTCCATTGCGGCCAGGACGTCGGCGACATCCATGCCGCTTTTCTTTGCGTACTGCGCTGCAAGGCTGCCGTCGATCTTCTTCAGCAGGCCAGCGGTGGCGATCAGATCGTTCTCATTGCCCATTGCCCAGGTCCAGGCCTTGTGGATCATGTAGAAGCCACCATCCGAAATCTCGACCTCATCTGCAGCGGTAGCGATCACGGTCGCGGCGCTCGCGGCATAGCCGTCCACATGGGCCACCACCTTAGCACCGGTCTCGCGGATCGCCTGGCAGATAGCCTGCGCGGCGAAGACATCGCCACCGGGGCTGTTGATGCGCAGGTGAATGACGCCTCCCTTAATCGCCCGGATCGCCGGCACCAGTGTTTCAGCGGAGACGCCGCCCCACCAGTACGCGGTGTCCTCGTCGGCGACAATCGCGTCATAGATGTAAATCGTGGTCTCTTCGCCATCGGCGGCGGCCACGATACGCGACTGTGGCAGCCGCTCCGGGCGCTTTTTGTTACTCGCCAGTAGCTTCGTCAGGTTTGGCATCTTCGCCTTCTTCGGTTGAGGTTGTTTTCGGTGCGGGCGCAGTGCCCGCCGCAGCTATTTCTAGCAGTTCGTCGCCGTTTTCCTTTGGCGCCAGGTTCTTCGCCTTGCGCACTTCGTTCTGTGTCAGCCAACCCGGTTCGCCAGCGCGGCCCAGCGCAATCCGGAAGGCTTCGTTCTCGCTCTTGAGATCGCCGCGCTCGATGTCGGTCAGGTCGAAGCGGACAAAAAGCCGCTCGCGCGATGGCCACAGCTTGCGATTGAATTCCTGCTCGAACTTCACCAGGTCGCGCTTGAGCGTGAATTTCACGAAGCCGCGCCCCATGTTCTCCACGCCGGCACCCCACGAGGTGCTCTTGTCGGTGTGACCAATCATGTGCGGTGGCACGCCCAGCACGCGGGCAATCTGCTCAACCTGGAACATGCTCGTCGCGAGGATCTGCGAATCGGCCGCTGACAGGCTCAGTTGCTGGATTTCCATCCCGCCGGTGAGCACCGCGGGCATGTGCGAATTGACCACGCCGGCGTGCTTGCTTGCCCAGGTCGAACGGATCATCTGCGCCTGGTCGGGCGACAGAGATCCGGGCGCCTTTAGCGCGAAGTCGGGCCGGGCGCCGTTGGTGAAAAAGCGACTGTTGTATTCGTCGGCCGAGAGCGAAGTGCCGACAGCCTGGCGCGCCGCGTACGTGATTGGCGACGGGCTGCGCAGGCCGTCGAACCCAAGGCTCGGCACATGGATCATGTCCGCCGGGTGCACGATGTACTGCGCACCGGTCAGCGGTGTGACGCGATAAAAAAGGTTGCCCGCCTGGTCGCGGAAGGGCTGCACGCAATCCGGATGATGCGGAATAAACCCGGACACACCGGAGCTGCGGAACGACGGGCGGAGGATTTCCGCGAACGCGTCGCCGTAGAACAGGCGTGAGCTGACAAGGTATTCCCAGAACACGGCGGCAGAGATATCGTCGTTCGGCGATTCGTTCAGCAGCCAGTAATACGGGTGGTCGACCATGTCGCGGCCGGTCGTCGTGCGGGCGTAGACAGGCATCGGCAGGGTCGATATCGCGCCTGAAATAAGGGCGACGCATGCGTACACTGCGCTCACGCGCATGGCAGTCGACTCATTCACAGCCGGGCCGGCGCTCATTGAATCGCCGCCGACCAGGTTGGCGAGCTCCTGAATCGTCAGGTTCCCCGCGCTTTGATTCTGGGCAATCGCCCCGGATGGCTCGCGGCTCGGGCGGAACGCCCCCAACACCGTGCTGAGCCAGTTTTTCTGCGTCATAGAATGAAAATCCCGGGGGTTGGTGGCACTTCAGGGTTGGTAGCCATCAGTGAAACGGCATCGAAAAGTGCCATCAATGGGTCAATTTTTGCCTTACCTGACACCTGCTTGTTGATCGAAATTGCGTTGCCGTGGTCCTCGATCCTGGCATTGCCAACGCTCCAGGCCATCATTGCCGCTCCGCCGTGCACCATTTCGCCGCCGGCAATGCGACGCTCGGTCGTCTTGATTGCGCCGTTGAGGCGCCAGCCCTGCGAGATGGCGATAATCTGTTCGAACTGGATGTCGCGCTCCGGCAGCAGCAGCTCGTTGACAATGTCCGTGATGCCCGCCGCGTCGACGCCGATGGAGTGCTTCGCAGGTAACAGCCCCGCGTCGCGCACCTTGCAGATGACGTCTGCCACGCCGCGCACGTCCTCGCCCGGCCGCCCAACAATCGTAAGGTCACCAGCTTTCTGGAAGTCCTGCAGCGTCGGTGCGATCTCCTTGCGGCGCTCGAGCACGATTTCGTGTGCCCAGGCGTGACCCCAGTGTAGCCAACAGCCTGTACCGCGCTCGCGGCCCACGACTGCAAGACCGAGCAAGTCGTCGAGTCCACCGCCGTCGATGCCGATCACCGCAACCTCGCTACGCCGCAGCAAACTTTCCAGCGTCAGCTTCGGCCGTGCCGCAGCCTCCCAGAAGTCAGCGCCGGCCCACCGGTCTGATCGAAGATTCAGCCCAATTTCGACATTCAGGTGCTTGGCCCTGATGTCGAGCAGTGCAGGAGGGCCCGCCTCCGCTGCCTCCTGAATTTTCTGAGCTATAACCTCGGCATCAACCGATACATTCCAGTTCGGGTTAGTGATGTAGGCGTTATCCAAATTCTCATACGCCTTGGACTTCACCATGCGTGCAGGGAACTCGTAAATGACGGGCAGGAAGCGCCGGTCGATCACAGTCCCGTCGCGGACCTTGCGGGCATAGTCCAGCTTATCGCGGAACACGCCTGCCGGCGGCTCGGATGATTGTGTCGTGCAGTAGAAGACGAAACCTTCGGGGCGCGACGTGATCCCCCCCGTTGCCTCCGTCAACATCGATGCGGCTTTCGAGCTCTTTCCAAACTCATGAAGCTCATCGATAAATACACCAATGGCCTTCTTACCTGTCACCGTCGCGCTGTCGGCCGCAACCACTTTAAGAGTGGCCCCGTTTAGACGATCCGTGACCGTCTTGATGTGCTGCTGTTCCTGAAACCGCGCTTCCAGCTCTTCGTCCGCAAGAATCATGTCGCGGATTGGCTTGTACGCGTTGTCAGCCGCCTCTTTTGTGGGGGCGAGAATAATGAATTCGCCCGAAGCGCGGGTGTTTAGGATCAGAGCCGTGAGCATTACCCCTGCTGCGATCATAGACTTACCGTTTTTCTTACTCACCATCAAGAAGTAGTTAGTGATAAGTCGGCGCTTGCGTTCCGGGTCATATGATCCGAACAGCGCGGCCACTAGGTCATTAACCCAGGGGAGGCAGGCCTCACCCATCAACGGGCTACCATCAGCGTCAACCATGCGCAGCGCGCCGAATACGCTCATCGCGTCGGCGGCCACTTCTGGGAAAAGTGGCTGCACAGGGACCATTGAGCGGCCATCAACGATTCGCTCCTCCCAGTCGGGAAGGCCGGTATCCCAGGCAATCACTTGACCGCCCGCAGGCCGAATTTCCCGGTCCCTGCTTTTTCAGCTGCTGCCTGCTTCTGGTCCTTTTTTCCGCCCTCGCCGAGCTTCGTGTGCTTGAACGGCATCAAAGCCTTGGCGACATCAATGCGAAAGCGCATTTCCAATTCGTCGTCGTTCATCTGGCGCTCAAGGAATCTCATCGGATCTGTTTCGTACGCAGGAGATGGGAGTACCGGTGGCGCCGACTCCTGTGGTGGCGTTGCGCTAGCAGCACGCTTGGCGGCCAGGTACTCAACTACAGCCTTGTCTTTAACAAGACGGGAACCAGCCGCCGATGCGGTGGCCTCGCTGTATTGGGCCTTGATTGCCGCTTTCTTATTGGTGAGTCCGGCTAAAACAGCATCGGCAAACACCCTTTTCCGACCTGTTAAAGCCATTAACAATTTCCTTAAAGGGGAATTTTTTCCGCGCGTGAGATGCTAAGGGGTGTCCATTCCTTTTCGGTTTAGACTTTTGATAGCCCCCTGGCAATGTTGCATATACGCACTACTTACTTCACTTTTCGCCGAAGCCGGGCACGTCGCGCTCGGTCGACGTGAAGCGCTCGATCAGGACGACGGTTGCCAACACTGCGAAGATGGTCCACATCACGCCATACGCCCACTCCGGCGCACCCAGTCGATCGAGCATGAGCCAGCACACCAACGCTGCGAGCAATGGTGAGCGGGTGGGCAGCGAGCTGGCCTTGATGCGTACAGTCTTCTTCATGATTACTCCTGGATCGGTTTAGGAAATGCCCATTGATGCGCGGCGCGCCGCCTCGACCTTCGACTTCTCGTCGTGGCAGGGCTTGCAGATGAGTTGCTTGTTCGTGTCGGCGTCCGATCCACCTTCCCACAAGGGAACGATGTGATCGACGATGTAGCCAGGGCGCTTGCACACCTGGCATTGCCCGCAGTCGCGGCGCTTGATGCGCTCACGATCGAGTACGCCAGCACTGCCGCGCAACCGCTCAACCTCCGGCGCTTTGCTCAATGTGGCGAGCCGGCCGAGAGAAGCGGTCTGTATTCTGGGTTTCAGTGTGGTGAGTTTCATGTGTCGATTCAGTATCACTGCCCGCGATGCGCTGGCCACTGCGGTGCTATGCAGCGGGGAGACCACGCAACCTTGGAGACGTCAGTGATTGCGCCCGTTATCCTGCCGCCACTGGAGCGCTATAGCTTCCCTGCCTGCTAGTGGATGCGCGTGCTTACGTTCGGCGCGAAGAGACGATGAGGTTGGTGTAAGGATGGCGCGGTGGGCGATGCCTTTTGCCGGATGTCGCGCTGCATCTTGGCGAGATCGATAGCGATCATCAGCCATGCACGCTCAGCTTGGATACTCATTCGCGATTAGTCCGGGTTGGATGCAGCATGTGCCAACCCAACTGCTCACGTACTTCAGCAGGGGTTGGCGGTGGTGTGTGGGATGTAACGCGCTGTTGCTGCCACGCTCTCACCTGCTCCTTGGGAGGGTGGGTGGTGTGTGTCATGGCAGGCCTCACGAAGTGAACGCGCAATGCAAAAAGCCCGAACGTTGACGTTCAGGCTTTTCGTTTAGGCGTGCAGAGTCCGCCTATGCATGAATCTTAACAGAGGAATTTCAGCGGACGCAATACCTTTGTTATCTCTTTTTTTTCAGGGGGTGTGTTCGCGCACAAAGTGAAAGACAACAAATATGTTATCTTTTCCCTTGACCAACACAACAAATTTGTTGCATAATCCTTTGGTCGTATAACCAGAAGGATTCTTATGAAGTACAGTGAGTTCCGGCGGTGGCTGAGCAAGCAAGGGGCAACTTTCACCCCAGGCAAGGGCAGCCACCACAAGGTTACTCTTAATGGAAAAACTACTGTTTTCCCGGACCATGGCTCGAAAGAGATAGGTACCGGATTAGTAGCTAAGATTAAGAAAGACCTTGGATTGAATTGAGAAAACCCCGAAAGGGGTTTTCTTTCCGGTTCACTATTCACATTTGGAAATCCTCATTAGGGAACCAAGCTAAATAATAAGAACATTTTTAAATCGAACGCCTGCAGCACACTTAAGGAAACATCATGTTGAACTATCCCGTAACTCTAACTAAGGACTCAAATGGCACATTTCTCGTCGAAGTAGTTGACCTGCCAGAAGCGAATTCTGTGGGGGACGATGAGGATGAAGCACTTCTAAACGCAGTAGAGGCAATTGAAACCGCTCTGGAGATTTATTTTGATGAGCGCCGGCCAGTGCCTACCCCTTCTAAAGCAC
>DASWMN010000197.1:0-7584 GCA_036399735.1 Telluria sp. | reverse complement strand
CAACTTCATCTTTGTCATGCATTCTCCCGCAGTCCTTGCGAATAAGCGGGTATCGTACAGTAAAGCGATTATTTCGGCTGCATGCGGATCGCGCCGTCGAGGCGGATCGTTTCACCGTTGAGCATGGTGTTTTCGATGATGCACTTGGCCAGGTGGGCGTATTCGGTCGGACGGCCCAGGCGTGGCGGGAACGGCACCATGTTGCCCAGGGCGGTACGGACTTCTTCCGGCATGCCCATCAGCATCGGGGTTTCGAAAATGCCGGGGGCGATGGTCATCACGCGAATGCCGCTGCGCGCCAGGTCGCGCGCCATTGGCAGCGTCATGCCGGCCACGGCCGCTTTGGACGAAGCATATGCCGCCTGGCCGATCTGGCCGTCGAACGCGGCGACCGACGCGGTATTGATGATGATGCCGCGCTCACCCGATTCGCCCGCTTCCAGCTTGCCCATGGCATCGGCCGCCAGGCGCGCCATGTTGAAGGTGCCGACCAGGTTGATGTTCACGGTGCGCTGGAACACGTCGAGCGGATGCGGGCCATCCTTGCCCACGGTTTTGACTGCCGGCGCCACGCCGGCGCAGTTGATCAGGCCACGCAGCGCGCCCAGGGCAGCGGCGGCGGCAACAACGGCCTGGCCGTCCGCTTCCGAGGTCACGTCGCACTTCACGAAAGTGCCCTTCAGTTCGGCGGCGAGGGCCTGACCGGCTTCGACCTGCACGTCGGCCAGCACGACTTTAGCGCCAGCCTCGACCAGCATGCGCGCGGTGGCCGCGCCCAGGCCCGAAGCACCGCCGGTAATGATGAAGACATTGTTCTGGATTTGCATGGTGTGTCCCTTAAAGTTCTTTTATGACGTTTACGTAAACGTCAAGCAACGCCATTGTAGCGAACTTTGCAAGGGAAAAACCAGCATTAAAAACATTGCACGGTGATGCCATTGTTACTGCACACGCGGCCCTGGGGACCGATCAGGGCGTTGCCGACGCCGCCTTGATAGCTGCCGTCCAGCGCCTGCGGCGAGGGAACCGGCTGCGGCAGAACAGCTTGCGGCACAGCCGGTGGCAGCGGGGCGACGCGCAGCTCGGGTGCTGGCGCGCGCGCCGGCATGCCATCGACAATCTGGCGCACGGCGCGCCGTTTCACGGGCGGCTTTTGCGGCGTCAGTTTCGGTCCGTATGGTTCGTCCTTGGCGCGGCCTTTGGGGGGCGGCTTTTGCGCACCCGCGCGCGGCGGTGGATCAGTTGCCCAAGCATAATTGCACACCAGTGTGGAACTGAGGATCACCAGGACCAGCAGCGGTTTCAGAATCGTCATGATCGGCCTTTCGTCAGCTAGCAGCCTTTATTATTGTCCCGGACGGCGCTTTGCGATAGGGTGGACACACACAAATCCAGTAAGCGGACGGTCAGTTTGGGCCCTTACCATGGGTAAAAAATACGAGGAGACAGCATGCACCCAGCCCAGCAACTGTACGAAGACAAATTATGTGACCCGTTTGCCGCCGTTTCGCTCCTGCGCGACGGCGATACGATCATCGTGCCCACCGGCGTGGGCGAACCGCCGTCTCTGCTCGGTGCGCTGTCTGAATCCCGGCGCCAGTTCACCGGCATCCGCGTTGCGCAGATTCTTGCCATGCGCAAATTCGGCTACTTTGACCAGGAGACGGCCCACCACGTCCGCCACGCCGCCCTGTTTTTCGGCGGGGCCTCGCGCGCGTCCGGCCAGGGCGGCTGGTGCGACTTCATTCCGAATTATTTTTCCGAAATTCCCACGCTGATCGAGCGCGGCCTGATGCCGTCCGACGTCGTGTTTGCGCTGGCCTCGCCCATGAACGAGCAAGGTTTCTTTGCGCTGAGCCTGGGAGCCGACTACACCATGGCGGCGGTGGCCAGGGCGCGCGTGGTGGTATTGGAATGCAATCCAAACGTGCCCTTCGCGCACGGACAATGCCATGTGCATATTTCGCAGGTCAGCGCGGTGGTGGAGAGCAACGAGCAGGTGCTGGAAGTGGGCTTGCCGACCATCGGCCCGGTGCAGGAAGCGATCGGCAAATACGTGGCCGACATGATCGACGACGGCTCGACCCTGCAGATCGGCTACGGCGGCATTCCGGACGCGGTGGTCATGCAGCTGAGCGAAAAGCGCGACCTGGGCATTCATACCGAAATGCTGGGCGACGGCATTCTGACGCTGGTGGAATCGGGCGCCGTGACCAACCGCAAAAAGACTCTGCTGCCGGGCAAAATGGTCGCCACCTTCGCGCTCGGTTCCAGCAAGCTGTACCGTTTCATGCACCACAACCCGATGATCGAGATGCACCCATCCAACTTCACCAACGATCCCTACATCGCCGGGCAGAATGACAAGCTGATGTCGATTAACGCCAGCCTGCAGGTTGATCTGCTGGGCCAATGCGGGTCCGAAAGTATCGGCCACCTGCCCTACTCCGGCACCGGCGGCCAGGTGGACTTTGTGCGTGCGGCCAACCGTTCGCGGGGCGGCAAGTCCTTCATCGTGCTGCCGGCCACCGCCAAGGATGGGACCATTTCGCGCATCGTGCCCACCCTGGCGCCGGGCACCCATGCCACCACCAGCAAGAACGACGTCAATTACGTGGTCACCGAATTTGGGGTGGCGCAGTTGCGCGGCAAGTCGGCCAAGGAACGGGCGCAGGCATTGATTGCAATTGCGCATCCGGATTTCCGTGCCGAACTGCGGGCGGCGGCCAACAAGATGTGCGTGTTTTAAGCGGTGCCATTCACGTTTTCGCACCCGGCAGCGGTGCTTCCCTTGTTGCGCCCGCTCGGGCGCTTTGGCTCGCTGTCAGCACTGGCCATCGGCAGCATGGCGCCGGACCTGTCGTTCATTGTGCCAACCGGGCTATCACGCGCACAGACGCACGAAGCGGCCGCCCTGCTCACCTACTGCCTGCCGGCCGGACTGCTGACCTATCTGGTATTTCATTGGGTCTTGAAGGTCCCCATGCTGCGGCTGTTTTCCGGCCGCCTGCATGCGCAGCTGCTCGGCCCCGCCATGGCGCCGCTGGCGGCCTGGCCCGCGGTGCTGGTGTCGCTGCTGGTTGGCGCCATCACCCACCAGCTCTGGGATGGCTTCACGCACCAGGGCACAACGTTCGTGCAGGCCCTGCCCTTGCTGCGCAAAGTGCTGTGGTACGGTGACGGCTACACCTTTTTTGTCTACAGCGCGCTGCAGCAGCTTAGCTCCGTGGCCGGCTTGCTGCTGATGGCACTCTGGCTCAGACGCTGGTCGCTGGGCAGCCCGCCTGTCATCGCCGCGTCACCGCCATCCCATGCGGTGCCCCTGTCCGCGCCATCGCGCACACCCATCTGCGCAGCCTTAATCGTGATCCCCGTTCTGTACGGCCTGGCCATCGCATTCGTGGAAAACCCCATCCCCAACAATGCGCGCGCCATGCGCTACTTCTTCGCCTCGTTCATTTTTTCTGCCCTGCCCGCACTGGCGGCAACGGTGCTGGCCTACGCAATCGGAAGTCGGCTGTGGGGCCGCCTTTCACCGCCATAGCCGGCTAACGACACGGAAAATTGGGATCCAGGCGATCATTTCCCTCGAAAAAACGCATGGTCGAATAGCTCCAGTAATACGTCTTGCCGCCTGCCTTGTACAGGGCATGCTCGTCAACCTGGAATTCTTTGCCGGTGTTTTTGATCGAGCTCAGCAATGATTGAATGCGCACGCATTCCGGCTTGGCATGCTGCAGCTGCACCGCAATGGCAGCATTCTTGTCATGCTCTGCCGCGTGCAGAAAAATGAACAGGAAGCTGGCATTGCACAGATATGCCAGCACCACTGGCACGGCGGCATGCCTGACCCAAAGGCACGCCGCGATGGCCAGGACCAGCAGCATCAGCAAGCTTGTCCCCAGCGCAAGCAGAAATGGCCCCCTCAGGAAGGAAAATTTCGCCAATACCTCATACAGGAGAATGGGAAAGACAAACGGGATGAGCCAGATCCAGAAGACGCTGAAATTGAGCAGCGAAAAAAGCACCCAGAAAAGGTAGGAGTGAGACACGAAGCGGAGAACGTTTTTCATTGCTGAATCAATGGCTGGGGTAAGGGCCGAATGATGGCAGCATTAAGTGAAGCGAGTATGCAAACAGTGTGAAGATCAAACGTCAAAATTCACTAAAAGCTGTTTTAGGCGATCGGAGCCAGAAAATAGCAATAAAAAAGCCGGCGCGAAGCCGGCTTGCACTGCAGCAGACGCTGCGCTTACTTCACGGGCGCCGGCTCCGCATCGTCTTTCGGCACCAGCATGTCCGGCGCCGAAGGTGTCGGCATGACGGCAGGCGGCATGACCAGCGCTGGCGCGTGTACAGCGGCCGGCTGGGTGACGGCGATCCAGCCCGTCGCCGGCAGCAGCGGTACCAGCAGCAGCGCGACGATGTTGATGATCTTGATCAGCGGGTTGACTGCCGGGCCGGCCGTGTCCTTGTACGGGTCGCCCACGGTGTCACCTGTAACGGCGGCCTTGTGCGCTTCCGATCCCTTGCCGCCGAAGTTACCGTCCTCGATGTACTTCTTTGCGTTGTCCCAGGCGCCACCGCCGGTGGTCATGGAAATGGCCACGAACAAACCGGTGATGATGGTCCCCATCAGCAGGCCGCCCAGCGCCGCTGGCCCGAGCAGCATGCCGACCACCACCGGCACCACCACTGGCAGCAGCGACGGCAGGATCATTTCCTTGATGGCCGACGCGGTCAGCATGTCGACCGCCTTGTCGTACTCCGGCTTGCCGCTGCCATCCATGATGCCCTTGATGTCGCGGAACTGGCGCCGCACTTCCACCACCACGGCGCCGGCGGCGCGGCCCACCGCTTCCATCGCCATCGCGCCGAACAGGTAAGGAATCAGGCCGCCGATGATCAGGCCGACGATCACCATCGGGTTCGACAGGTCGAACGAGACGGTTTTTCCCACTGATTCCAGCGCGTGCGTGTAATCGGCAAACAGCACCAGCGCAGCCAGGCCGGCGGAACCGATTGCATAACCCTTGGTGACGGCTTTGGTGGTGTTACCAACCGCGTCCAGCGGATCGGTAATCGCACGGACGGACTCCGGCATGCCCGACATTTCGGCGATACCGCCGGCGTTGTCGGTGATCGGCCCGTAAGCGTCCAGAGCGACGATGATGCCGGCCATCGACAGCATCGAAGTGGCGGCAATCGCGATGCCGTACAGCTGCGCCATTTCATACGACGCCAGAATTGCAGCGCACACGGCCAGCACCGGATACGCGGTCGACTTCATCGATACGCCCAGGCCAGCAATGATGTTGGTGCCGTGGCCGGTGGTGGAAGCTTCCGCGATATGGCGCACCGGCTTGAAGTCGGTGCCGGTGTAGTACTCGGTAATGTAGACCATCAGGCCGGTGAGGACGATGCCGACCACGGCGCAGCCCATCATCTTCATGCGCATCGCTTCGTCGCCCCACATCAGCCAGGTAACGCCGGCAAAGCCGATCAGCGACAGGCCGGCGGCCCACCACAAACCGGTGTACAGGGCCGACATGATTTTCTTGCCGGGTTTGGCCTTGACCAGCGAGCAGCCCACAATGGAACCGATGATCGACACGGCGCCCAGCAGCAGCGGGTAGATGACCGGCGTGCTGCCGGCGTTGGTGATCATCAGCGCGCCCAGCAGCATGGTGGCGATCAGCGTGACGACATAGGTTTCGAACAGGTCGGCGGCCATGCCGGCGCAGTCGCCCACATTGTCGCCCACGTTATCGGCAATCACGGCAGGGTTGCGCGGGTCATCTTCGGGGATGCCGGCTTCGACCTTGCCCACCAAGTCGGCGCCGACGTCGGCGCCCTTGGTGAAGATACCGCCGCCCAGACGGGCAAAGATGGAAATGAGCGAGGCGCCGAAGGCCAGGCCGATCAGGGGCTTGATCACGTCATGCGGATTGGCAGTGGCCGCGGCCTGGGCCGTGAGCATCCAGTAGAACAGCGTCACGCCCAGCAGGCCCAGACCGACCACCAGCATGCCGGTGATGGCGCCGCCTTTGAAGGCGACATCGAGCGCTTCATTCATGCCCTTGGTGGCCGCCTGCGCCGTGCGCACGTTGGCGCGCACCGACACGTTCATGCCGATAAAACCGCAGGCCCCGGACAGCACCGCGCCAATGGCGAAACCGATCGCGGTATTCAAATCGAGGAGGAAGAAAATGGCAACCAGCAGAACCACGCCGACGATGCCGATGGTGCGGTACTGGCGCCCGAGATAGGCGGCAGCGCCTTCCTGGATAGCCTGTGCTATCTGCTGCATCCTGGCGTTGCCAGGGTCTTGTTTGAGAATCCAGCTACGGGTGATTAATCCATATACCACCGCGATGACGCCACATACGATTGCGAATATCAGAAACTTTGCTGCCATGTCGTCCCCTTAGCTTTTTTAATCAAGTAACACAACCACACATTCGAAAGACCGGGTAGGTCAACCTAACTGCGTACTGCAAAACGTTGAATCGAAAACTGGTGCGACGGATGGCTGCCATCCGCAATAAAAAAGCGGACCAGGAGGTCCGCTTGTTGCGATACTTATTCGGCCAGGGCCGCGAATGCCGCCTCGCGGACCGCTTCAACAGGCCCGACACCGGAAATGCGGCGATATTTTGGTGCGCCAGGCTTGCCCGATTGCGCCCACTCGTTGTAATAGCCCAGCAAGACTTCGGTCTGGTTGTGATACACGGCCAGGCGTTTCTGGACGGTTTCCGCTTTGTCGTCTTCGCGCTGGATCAGCGGTTCGCCGGTGACATCGTCGATGCCTTCCACTTTTGGTGGGTTGTTGCGGATATGGTAGACGCGGCCCGAACCCGGGTGCGAACGGCGCCCGTCCATGCGGTCGACGATGGATTCGTCGGGCACGGCGATTTCGAGTACGTAGTCGACATTGATGCCGGCTTCTTTCATGGCGTCTGCTTGTGCGATGGTGCGCGGGAAGCCATCGAACAGATAACCGTTCTGGCAATCGGCGTCTTTCAGGCGGTTTTTGACCAGGCCGATCATGATGTCATCGGAAACCAGGCCACCTGCGTCCATTACTTTTTTTGCCGCGATGCCCAGTTCGGTGCCAGCCTTGATTGCAGCGCGCAGCATGTCACCGGTGGAGATTTGCGGGATATTGTATTTTTCCTTGATGAAGTTAGCCTGGGTGCCCTTGCCGGCGCCAGGCGCTCCTAACAGAATGAGACGCATGAAAATTCCTAAAGCAGATTTTAAAAATGGTGGTGATGCATATGCTGAACCTTGGTACGAAACTTACCACAAAAGTATGTGAAAACGCCAATTCCGACCCGATTTGCCCCTTTTTTGCTTGATCCAGCGCAGAACAAGCTGTTTTTCTTATTTTGTCAGTCCGTAGTAAGTACAGTGCATAAAACATCTCACCCACCCCG
This sequence comes from Telluria sp., assembly GCA_036399735.1. Taxonomy (GTDB): domain Bacteria; phylum Pseudomonadota; class Gammaproteobacteria; order Burkholderiales; family Burkholderiaceae_D; genus Telluria_A. The sequence continues at coordinate 145 of DASWMN010000197.1, read as the reverse complement.
CCTCGCTTTTCAGCGGGAGAAGATCAGGCGTAATGCAAACGCACGCGCGCCAGGTCGTCGGGCGTGTCCACGCCCGCCGCCGGGGCGCTGTCGGTGATATGCACCGCGATCGGATACCCGTGCCACAGCACGCGCAGCTGTTCCA
>DASWMN010000196.1:0-8954 GCA_036399735.1 Telluria sp. | reverse complement strand
CGGTTTTGGCAAAGGCGGCAATCACGTCCGGGTCCGACAGATCCTGTTTCTGCGCGACCTGCGACATGGTGAGGTGGTTCTCGACCAAAAACACGATCAGCTCCGAGTCTTCGGAGCCAAGCGCGTGGTCTTCGCAGAACTGCGCCGCGTCCACGGTGCCAAGCTTGGAATGGTCGCCACCACGGCCCTTGGCGATGTCATGGAAGAGGGCGGCGATATACAGCAGCCAGTTCTTGCGGAAGTTGGCGATCAGCTGGCTGCAGAACGGGTATTCGTGCGCATGCTCGGTCATGGTGAAGCGGCGCATATTACGTACCACCATCATGATGTGCTGGTCCACCGTATAAACGTGGAACAGGTCGTGCTGCATCATGCCCACGATGCGGCGAAAGCTCGGCAGATAGCGGCCCAGCACACTGGTGTCGTTCATGCGGCGCAGCGCGTGCACCAGGCCCACCGGCGCCTGCATGATGCGCAGGAACAGGGCGCGGTTGACCGGGTCTTCGCGGAACTTGGCGTCGATCTCGAAGCGGGCGTGCCACAGCGCCCGGATGGTGCGCGCGGTCATGCCCTTGATATGGGGGCGCTCGGTCATCAGCACGAACACTTCCAGCACCGAGGACGGGGTTCGGGTGAAGGTGTCGTCATCGGCGATGTCGATGAAGCCGTTGACCTCGTTGAAGCGCGGGTTGATCGCGATCGGCTCGCCCGACTGCGGGAACAGCTGCGCCTCGATATTCTGCAGCATGATGGTATTGAGCTGCGTGACCGTCTTGGCCGCCCAGTAGTAGCGCTGCATCAGGTATTCGCTGGCGCGGCGCGCGTTCAGGCCTTCGCCGGTGGTCTTCAGGCCGAAGGTTTCTGCGATCGGGGTCTGAACGTCGAACACCAGCCGGTCTTCGCGGCGGTTGGTGTGCAGGTGCAGGCGGATGCGGATGTCCTTGAAGGCGCGCTCCTTTTCCATCAGCTGGCGCGCTTCGGTCTGGGTGATCAGGTCGCGCGTGGCCAGCTGGCTCCAGGAGTTGGCAAGGCCGGCCGCCTTGGCCACCCACAGGATGACCTGCAGGTCGCGCAGCCCGCCCGGGCTTTCCTTCACGTTCGGCTCGAGCGAGAAGGCGGTGTCTTCGTATTTGGCGTGGCGCAGCCGCATTTCGGCGGCCTTGGCATGGAAAAAGGCTTGCGCATCGAGCGCCTTGTCGTAACGCCTTTGCATTTCTTCGAACAGGGCCGCGTCGCCGGTGACGATGCGCGCTTCCAGCAGGCTGGTCTGGACCGTGATGTCGGCCTTGGCCTCGCTCATGCATTCGTCGACAGTGCGGATGCTGTGGCCGATCTCCAGACCCAGATCCCACAGCATCTGCACCAGTTCCTCCAGGCGCGCCTGGGTGATGGCGTCCGCCGGCTGGCCGAGCAGGATCAGCAGATCGACGTCGGAGTAGGGGAACAGTTCGCCGCGCCCGTAGCCGCCCACGCCGACCAGGGCCGTGTTGGCGGGCAGGCCGACCGATTCCCAGGCCTCGGTCAGGACGGTGTCGACGCTCTGGCGCAGGCCGCGCAGCAGTTTTTCCGGTTTGCCGTCCTCGCGGAAGGCGGCAATGTGCGCCAGGCGTTCGGCTTTCAGCCTTTGCTTGAGCAGGTCCCGGGTTTCCTTCTTGAGCGCGGCGGCGGGCATGGCTTAAGCCGCGACAGCCTGGTTCGGGGCCGTGATGAAGGCCGGCGGTGGCGGCGAACCGGCCGACAGCGTCAATACTTCATAGCCGGTTTCGGTGACCAGGACAGTGTGTTCCCACTGGGCCGAGATGCTGCGGTCCTTGGTTTTCACGGTCCAGCCATCACCCATCATCTTGATGTCGCGGCGGCCGGCGTTGATCATCGGCTCGATGGTGAAGATCATGCCCGCTTCCAGACGCTCCAGCGTGCCGGGGCGGCCGTAGTGCAGCACCTGCGGCTCTTCGTGGAACACCTTGCCGATGCCATGGCCGCAGAATTCGCGCACCACGCTGTAGCCGTTTTTCTCGGCGTGCTGCTGGATCACGTGCCCGATGTCGCCCAGGTAGGCGCCCGGCTTGACCTTGGCAATGCCCAGCCACATGCACTCGTAGGTGACTTCGGACAGGCGCTTGAGGAAGGGCTTGGTTTCGCCGACCAGGAACATGCGGCTGTTGTCGCCGTGGTAGCCGTCCTTGATGACAGTAATGTCGAGGTTGACGACATCGCCGCTTTTCAGGACCTTGTCGCCTGGAATGCCATGGCAGATCACGTCGTTGACGGAAGTGCAGATCGCTTTCGGGTAGGGCGTGTAGCCGGGCGGGCAGTAATTCAGCGGTGCAGGGATCGAGCCTTGCACGTTGACCATGTATTCATGGCAAAGGCGATCGAGTTCGCCCGTGGTCACGCCCGGCTTCACGAAGGGAGTGATGTAATCCAGCACTTCGGAGCCAAGGCGGCCCGCGATGCGCATGCCTTCGATGTCGGCGGGGGTTTTGATCGAGATGGAATCGGACATATTAAACAATCGACAAGAAAACGTAAGAATCGGTAACACGGGTTCGGCGCAGGGCGCGGCCGTGCAAATATGTCGCCATTATAGAGGAAGTACCAGCACATCGTCCTCGCGCCAAGGCGGTCCTCGGCGGGGACCTAGGCCGCTTTCCCGAATTCGGGAACGGGGAATGGGCCTCTGCCTTCGCGAGGGGGATGTGGGCCTGATGCACAGGAATTAACTTTCTACCCGTTTCGCCTATGACAAGGCTTGAAATATCCGCAAAATCCGGTTAGAATCTCGGGTTGCTTGAATTCGGTTTCGGGCAATGCAGTAAATGATGTGCAAATATTTTGTTAAATCGCGAGTCCGGTCGCAAAGGGTGCCTGAATGGTGACTGACCGGATTCCAGACCCAACCCTGGAGAATTACATGTCCGTAACAATGCGTGAAATGCTGGAAGCCGGTGTCCACTTCGGTCACCAAACCCGTTTTTGGAATCCAAAAATGGCCCCGTTCATCTTCGGCCACCGCAACAAGATCCATATCATCAACTTGGAAAAGACGATGGGTATGTATCAGGAAGCCATGAAGACCATCAAGCAAGTCGCGTCGAACCGCGGCACCATCCTGATGGTTGGCACCAAGCGCCAGGCGCGCGAAATCATTGCCGCTGAAGCAGCACGTGCAGGCGTGCCTTTCGTAGACCAGCGCTGGCTCGGCGGCATGCTGACCAACTTCAAGACCATCAAGACCTCGATCAAGCGCCTGAAAGACATGGAAGCCCAGATCGAAGACGGTTCGGTTGAGAAGCTGTCGAAAAAAGAAGCCCTGATGTTCCAGCGCGAAATGATCAAGCTGCAAAAATCGATCGGCGGCATCAAGGACATGGGCGGCGTTCCTGACGCAATCTTCGTCGTTGACGTTGGCTACCACAAGGGCGCAATCACCGAAGCCGGCAAACTGGGCATTCCAGTCATCGGCATCGTCGATACCAACCACTCGCCAGAAGGCGTGACCCACGTCATCCCAGGTAACGATGACTCCTCGAAAGCCATCATGCTGTACGCCCGCGGCGTCGCTGATGCAATCCTGGAAGGCCGTGCCAACGCCACCAACGACGTCGTGTCGATGGTAAAAGAATCGGGCGACGACTTCGTCGAAGTGTCCGAGCAGGCGTAATGGTCAGGCAGCCTTGAGGGCTGCCGTGCATAAAAAGGGGTAGCGTTTGCTCCCCTTTTTTTTAAACAGAATACGAAATAATCTAGGAGAAACACATGGCAGCGATTACAGCAGCGATGGTAGGCGAACTGCGTGCGAAAACCGACGCACCAATGATGCAATGCAAAAAAGCACTGACCGAAGCCGAAGGCGATATGGCCCGTGCGGAAGAAATCCTGCGCGTCAAGCTGGGCACCAAGGCAGGCAATGCGGCTTCCCGCATCACCGCTGAAGGCGTGGTGGCAATTCACATCGCCGGCGGCGTTGGCGCCCTGGTCGAAATCAACTCGGAAACCGACTTCGTCGCCAAGAACGACGATTTCCTGGCTCTGGGCAACAACGCAGCCCGCCTGGTCGCGGAACACAATCCAGCTGACGTGGCAGCCCTGCTGGCACTGCCGCTGGACGGCTCGACCCTGGACGAAGTGCGCCTCGCCCTGATCGGCAAAATCGGCGAAAATATGACCATCCGCCGCTTCCAGCGTTTCGAAACCGCTGCCAAGCTGGCTTCGTACTCGCACAACTCGCGCATCGGCGTGCTGGTCGACTTCGACGGCCCGGACGAGCAGGTTGGCAAGGATCTGGCCATGCACATCGCTGCAATGAAGCCGGTTGCACTGTCGTCGGAACAGGTTCCTGCTGAACTGATCGAAAAAGAACGTTCGGTTGCTGCCCTCAAGGCCCAGGAAGACGCAGACAAAGCTGTTGCCGAAGGCAAACCAGTGCAGTCGCCGGAAATCCTGGCCAAGCGCCTGGAAGGCTCGATCGCCAAGTACCTGAAAGAGGTATCGCTGCTGAACCAGATGTTCGTCAAGAACGACAAGCAGTCGATCGAACAGATGCTGAAAGCCGCCAACACTACCGTGAAAGCATTCACGATGTATGTGGTAGGTGAAGGGATCGAGAAGAAGCAGGACGATTTCGCAGCTGAAGTTGCTGCGCAAATGGCTGCTTCGAAGCAGTAAGATGAAAGCGGGCCGCAAGGCCCGTTTTTCAAATGTGGGGGCTTGTTTAAGTCTCCACAGAACGACCCGAATACAATCTGTCATTTATTGGAGCCCTGCACATGTCGAAACCAGCCTACAAACGCGTACTTCTGAAACTGTCCGGCGAAGCTCTGATGGGCGATGATGCCTATGGTATCAATCGCGGCACGATCGAGCGCATGGTCGCCGACGTCGCGGAAGTGGCAAAAGCAGGCGTGGAACTGGCAGTGGTCATCGGCGGCGGCAACATCTTCCGCGGCGTCGCACCGGGTGCCCAGGGCATGGACCGCGCCACCGCCGACTACATGGGCATGCTGGCCACCGTGATGAACGCGCTGGCCCTGGCTGACGCCATGCGCCATGTGGGCATTACCGCACGCGTCATGTCGGCCATCGGCATCGAGCAGGTTGTCGAGCCGTATGTACGTCCAAAAGCGCTGCAATACCTGGAAGAGGGCAAGGTCGTCGTGTTCGCTGCCGGCACCGGCAACCCCTTCTTCACCACCGATACCGCAGCGGCACTGCGCGGTTCCGAAATCTCCGCCGAGATCGTCCTGAAGGCAACCAAGGTCGATGGCGTATATACTGCCGATCCAAAGAAAGATCCGAACGCAACGCGTTACGAGTCGATCACCTTTGATGAAGCCATCTCGAAGCACCTGCAGGTGATGGACGCGACCGCGTTCGCCCTGTGCCGCGACCAGAAGCTGCCGATCAAGGTGTTCTCCATTGTCAAGCCGGGCGCGCTGATGCGTGTCGTCATGGGCGAAGACGAAGGTACACTGGTACACGTTTAATAATACAAGCCACCGTTTTAGGAGAGCAGCATGACTATCGCTGACGTCAAAAAGAGCGCCAACGAGCGCATGATCAAGTCGATCGACACCCTCAGGGCCGATCTGGCCAAGGTCCGCACGGGCCGTGCCCACACCGGTATCCTCGACCACATCACGGTCGACTACTACGGCGCGCCGACTGCGCTCACGCAGATCGCCAACGTGACGCTGATCGACGCGCGCACCATCGGCGTGCAGCCATGGGAAAAGAAAATGCTGAACGCCGTGGAAAAGGCGATTCGCGATTCCGACCTGGGCCTGAATCCATCGTCGCAGGGCGAAATGATCCGCGTACCGACCCCGCCGCTGACCGAAGAGCGCCGCAAGGAGATGGTCAAGCTGGTCAAGGGCGAGGCGGAAGACGCCAAGATCGCGATCCGCAATATCCGCCGCGATGCCAATGAATCGCTGAAAAAGCTGGTCAAGGACAAGGCCTGCTCGGAAGACGACGAGCGCCGTGCATCGGAAGAGATTCAAAAGCTGACCGACAAGTTCGTGATCGATGTCGACAAGCTGGTGGCAGAGAAAGAGAAGGAAGTGCTGACGGTATAGTCGACACGCCGGCGTCGTCCCCGCCAGGTCGGCGTCACTTTTTGCAGCTTGTACGAATAAGTCTGGATTTATGATATTTAAAAGTTCGACCACAGAAGTGCCGGAAGTGCCGGCCGTGCCTCGCCATGTTGCCATCATCATGGACGGCAACGGACGCTGGGCGACCAAGCGCTTCCTGCCGCGCGTGGCCGGCCACGTCAAGGGTGTCGAGGCCGTGCGCGACATCGTCGAAGCCTGCGCCCTGCGCGGGGTCGAGTACCTGACCCTGTTCGCGTTCTCGTCCGAGAACTGGCGCCGTCCCGAAGAAGAAGTCTCGCTTCTGATGCGCCTGTTCGTCACGGCCCTCGAGCGCGAAGTGTCCAAAATGCACGCCAATAACATCCGCCTGAAGGTGGTGGGCGACCTGTCGCGCTTCGAGCCGAAGCTGCAGGAAATGATCGCCAATGCCGAGCGCCGCACCGCCAACAACACGCGCCTGACCGTCACGGTCTGCGCCAACTATGGCGGGCGCTGGGACATCATGCAGGCCACCAGCAAAATGGTGAAGGCCAACCCGGGCGTGACCGAGTTCACCGAAGCCCAGCTGTCCGAACACCTGGCCATGGCCTACGCGCCGGAGCCGGACCTGTTCATCCGCACCGGCGGGGAAGAGCGCATTTCCAACTTCCTCCTGTGGCAGCTCGCTTACTCCGAATTCTATTTCACCGAAGCGTACTGGCCCGATTTCTCGCCCGAGGCGCTTGACACCGCCATCGCTTCCTACCAGCACCGGGAGCGCCGTTTTGGCCGCACCGGCGCCCAACTGGCCGAAAAGAAAACCTGATGCTCATTACCCGGATTATCACTGCCGTTGTCCTGCTCGTCATCCTGCTGGCGGTCCTGTTCGGCGGATACTATCCGGCGTTCGTGGTCGTCATCCTGGCCTTCCTGATGGCGGCCGTCACCGAGTGCTTCCAGCTGTTTGGCCGCACCCGCAAGCAGGCCGCCATTGTCGCCCTGTTCTGGGTGGCGGCGTTTGCCTACGCCTTCCTGTACAACCCGAACGCGACCTACCAGTTCTTCTTCGCCATCAGTTCGGCGATCTGGCTGATCCGCTTTGTGCCGTCGCTGAAAACCGGGCTGCCGCCGCTGGAAAGTGTGCGCAGCACCACCATGGGCATGCTGTACGCAATGACCATCATCACCACCTTTGCCGCCATCGTCGTGTTCTTCAAGCAGTCGGCGATCTTCCTTCTGTCGGTGTTGGCTCTGGTGTGGATTGCCGATATCGGCGCCTACTTCTCGGGCAAAGCCTTTGGCAAGCGCAAGCTGGCGCCCACCATTTCGCCTGGTAAATCCTGGGAAGGCGCGATCGGCGGCGGCATTGCCGTGCTGGTGTTGTTCAGCCTGGTGATCCTGTTTGGCGGCCCGTGGCTGCTCGACACCTTCGTGGTGCAGCTGCACGCGCGCCTGGGCTGGGCTGCCACCCTGGGCATCCTGCTGGTGCTCACGGCCGCCAGCGTCGTCGGCGACCTGTTCGAGTCGCAGCTCAAGCGGCGCGCCGGCGTCAAGGACAGCAGCAATCTGCTGCCTGGCCACGGTGGTGTGCTCGACCGCATCGACGCCCTGATCCCGACGCTGCCGCTGGCCGCGCTGATTCACCTGGCGCTGTAGAAGGACCTCACATGCAACGCATCACAATCCTGGGCGCGACCGGTTCGATCGGCGTGTCGACGCTGGACGTGCTCGCCCGTCATCCGGACAAATACCGCGTATACGCACTCTCTGCCCACAGCCGGGTCGAGGAGCTGGCCGCCCAATGCGCACAGTTCCGCCCCGAGCGCGCCGTGGTCGGCACGGCCGCCGCCGCGCAGCGCCTGGTCGCGCTGCTGGCGGAGCAGGGCGTACGGACCGAAGTCGACTACGGCGAAGCGGCCTTGTGCGCCATTGCGGCCAGCAGCGATACCGATACCGTGATGGCCGCCATTGTCGGCGCGGCGGGCCTTGCGCCCACCCTGGCCGCTGCCCGCGCCGGCAAGAAGATCCTGCTGGCGAACAAGGAAGCCCTGGTCATGTCGGGCCAGCTGTTCATGGACGCGGTGCAGGCGCACGGCGCCACGCTGCTGCCGATCGACAGCGAGCACAATGCGATCTTCCAGTCGCTGCCGCAATCGTACGCGCGCTCGCCCAAGGCGGCGGGCGTGGCCAAGATTCTGCTGACCGCCTCCGGTGGGCCGTTCCTGAAACGCGCCGTGGAAACGCTGGAGAACGTGACCCCGGCTGAAGCCTGCAAGCACCCGAACTGGGAAATGGGCCGCAAGATCTCGGTCGATTCCGCCACCATGATGAACAAGGGCCTCGAAGTGATCGAGGCGCACTGGCTGTTTGGCGCGCCCAGCGCGCTGATTGAAGTGGTGATCCACCCGCAAAGCGTGATCCACTCGATGGTCTCGTACACCGACGGCTCCGTGATCGCCGAACTGGGCAACCCGGACATGCGCACCCCGATCGCCAACGCGCTGGCCTTCCCGGAGCGGATCGAGTCTGGCGTGGCCCAGCTCGACCTGACGGTGGTCGGCACGCTGCAGTTCGAAAAGCCCGATTTCAAGCGTTTCCCGTGCCTGGCGCTGGCGTTTGAAGCGCTGGACGCCGGCGGCACCGCGCCGGCCCTGCTGAACGCCGCCAACGAAGTGGCGGTGGAAGCCTTCCTGGCGACCCGCATCGGGTTCCGCGACATCGACCGCGTCATCGCGCGTGTCATGCACGAGAACGCGCACGGCGCGGCCAGCAGCATCGAGGCCGTGATGGCCCAGGATGCGCATGCGCGCCAGGCTGCGGCCAGCATCATCGCCGGGCTGGCCAGATGAGCGTCCTGATGAAAATCATCGCCTTCCTGCT
>DASWMN010000195.1:0-3798 GCA_036399735.1 Telluria sp. | reverse complement strand
TCCATCAGCCTTTGCACATAGCCCGAGGCGTCCCGCGATTCGGCCAGCACCTGCCTTGAAATCGACATGATATCGGTCCCGCCCATCTTCATCAGGCGTTCAACGGCATCATGGAACAGGCCCGGCGTATTCGACAGCGCGACAAAGGCCTGATTCGCTTCCGTGAGCGGTACCTCGCGCCCGGTAGCCTGTTGAAACGAAGCCATGATGAAGCCGACAAAACGCTCATCGAGATCCGGAAAGTCGGTGGTCTGGCTGAACTGGAACAGCGGCGCCTTGATCTGGCTGAACATCATCTGCAGGCGGTTGCGCGAGGAACCGGTGAACACCGTCTTGACAGATTTTTTACGTATGTCGAGCGTGGTGCGCAGCGCTGCCACCAATTCCTGGAATTCGGGCTTTGCCAGGTGCTGGATTTCGTCGAGTGCAATCAGAACCTTGCCCTTGGAAGCGGCAATGACCGCATCGACCAGCTCCGGCAGGCTTTGCAGTGCGGCCTGGCTGCTCGCGCTCTTCGCGTTGAACTCGGCTTCCGCCTTGACCTTGCCCAGCACGCCGGCGTTGATCTCGACACTGGTTTTCTTCAGCGGACGAAGCAGGCGGTCCTGCAATTTCTCGCCGAAAGAGCGCGGCTTGGCGGCGTTGGTCAGCGCCAGCAAGAGCGCGGCCAGCGGATCGGAACGGTTCTGCCACATGCTGCAGTACACAGTGCGGTAGCCGGCCGCCTCGGCGGCGGGCAGCAAGTCCTCCAGCACAAACTCGGTTTTCCCCTTGCGCCGCGGCGCAAACAAGACCATCGAGGAAATCAAACCCGCGTCCAGCGTATCCAGATAACCGGCCGCCAGGTCGGCGCGCGGATAATGCCAGCTGATCGTTTGCACTTGATTTACCATGATTTACCGCCCATGAAGGTAATTACCATCGCCTATTGTAATCGATGGTAATGCCCGCTCACAAACTGTGGACAATCGCGATCCACATGCAGACGGCCAGCACCAGCACCATCGCTGGCAGTACAAACAATTTCACCAAAGCGAGCAACAGCGATTCTCCGATGCCATGAATGCGCAAGCCCGACAGCGAGGCGCCCAGCGCCAGCAAGGCGCACGGCAGTGCCGCGCCGGACAGCAAAGCAAGGACATCCATCAAAGGCTGCGCCAGTGGAACGCTCAGCAGGTTCAGCCCAAGGCCAAGCAGCAGGCTGAGGACAATCGGATTCTTCACCGCCTGCATCAGGGCAAGGGAAATCTTGCCGGCGCCGCTGCCCTGCGCCGCACACAGGTAATACAGCGTGAACGCCATCAGGCCGTGAAACGCAATGACAGGAAAGGCAAACTGCAGGCTGGCGCTGCCAAAGGCCTGCGACAACACAGGAATGCCGACGAACACGGTATTCGAATACGTGGCGGCCAGGGCGCGTGCGGCGCTGTTCTGGTCACGACGCGCCCTTACGGCGCACAGAAAAAGGAGGACCAGAGGGATAAAGAATGCGGCCAGCACCTGCCATGACACAGCGGCCGGCATCCCGTTTCTGTAGCTGCCGCTGAACAGAAAGGCAGGAATCAGGATTTTTGCTGTGAGGTCGGTCAGGCCGGTCTGCCAGCTTTTGTTCAATAGCGAAGTGCGAGCCAGCAAGCAGCCGAGCGCGCTCAGCAGAAACACTGGGAGCAGCAGGCTGAACAACATCACTGCGGACAAGGCCCCACGCTCGCACCGGGCAAGAGCACCGGCTGCCACAGCGCATGCTGGCTGCCGGGGTCGGCCCCGCCCACGACGGCGCTCAGCATCTCGATCAGCTTGGCGCCGGCCTGGCCGATGTTGGGCAGATCGATGGTGGTCAAGCGCGCGCCCAGCAGGGAATCCTCGATCCCGCCCCAGACGATGACGGACATCTCGCGGCCGATATCGATGCCGGCATCGAGCAAGGCGCGCACGGCGCCAACGGCGGACAGGTGATTGTCGACAATGACGGCGCTCGGACGCGGACTGGTGGCCAGCAATTGCTGCATCGCCTGGTAACCGGAACGGCGGTCCAGCGTATTGTCTATCCGGTATTGCGGGGCAAGGGGCAGATCGGCGCGCCGCATGCAGTCGCTGAAACTGTCGCTGCGCTGACGCGCGAAATTGAGCGCAAGCGGCGCGCTGATGAGTGCAATGCGCGTGTGCCCCAGCGCCAGCAAATGCTCGCAGGCCAGGCGCATGCCGGCTTGGTTATCGTAATCAAACCATGCGTAAGGGTATTTCGACTCGGTGCGGCCATGCGCCACGAACGGAAATCCTTTTTTCGCGAGGAAGGCGATGCGCTCGTCCTGCACCCGGGTGCGCCCCACGACCAGCGCGTCGACGCGCCGGGCGCGCACCATCTGCTCATAGGAAGGCAATTCATTCTGCGCCGAGACGGGAACGATGATCAGGTTGCGACCGCTTGTTTCCAGCGCTGCGGACATGCCGCTCACCACATTCAGGAACATGGGATCGCCCAGGTCACTGGAGTGCAAGGGATAGATGATGCCAAACACATTGGAACGGCCCACGGCCAGACCGCGCGCCATCGGATTGGCTTCGTAACCGACCTCGCGGGCAGCGGCGAGCACCCGTTCGCGGGTTTTGGCGTTGACCTCGGGATAGCCGTTGAGCGCGCGGCTCACGGTGGTTTTCGATACGCCGAGTGCATCGGCAAGACTCTTGAGGTTCATGGCGTCCATTTGCAGGGGCGTACAAGCTAGCCTGCAATTATAGCAACGTCATTACATCCTCTGGACAAAGTGTAAATATCCGCGGCACACGCCGCGGAGGGGAATCAGCAAACGGGACCTGCGCAAGCGGCTTAGTCGACGATCCATGTGTACTTGACTTTGGCCCAGCTGGCGGCGGACTGGTCACTTGCCGGCTTGAACTTGCAGCTGGCGCCGGCGCGGATCGAGGCGCGGTCCACACGGGGGAAGCCACTCGACTCAACCAGTTTCGAATCGAGAATCTTGCCATCGGCACCGACCAGGTAGGCGACCACGACATTGCCGCTGTCACCTTCGTTCAACCAGCGCGCCGGGAATTCCGGCTGGGTGCAATCCTTCGGATCGACGGTGGCGGACATGGCCAGCGGTGCGGCCAGGCACAGCAACAAGGTGGAAACGAGAGTGCTGATACGCTTGGTGGACAACATGAGAACCTCCTGAGATCTGGGTCGATTCCTGGATCGGGCTCCGGAATCAGCTGCTGAACGGCCAGCAGATGAGTCCACGATACTGCGTTGCACCATTTTCTCTAAATTTATTATTCCAATGCCAGATATGCCTGAAAATCATAACTTGTTGCCTTGCACCAACAAATTGCATACAGGTTTTGTATACCTGTTATGCAATCCTTTTTTGGGTGCGGAATTGGCTCGCGGCAAGGTCTGATGCGCTAAAACAGGTCAGAATGTCTGTTTTCGGCGCGCCTGTTCCGCCCGTTGCGTATTCGCCACGGCGGCAAGATTTTTTCACGGCAGCTTCTCAGTCCACCTGTTTCCACCACTGACTGAATGCATTCGGCTGCTTCAAATCGAGCGCCTGCCCCATTTCCGGCGTGGTCATTGCTACCTTGCCCGCTTCCGCCAGAGCGGCAATGCGGTCGAACGGTTCGCGCCATGCATGCATGCCCAGGTCGAAGGTGCCGTTATGTACCGGCATCAGCCACTTGCCTTTCAGGTCAATAAAGGCCTGCAAGGTTTCTTCGGGCTGCATATGGACGTCCGGCCACAGCTTGTCGTAGGCGCCCGTTTCCAGCATAGTCACGTCGAACGGGCCATATTTCTCG
>DASWMN010000194.1:0-10426 GCA_036399735.1 Telluria sp. | reverse complement strand
CAAGCCGATGCTTGCACAAGGCAAGCTGCCCATCATCCGCCGCAACATCGGCTCGAAGATGATCAAGATGGAATTTACCGCCGAAGCCAAGGCTGGCCGCTCGGTCCAGACCGTCGATGTGCCGATCGAGATGCGCAACCGCTATTCGCTGGCCGACGCCGAAGTGGTGGAACTGGCCAAGTACGCTGTCATCATCGAGAACCACTACGGCCGTCCGATGGACATCGAGTGGGGCAAGGATGGCCGCGACGGCAAGCTGTACATCCTGCAGGCGCGTCCTGAAACGGTCAAGTCGCAGCAGAAGTCGACCGATGCGCAGCAACGCTTCAAACTGAAAGGCAGTGGCACCGTGCTCGCTTCCGGCCGTGCGATCGGCCAGAAGATCGGCGCCGGCCGCGTGCGCGTGATTCACGATCCGTCCGAGATGGAACGCGTGCAGCCAGGCGACGTGCTGGTGGCCGACATGACCGACCCGAACTGGGAGCCGGTCATGAAGCGCGCTTCGGCGATTGTCACCAACCGAGGCGGGCGTACCTGCCACGCGGCGATCATCGCGCGTGAACTGGGCGTGCCTGCCGTGGTTGGCTGCGGCGACGCGACCGACACGCTCAAGGACGGCATGCTGGTGACCGTATCGTGCGCTGAAGGCGACGAAGGCCGCATCTATGACGGTCTGCTGGAGACCGAAATCTCGGAAGTGGCGCGCGGCGAACTGCCGAAGATCCCGACCAAGATCATGATGAACGTTGGTAACCCACAGCTCGCCTTCGACTTCCAGTCGATTCCGAACGGCGGCGTGGGCCTGGCGCGTCTTGAGTTCATCATCAACAACAACATCGGCGTGCACCCGAAGGCGATTCTCGAGTACCCGAACATCGATGCTGATCTGAAGAAGGCAGTCGAATCGGTCGCGCGCGGACACGCGTCGCCAAAAGCCTTCTACATCGACAAACTTGCAGAAGGTATCGCCACCATCGCCGCGGCCTTCTGGCCAAAGCCGGTGATCGTGCGCCTGTCCGACTTCAAGTCGAACGAGTACAAAAAGCTGATCGGCGGTTCGCGCTACGAGCCGGACGAAGAAAACCCGATGCTGGGCTTCCGCGGCGCGGCGCGCTACCTGTCGGCCGACTTTGCCGAGTCGTTCGAGATGGAATGCGCTGCCATGAAGCGTGTGCGCAACGACATGGGCCTGACCAACGTCGAGATCATGGTGCCGTTCGTGCGTACCCTGGGCCAGGCTGAAAAAGTGGTCAACCTTCTGGGTAAAAATGGCCTCAAGCGCGGCGAAAACGGCCTGCGCCTGATCATGATGTGCGAAGTGCCGTCGAACGCGATTCTGGCCAACGACTTCCTGCAGCACTTCGACGGTTTCTCGATCGGTTCGAACGATCTGACCCAGCTCACGCTCGGTCTGGACCGCGATTCCGGCATGGCGCTGCTGGCGGCCGACTTTGACGAGCGCGATCCGGCCGTCAAGGCGCTGCTGTCGATGGCGATCAAGGCCTGCCGCGAGCAGGGCAAGTACATCGGCATCTGCGGCCAGGGTCCTTCGGATCACCCTGACTTTGCAGCGTGGCTGATGGGCGAAGGGATCGAGTCGATGTCGCTCAATCCAGATTCGGTGATTGACACCTGGCAGAAGCTGGCGTCGCTGCAAAAATAATCGCTGGTCGTACTCAAAAAGCCTTCCCCCGCTAACGCGGCGGAAGGCTTTTTTACGTCTGCCGCCGGTGAATGGCATGACAAATTACCGCCACATTTCCAACAAGAACAGCTATTATGAAACCTGCAATATCTTGAACAATTCTTAAGGAGCTGCAATGACAGAATTGACGGGCTGGCTGGTGCTGGCCGGGGCGCTGGTGGTGTTCGAACTGTTCACCGGTACCTTCTATGTGTTGATGATCGCGATCGGCATGGCTTTCGGCGCCGTCGCCGCTTTGCTGGGCTTCGGGCTGCCGGTACAAATCCTGGTCGCTGCCGTGGTCGGCGTACTGGCGACCGGCATTTTGCACCGCAGCCGCTTCGGCCGGCCGCAGCGCCAGGATGCCGCGCGCGACCCGAACGTGAATATCGATATCGGCCAGACCCTGCATGTCGATACCTGGAACGACACGAAAGCACGCGCCATGTACCGCGGCGCGTTGTGGGATCTGGAGCTGGCGCCTGGCGCAAGCGCCGGCAGTGGCAATTACAAGATCGTCGAACTTCGCGGCAGCCGCCTGGTTGTCGCCAACGCATAAGCACTCACTGAAAGAGACTAGGCATGGAAACGTTTGGAATTTTTACCCTGGTGCTGTTCGTCATCGCGCTGGTATTCGTCTTCAAGACCATCAATGTGGTACCGCAGCAGCACGCCTGGGTGGTGGAGCGCCTCGGCAAATACCACGCCACGCTGGCGCCGGGTCTGAACATCGTCATCCCGTTCATTGACCGCATCGCCTACAAGCATATTCTGAAAGAGATCCCGCTCGACGTGCCGCCACAGGTGTGCATCACGCGCGACAACACCCAGCTCCAGGTCGATGGCATTCTGTACTTCCAGATCACCGACGCGATGCGCGCCTCGTACGGGTCGTCCAACTATCTGGCCGCAATCACCCAGCTGGCACAAACCACGCTGCGCTCGGTGATCGGCAAAATGGAGCTCGACAAAACCTTCGAAGAGCGCGATCACATCAACACCACCATCGTCAATGCGATCGACGAGTCGGCCGCCAACTGGGGTGTGAAAGTGCTGCGCTACGAGATCAAGGATCTGACGCCGCCGGAATCGATTCTGCATTCGATGCAGGCGCAAATTACAGCCGAACGCGAAAAGCGCGCACTGATCGCCGCATCGGAAGGCCGCAAGCAGGAGCAGATCAACATCGCAACCGGTGAGCGCGAAGCGGCGATTGCCCGTTCCGAAGGCGAGAAGCAGGCATCGATCAACCGCGCCGAAGGTCAGGCCGCTGCCATCGTGGCGCTGGCGGAAGCGAATGCGTCGGCGCTGCGCCAGATCGCCGGCGCCATCGGTGAACCAGGCGGACACGATGCCGTCAATCTGAAAGTGGCGGAGCAGTATGTGAACGCGTTCGCGCACCTGGCCAAGACCAACAACTCGATCATCGTTCCAGCCAATATGGGCGATATGAGCGGCCTGATCGCCAGCGCCATGCAGATCGTCAAATCGCAGAAATAGGCCGATCCAGGACAAACTGCGATCCCAATGGATGATTTGCCAAACGCTGGCACTGCGCACAACGACGAGACGCGAAAAAAAATCGCCAGCGCCGTCCGTGCCAGAAATCTGGCGCGTGCGTCCAACAATACCCGGTGGGATGAACTGATCAATCATTTTCGCCAGGTAGAGGGATGGCGTCCGTCGTACCGTTCCAAGGCTGTCACAGGGAATATATCCGATTGGGACGTTGAGTGGTTCTATCATTTGCCCTTTCCCTTTGCCATCGTCGAATGGTTCGATATCGGCTTGTGGGAGACCTTGCCGGCAAAAGGGCGACTGCTCGCCAGTCCGGTTATCGACCATACTGAGGAAATTTCAAAAGTTGTTGCCGCGATTGGCTTTGAATTTGAAGTGCGCCGCGATGTTCTTAGAATCTGGGGCTATTTGCCCAAATCCTGTGAGGACTTTCCTCCAGTGTGAGCGCTATTAAATTACAGGGAGACCCAATGAAGGTCATCATCATCACCGGCGCATCGGACGGCATTGGCGCGGAAATCGCACGCCAGCTGGCCGTGCGCGGCAGCGGTATCGTGCTGGTCCTGGCCGCGCGCAATCAGGCGATGCTCGACACTGTCGCCGGCGAATGCGCGGCGCTGGGCGCGCAGACGCTGACGGTGGCCACCGACGTCGGCGTGCAGGCACAATGCAAGCACCTGATCGAGGCCACGGTGGAGCGCTTCGGCCGCATCGACGCGCTGATCAACAATGCCGGCCGCTCCGCGCATGCGCTGTTTGAAGACGTAACGAACCTCGGCTGGTATGAAGACCTGATGCGGGTGAACCTGTGGGGCAGCGTCTGGTGCACCCACGCGGCGCTGCCGCACCTCAAAGCATCCCGGGGCAGCATTGTCGCGGTATCGTCGCTGGCGGGGCTGGTGGGTGTGCCGGGCCGCTCGGCCTACGGCGCCACCAAGTTCGCCATGACCGGCTTCTTTGAAAGCCTGCGCGCCGAATTGAAAGGCGCCGGCGTGAGCGTGACAACCGCTTATCCGGGCGTGGTCGCGACCCGCATCCGCCATCGTGGCTACAACGCGCAGGGCGGTGAACTGGGAAGCAGCAGTCTGAAGGAAGACAATGCCATGCCGGTCGAAGAATGCGCACGCCTGATCATCGCCGGGATGGACGCGCGCAAGCGTGAGTTGGTGATGACCGCCAAGGGAAAGCTGGGGCGCTTCCTCAAGCTGCTCGCCCCTGGCATGGTGGAAAACATCGCCCTGCGCGCCGTCAGCGATGAGCAGAAGCCGCACTGAGCGGGGCGCTTAAGTCTGGCTAAAGTCTGGCGCCGTATTGTTGAGTTATCACAATCGCCATCGGAGCCATGCAATGAAGACCTGGGTGCGCAGTAATAAAGGATTTGTCCTGTTTCTGGTGCTGTTCGGTTTCTTCCGCACCGCCATTGCGGACTGGAATCCGATCCCCTCTGGCTCCATGCGCCCGGGTCTGCTTGAAGGCGACGTGGTGTTCGTCAACCGCCTTGCCTTCAACGTCAAAGTCCCGCTGACCAACCTGGTTCTGGCCCACACGGGCGAGCCGCAGCGCGGCGACGTGGTCACGTTTTCCTCGCCCGCCAACGGCAGCCGTCTGATCAAACGGATCATGGCGGTGCCGGGCGACGTGGTTGAAATGCGCGGGGAGCAGATCATCATCAACGGCCAGGCGGCCAGTTACACCCAGGTCGAATCCGTGCTCGAGCCGCACCAGGGCGGGCTGACGCCGGCGCTGCGCTTCGATGAGGTACTCGGCAAGCAAAGCCAGCGCATCCAGGTCATTCCGGGGGTGCGCGCGCGCCGCAGCTTTGGTCCGCTGCGGGTGCCGGAGGGCCAGTATCTGATGCTGGGCGATAACCGCGACAACAGCGAAGACTCGCGTTTCATCGGCATGGTGCCGCGCGAACTGCTGGTCGGGCGCGCCGTGCGGGTGCTGGTGTCGGCCGACATCGAGGGCAACTGGATGCCGCGTTTCGAGCGTTTCGGCAAATCGCTTCGCCTTGACGCCGAGTAAGAATTCCCAAATACCGGTAGAATTTCGCCTTTGATGAAAAGGCGTTTCCATGCAGCGATTGTTGACCGTAATTCTGGCTTGTCTTGGCATGGTGGGCGCGCTGGCGATTGATACCTACCTGCCGTCCATACCGGCCATCGGGCGCGAGTTCGACGTCGGCCCGCTGGCGGTGCAGCAGACCCTGAGCGTGTTTCTGTTCTGCTTTGCCTTCATGATGCTGTTTTACGGCACGCTCTCGGATTCTTTCGGGCGCAGGCCGGTGATTCTGGTGGCGCTCACCGTGTATACGCTGGCTTCGCTCGGCGCCGTTTTCGCGCCCACCTTCGGCGCCTTGCTTGCCTGCCGCGCCCTGCAGGGACTCGCGGCCGGCGCCGGTTCCGTCATCGGCCAGGCGATCGTGCAGGACCGCTACTCGCACGACCAGGCCCATGCGCAGCGCATCATGTCGCACATCATGATGGTGTTCGGCCTGGCGCCGGCCATCGCGCCCGTGCTGGGAGGCTGGCTGCATGTCAGTTTCGGCTGGCGCTCGACCTTCATGTTCCTGGCCGGCTTTGGCGCGCTGATGATTCTGCTGGTCTACAAGGGCTTGCCGGAGAGCTTGCCGCGCGCCCAGCGCCATGCTTTCCACGGCCTGGCGATTGCCCGTAATTACCTCAAGGTGCTGCGCAACCCGCAATTTCTGCTGCTGGCAGTGGCGGTCGGGCTGGCCTTTGGCGGCCTGTCGCTGTACATCGGTTCGGCCGCCAACTTTGTGATGGGCATTTTGCACCTGCCGGAAACCGCCTTCGCCTGGCTGTTCATTCCCATGATCGGCGGCATGACGATTGGTTCGGCCTGGGGCGGCAAGGCCGCCGCGCGCATCAAGCCGGTCCGCATGATGTGGATCGGCTTTGCCATCATGGGCGGGGCAGGGGTCTTGTCAGTCGGATATAACTTCTTCTTCGTGGCGGCCATCCCCTGGGCCGTGCTGCCGCTGGGGATCTACACCTTCGGGCTGGCGGTGGCCATGCCTGCGATCCAGGTGGGCGCGCTGGGCCTGTTCCCCGACAACCGCGGCCTGGCCGCATCGATGCTGTCGTTCATCCAGATGATGCTGTTTGCGCTGGTGTCGGGACTGGTGGCGCCGCTGCTGTTCGACAGCGCCCTGAAACTGGCCTGCGGTGTGCTGGCCGGACTGGTGGCCAGTTTTGCCTGCTGGCGCCTGAGCCTGCGCATGGCAGGCCCGGCCCGGCAGGAGGCGGCGGTTTAACGCGTGTGCGTTTTCATGGCGGCGGCAACTTCCCGTTTGCCGTCCCGTTCTTTCTCGGTGGCGCGCTTGTCGTGCTGCTTCTTGCCCTTGGCCAGGCCGATTTCGCATTTGACGCGGCCTTCCTTGAAGTGCAGGTTGAGCGGCACCAGGGTATAACCGGAGCGTTCAACCTTGCCGATCAGCTTGTCGAGCTCGGCGCGATGCAGCAGCAGCTTGCGCGTGCGTACCGCTTCCGGATGGGTGAACGAGGAGGCGGTGGCCAGCGCGCTGATGTGGGCGCCGAACAGAAACAGCTCGTCCCCGCGCACGACCACGTACGCTTCCTTGATCTGGACGCGCGAGTCGCGGATGGCTTTCACTTCCCACCCCTCCAGCACAATGCCCGCTTCCCAGCGGTCCTCGATGAAGTAGTCGTGAAACGCTTTTCGATTGTCAACAATACTCATGAAATGGCTAAAATAGGTGGTTCAGTTAAACTACTGATGCGGAAATAACTAACATCATAACAAACGGTTGATTAATGGCAGTAGTACACAAAACAGTATTTCTTGGATACAGCGCCGAACAGATGTTCGATCTGGTGGCAAAAGTGGAAGATTACCCGAAATTCCTGCCATGGTGCGGCGGGGTCAAGGTCATCGAACGCAGCGAAGACACGCTGGTCGCCTGCCTGGCGATCCATTTCCACGGCGTCAACCAGAGCTTCACCACGCGTAATCACAATAACCGGCCCACGCAGATGAAGATGAAGCTGGTCGACGGCCCCTTCAAGACCATGGACGGCACCTGGACCTTCAAGGCGCTGCGCGCCGATGCCTGCAAGGTCGAGTTCGACCTGCACTATGAATTTTCCAGCATGATCCTGGAACAGTTGATCGGCCCCGTGTTCGGCGTGATCGCCAACAGCATGGTCGATTCCTTCTGCAAGCGCGCCGAGACGGTGTATGGCTGAGATGCTGCAGGTGCAGATCTGCTATGCGGCCGCGCTGCGCGAGGTCCTGCGCGATCTGACGGTGGAGCAGGGCACCACGATCGAGCAGGCCATTGTGCAAAGCGGGATATTACGCGATATGCCCGGGATCGACCTGACGCAGCAGCCAGTCGGCCTGTATGGCAAGAAACGGCCGCTGGACACGGTATTGCGCCAGCGGGACCGGATCGAGATTTACCGCGCGCTGGTGGCTGACCCGAAAACCGCGCGGCGCCGGCGCACCAGTATGGCGCTACCGGAAAGCAGCAACTAGCAGCAACTAGCGGCAGTCCGCCAGCGCTTTGTTGGCGGCCGCGCTTTCGCGGGCACGCTGGGCGTCGTCCATCACGGCGCCGTCGGCGCCGGTGCGCATGCGCACGCCCGAATCGAGCTGGGCCTTGTTGGCACGGG
The DNA here is from genome assembly GCA_036399735.1 of Telluria sp. Lineage (GTDB taxonomy): Bacteria > Pseudomonadota > Gammaproteobacteria > Burkholderiales > Burkholderiaceae_D > Telluria_A. The sequence continues at coordinate 2,566 of DASWMN010000194.1, read as the reverse complement.
CGACTTCACAGTTGGCTTTCTTGGCGGCAGCAACCGCGGCTTCCTCGTTGGCTTTCTTTTCCGCGTCCGCTTTGGCGACCTGGCGCTTCTTGTAGTCGGCCTCGCGGTCGGCAAGCGAGGCCGGGGCGCTGGCTGCCGCGCCCGCTGCCGACGGGGCCGCTTCCACGCTTGGCGTCGACGGCATCTGACCGCGCGGGGTTTTCAGGATGTTTTTGGCTGGAATATTCGATGGTGGCGAACGGTCCGAAAACTGTTTCACGCCTTTTTCGTCGACCCAGACATACTGGGCGTGGGACAGGCTGGCGAACATCAACAAAGCGCTGCCGGCGAGGAAGTGCAGTCCGCGCATCCCGATAATCTTGTTCATTTGAATCTTTCTTTGTGTAATCTAGTCCAGATTTAACCGTACATAGCGCGCGCGGTCAACGGTGTTTCCGCAAAACCATCAGTTTTGAGGCGGTCAGGAGACAGAGGACAGGAACTTCTGTATAATTCGCTTTTGCGCCAATAGGAAAATGCTATGCGTCTACTTCAAAAAGCACTCACGTTCGATGATGTGCTGCTCGTCCCGGCTTACTCGAACATCCTCCCAGCCGACACCTCCCTCAAGACTCGCCTGACCCGTAACATTGCCCTGAACATTCCTCTGCTGTCCGCAGCGATGGATACCGTGACGGAAGCCCGTCTGGCGATTGCCATGGCGCAGGAAGGCGGGATCGGCATTATTCACAAGAATTTGTCGCCCAAGGACCAGGCCCGTGAAGTAGCGCGCGTAAAGCGGTTTGAAGCAGGCGTCCTGCGCGATCCGATCACGATTCCGCCGACCATGAAGATCCGCGACGTGATCGCCCTGACCGAACAGTATGGCATCAGCGGTTTCCCTGTGGTGGAAGGCAAGACCGTGGTCGGTATCATCACCAACCGCGATTTGCGTTTTGAAGAAGAACTGGACGCGGAAGCGCGCGCCAAAATGACGCCGCGCGAAAAGCTGGTGGTCGTCAAGGAAGACGCGGACACCGCCGAAGCCAAGCGCCTGATGAACAAGCACCGCCTCGAGCGCGTGCTGGTGGTCAACGATGAATTCGAACTGCGCGGCCTGATCACCGTCAAGGATATCCAGAAGTCGCACGAACATCCGTTCGCCTCGAAAGACAATCACGGCAAGCTGCTCGTTGGCGCCGCCGTTGGCGTGAGCCAGCGCGACGAAGAGCGCATCGAGCTGCTGGTCGCTGCCGGCGTGGACGTGCTGGTGGTCGATACCGCCCACGGTCACTCGCAAGGCATCCTGGACCGGGTCAAGTGGATCAAAACCAAATTCCCGAATGTGGACGTGATTGGCGGCAACATCGCCACCGCCGCTGCCGCCCTGGCGCTGGTGGAGCACGGTGCTGACGCGGTCAAGGTCGGCATCGGCCCTGGCTCGATCTGCACCACCCGTATCGTCGCCGGTGTGGGCGTGCCGCAGATCACCGCGATCTCGAACGTGGCCGAAGCGCTGGCCGGCACGGGCGTGCCGTGTATCGCCGACGGCGGCATCCGCTTTTCGGGCGACATTTCCAAGGCACTGGCGGCAGGCGCATCGACCGTCATGATGGGCAGCATGTTCGCCGGCACCGAAGAAGCGCCAGGCGAAGTGATCCTGTACCAGGGCCGCTCGTACAAGTCCTATCGCGGCATGGGTTCGCTGGGTGCGATGGCGGACGGCTCGGCCGACCGTTACTTCCAGGATGCGGCCGCCAAGGCCGACAAGTTCGTACCAGAAGGCATCGAAGGCCGTGTCGCCTACAAGGGCTCGGTGCTGGCGATCATCTATCAACTGGTGGGCGGTGTGCGCCAGTCGATGGGCTACTGCGGCTGCGCCTCGATCGACGAGCTGCGCGAGAAAGCCGAATTTGTCGAGATCACCTCGGCCGGCATGCGCGAATCGCACGTGCACGATGTGCAAATCACGAAAGAAGCCCCGAACTACCGTTCGGAGTAAACAGCAAAACAGCGCGGCGACCAGTTCGCCGCGTTGCTTTTACAGCCAGCAGAATCCAGCAACTACTTAGCGCCCTCCATGCACTCTAAAATCCTCATTCTCGATTTCGGTTCCCAGGTAACCCAGCTGATCGCACGCCGCGTGCGCGACGCCGGTGTGTTTTCGGAAGTCTTTCCTTACGACGTAAGCGACGAATTCGTGCGCAACTACGGCGCCGCCGGGGTGATTTTGTCGGGCAGCCACAATTCCACGCTGGACGGCGAATCGCCGCGCGCGCCGCAGGCCGTGTTCGAACTGGGCGTGCCGGTACTGGGCATCTGCTACGGCATGCAGACCATGGCGGCCCAGCTGGGCGGCAAGGTCGAGAACGGTATCGTGCGCGAATTCGGTTACGCTGAAGTGCGCGCCCGTGGCCATACGGCGCTGCTCAAGGGCATCAATGACTTCGTCACCGACGAAGGCCACGGCATGTTGAAAGTTTGGATGAGCCATGGCGACAAGGTGCTCGACATGCCACCAGGCTTCAAGCTGATGGGCGATACGCCAAGCTGCCCGGTGGCCGCAATGGCCGATGAAGAGCGCCGT
>DASWMN010000193.1:0-35008 GCA_036399735.1 Telluria sp. | reverse complement strand
CCAGGGTCGAGACTGTCGCTTTGGGCAACTGCATGTTCTCGGCCGCGCGCGTAAAGCCGCCGGCATCGACCACCTGAACGAACACTTCCATCGCTTGCAGTTTATTCATGTTTTCTTTCATTGTTCGGATTTCTGAACAATCTATTCGCGGTTAGCATCTTTATCAGATTGTAGATCAAGTTTAAAGTGCATGTACTGCATCAAAGGATGTGGACAACAAAGTAAAGAAAGGGGTGTCAGCATGCGTTATCAAAATGGTCTTATCGGTATCATGGCGATCGTGCTCGCGGCTGTCACCACGCTTGGCAGTGTTTACAGCGGCAGTTTTCCACAGGCTTCGCAGGCAGAAAGCGCCGGTTTTGATGCACTTGCACATAATCTGTTTGCCGACGAGGACAGCAAATGACTGATGTGTCGTTCCCTGTCGAGCTGAAGATCCGCGAACTGGAAGTCGCAGGCGCGGAAGGCCCCCTTGGCGCCCGGCTGTATGCAGCTGGCGCGGCGGGCGCCAAGCGCGATGGCCTGATCGTGTTCTTCCACAGCGGCGGCTTTGTGGGTGGCGATCTGGACGATGCCGATGAATTTTTACGCCACCTGGCCAGCTGCTCCAGCGAGCAGCGGGTTCTGGCGGCGCGCTATACCCTGGCCACCGAGCGGCCGTTTCCCGCTGCCGTGGAAGATGCGCACGCGGTCCTGAAATGGGCCAAAAAGAACAAGGCCAAGCTTGGCTGGACCGGCAAGCGCATGGTCGTGGCCGGGATCGAGGCGGGTGCCAACCTGGCAGCCGTCTCGGCGCTGATGGCGCGCGATCGCGGTGGTCCCGAGCTGGTCGGCCAGATCCTGATCATGCCGATGCTCGATCCGGGTCTGACCACCTGCTCGATGCGCGAAATTAAAAAAGACATGAACTCCGCTTGCGTCGCAGATACCTGCGCCGCCAGCTACCGCGGCTACCTGCCGAACGCCGCCGACCGCGTCCATCCTTATGCGTCGCCGCTGCAGTCGAGCCGCCTGAAGAATTTGCCGCCCGCGCTGATCCTGTCCGCCGAGGACGATCCATTGCGCGACGAGGCTGAACAATACGGTGCCAAGCTCACCACCTGTGGCGTCACCACGACGGTCAAGCGCATGCAGGCGCAGCCGCTCGATGACGTCGCCGCGCGCAATGAATGCGCCTGCAAGGCCGCCGCCTTGGAGGAAATTGGAAAGTTTCTGTTAGCCCTGGACGACACGCCGAGCCCGTCCTAGCCAAATCCGCTTCACAAGTTAATTCCGTGCAGCTGCGCTGATTCCCCTCCGCGCAGCGACGGACCCCTTTTGCCCATTGCTTTGTGCAGTCGGCCGCTGTACCGCCGTTGTTATTAATAATTTTCATCAAGAAAAGGAATAAAATGAAAACCAATAAATTAATCGCCAAACCGCTCGTCGCGGGCCTGGCTTTGGCGGGGCTGGCTGCGTTCGCGCTGTCGGGTTGCGGACCAGCGAACGGCAAGGCTGCACCAGCCGCGCAGGCGGGCCCACCGATTACCGCGGCGGTCGTCATCGAACGCACCGTCAACGAAACGCAGGAGTTTTCCGGCCGCCTGGAAGCGGTGGAACGGGTCGACATTCGGGCCCGCGTCGGCGGCTTCATCACCTCGGTCAATTTCAAGCCGGGCAGTGTGGTCAAGAAGGGCGATCTGCTGTTCGTGATCGATCCGCGTCCATTCCAGGCCGAAGCGTCACGCGCTGAAGCTGCCTATGGTTCGGCCCGCGCCAAAGCGGATCTGGCCAAGCTTGAACAGTCGCGTGCCGAGCGTCTGCTGGCCGACAAGGCCATCGCCCAGCGCGAATTCGACGAGAAGGCTTCGGGTCTGAAAGAGCTCGACGCCAATGTACGCGCAGCCCAGGCTTCGCTCGACGCGGCGCGCCTCAATTTGGCCTACACCCGTGTGACGTCGCCCATCGATGGCCGTGTCTCGAAAGCGGAAATCACGACCGGTAACCTGGTCGATGGCAGCGTGATCCTGACCTCGGTGGTCTCGAACAAGGAGATCTACGCCACCTTCGATGGTGACGAAGACACCTACCTGCGCGTGGCCCGCGTGGCGCAAAAAGGTACGCCGGTCGCCGTCAAGGTCGGCCTGGCCAACGAAGCGGGCTTCCCGCACGAAGGCAAGCTCGAATTCGTCGACAACCGTCTCGATGCCCGTACCGGCAGCGTGCGCATGCGCGCCACGTTTGAGAACACCGACAACACCCTGGTACCGGGTCTGTTCGCGCGCGTCCAGCTCGCTGGCAGCGACGCGACCGGCAAGCGCTCTATCTTGATCAGCGACCGCGCCGTTGGCACCGACCAGGACCGCAAGTTCGTGTACGTGGTCAGCGCCGACAGCAAAGCCGAATACCGCGCTGTGAAGCTCGGCCCGGCGGTCGACGGTCTGCGCGTGGTGCGTGACGGGATCAAGCCCGGCGAGAAAATCATCGTCAACGGTTTGCAGCGGGTCCAGCCCGGTGCCCCAGTGACGGCGGAAGTCGTCGCCATGGAAGACGGGAAAAAACCGGCCGATGTAAAAGTTGCAGCGGCCAAGGCGCAGGGTAAGGAGTAAGGCTATGAATTTTTCTAAATTTTTCATCGACCGGCCGATTTTTGCGGCCGTCCTGTCGATCATTATTTTCGTGGCGGGGCTGCTGTCGATCTTCAAGCTGCCAATCTCGGAATACCCTGACGTGGTGCCGCCATCGGTGGTGGTGCGCGCCCAGTACCCGGGCGCCAATCCCAAGGTGATTGCCGAAACCGTGGCCGCGCCGCTGGAAGAGCAGATCAACGGCACCGAAAACATGCTGTACATGTCGTCCCAGTCGACCTCCGACGGCTCGCTGGCCCTGACCGTGACCTTCAAGGTCGGCACCAACGTCGAGCAGGCCGAGTCGCAAGTGCAGAACCGGATCCAGCGCGCCTTGCCGCGTCTGCCCGAGGAAGTGCGCCAGATCGGTGTGACCGCCGTGAAAAGCTCGCCCAACCTGACCATGGTGGTGCACCTGGTTTCGCCAAGCGGCCGTTACGACGACGTCTATCTGCGCAACTACGCTGTGCTCAACGTGAAAGACCAGCTGGCCCGTATCCAGGGCATGGGTGAGGTGCAGCTGTTCGGCGCCGGCGACTACGCCATGCGCATCTGGCTCGACCCGCAGAAAGTCGCTGAACGCGGCATGACGGCGGGCGACGTGGTCGCATCGATCCGTGAACAGAACGTGCAGGTCGCTGCCGGTGTAGTGGGCGCGTCGCCATCCAAAAGCGCCGAATTCCAGCTGACCGTGAACACCCAGGGCCGCCTGACCTCGATCGAGGAATTCGGCGACATCATCGTCCGTACCGGTACCGACGGCGCGATCACCCGTCTGCGCGATGTGGCACGTCTGGAACTCGGTTCCAACAGCTATTCGCTGCGCTCCCTGCTCAACAACAAGTCGGCTGCCGCCATCGCCGTGTTTGAAGCGCCGGGCGCCAATGCACTCCAGCTGTCCGCTGACGTGCGCGCCAAAATGGCCGAACTGAAGAAAGACTTCCCGGAAGGCGTCGACTACAGCGTCGTGTATGACCCGACCCAGTTCGTACGCGAATCGATCAAGGCGGTCATTCACACCCTGCTCGAAGCCGTGGCACTGGTGGTGCTGGTGGTGATCATTTTCCTGCAGACCTGGCGCGCATCCATCATTCCTCTGGTGGCGGTGCCGGTATCGATCATCGGTACGTTTGCGGTGATGCTGGGTTTCGGCTTCTCGATCAATACGCTGTCGCTGTTCGGCCTTGTGCTGGCCATCGGTATCGTGGTCGATGACGCGATTGTGGTGGTGGAAAACGTTGAACGCAACATCGAATCCGGCTTGAGCCCGCGTGATGCCACCATTCAGGCCATGAAAGAGGTGAGTGGTCCGATCATCGCCATCGCCCTGGTACTGTGCGCCGTGTTCGTGCCGATCGCCTTTGTTTCCGGTCTGTCTGGCCAGTTCTACCGCCAGTTCGCCCTGACCATCGCGATTTCGACCGTGATCTCGGCATTCTCGTCGCTGACCTTGTCGCCAGCGCTGGCCGCAACCCTGCTCAAACCGCACGACGCGCCGAAAGATGCGCTGACGCGCGGCATGGACAGCGTGTTCGGTGGCTTCTTCCGCTGGTTCAACCGCTTCTTCGGCCGTGCGTCGACCCGCTACGAAGGTGGCGTGAATGGTGTTCTCAAGCGCAAGAGCGCAGCGGTAGCGGTGTATGCACTGCTGGCGATTGCCGCCGTGTTCATGTTCAAGGCAGTACCAAGCGGCTTCGTGCCGGCCCAGGACAAGCAGTACCTGGTTGGCTTTGCCCAGCTGCCTGACGCCGCATCGCTGGACCGTACCGAAGCGGTGATCCGCAAGATGTCCGATATCGCCTCGCAAGTGCCAGGCGTGGAATCGTCGATCGCTTTCCCGGGTCTGTCGATCAACGGCTTCACCAATGCGCCGAACGCCGGTATCGTGTTCACCTCGCTCAAACCGTTCGACCAGCGTACCGGCAAAGGCCAGTCCGGTCCGGAAATCGCCGCTGAAATCAACAAACGCCTGGGCAGCATTCAGGACGCCTTCATCATGGTGTTCCCGCCACCGCCGGTCAACGGCCTCGGTACCATCGGCGGCTTCAAGATGATGGTCGAAGACCGCGGTAACGTCGGTTACGACGAGTTGTACAAATCGGTGCAGGCGCTGCAGATGAAAGCCTGGCAGACCCCGGAACTGGCTGGCGTGTTCTCCGGCTTCCAGATCAATGTGCCGCAGCTGTTCGCGGACGTGGACCGGGTCAAGGCCAAGCAGCTCGGCGTGCCGCTGGCGACGATCTACCAGACTTTGCAGATCAATCTTGGCTCGCTGTACGTGAACGACTTCAACCAGTTTGGCCGCACCTACCAGGTGCGCGTCCAGGCCGACGCACCGTTCCGTTCGCAGGCCGACCAGATCGCCCAGCTCAAAGTACGCAACGACAAAGGCGAAATGATTCCGCTGTCGTCGCTGATGCGGGTGAAAGACAGCTACGGTCCGGACCGCGTACAGCGTTACAACGCTTACGTGTCAGCTGAAGTCAATGGTGGTCCCGCGCCTGGCATCTCGTCCGGTCAGGCCCAGGCCGCACTGGAAAAGATCGCTGCCGAAGTGCTGCCGAAGGGCGTGTCGTTCGAGTGGACCGATCTGACCTACCAGGAGATCTTGTCCGGTAATACGATGGTGCTGGTGTTCCCGCTGTGCGTACTGCTGGTGTTCCTGGTGCTCGCCGCGCAGTATGAAAGCTGGACGCTGCCGCTGGCCGTGATTCTGATCGTGCCAATGTCGATTTTATGCGCGCTGATTGGCGTCAAGCTGACCGGTGGCGACAACAACATCTTCACCCAGATCGCGCTGTTCGTGCTGGTGGGGCTGGCCTCGAAGAATGCGATTCTGATCGTCGAATTTGCCCGCGAACTGGAAGACCATGGCCGCACTGTTGTCGAAGCCGCGCTGGAAGCTTGCCGTCTGCGTCTGCGTCCGATTCTGATGACCTCGATCGCCTTCATCATGGGTGTGGTGCCCCTGGTGTTCTCGAGCGGTGCCGGCGCCGAAATGCGCCATGCCATGGGTGTTGCGGTATTCGGCGGCATGCTGGGCGTGACCTTCTTCGGCCTGTTCCTGACGCCGGTGTTCTACGTCCTGCTGCGTACTTTTGCTAAAAGCCTGGAGCGCAAAGCTGTCGCTCCGGCCATGATTAAAATCGAAGGAGCTATTTAATGAACAAGCTCACACGCCGTATCGCACCGCTGCTGGCCGCTCTGCTGCTGGTGGCCTGCTCGACGGTACCCGAACTGAAGCAACCTGCGATCGACATGCCGTCGGCCTTCAAGGAAGCGCCGGACGGCACCACCTGGAAGGTAGCGCAGCCGGCCGAAGCGCAGGCACGCGGTCAATGGTGGCTGGCCTTTAACGATCCTGTCCTGACCGGCATGATCGAGGAAGCCACCCGCGCAAATGCCACGCTGGCGGGGGCCGCGGCCCGCGTCAAGCAGGCTAGGGCACTGGCTGGCCTGTCGGAATCGAACCGTGGCCTGCAGCTTGGGGTTGGCGTCGGTGCCCAGCGCAGTGGCGCTGAAGCTGTTGCGCCGTCCAATCTGTACCAGGCCAGCCTGACGGCCAGCTACGAAGTCGACCTGTTCGGCCGCCTCGGCGCCGGCATCGGCGCTGCCCGCGCCGATGCGGCAGCGTCCGAAGCGACGTACAAGTCGGTGCTGCTGGCCTTGCAGGCGGACGTCGCCCAGACCTATTTCCGTCTGCGTGAAACCGATGCCGAACTGGCGACCCTGGAAAAATCGGTCGACCTGCGCACCCAGAGCGTGAAGGTCAACCAGAGCCGCTACGACAATGGCGACATCGGCGAATTCGATCTGGCCCGCGCCAAGACCGAACTTGCCACTGCCAAGGCCGAAGCGATCGGGCTGCAGCGTCAGCGCGCGCAGAATGAACATGCGCTGGCAGTCTTGCTGGGCAAATCGGCAGCGGGCTATACGGCTGACGTGAATCCGCTGCCGGAAAGCGCGCAGCTGCCGGCAATTCCCGCCGGTCTGCCGTCGGCACTGCTGGAACGCCGTCCGGACATTACCGCCGCCCAGCGCACGATGATGGCATCGAATGAACGTATCGGCGCGGCCAAGTCGGCCATGTTCCCGGCTTTGCTGCTCAATGCGGGCCTCGGTACCGAGTCGGCCAGCAGCGCAAATCTGTTCAAGTGGAGCGCGCGTTCGTGGGTGCTTGGTGCACTGCTGTCGATGCCGATCATCGACGGAGGCCGCAACAAGAACAATATCTTGCGCAGTGAAGCGGTGCTGGAAGAATCGGTAGCAGCTTATCGCCAGAACGTTCTCGTTGCTTTCGCCGAGGTGGAAGACAACCTGGCCGGTCTGCGTATTCTGGCAGGTCAGGCCGAGCAGCTGGACGCGGCCGTGGTGTCGGCGCGACGTTCGGCCGATCTGGCGCAGAAGCTGTATCAGGCGGGACGTTCGAGCTATCTCGATCTGCTTGACGCGCAGCGCAATCTGGCTGCGGCGGAACGTGCAGCGGTCCAATTGCGTGGTAACCGTGCAGTGACTACCGTGGCCTTGATCCGTTCCCTCGGCGGCGGCTGGGAATAAATCGGGCTTCAAACCACATCACCCTCGCGCCGGCATTGGGGCGAGGGCGATGTGTCAGTATCTTCTCTTTTTCCCGCGCCGGCCCTACAATGGCCGGACATGCTTACCACCACTTCCGACGAGCAGTTGATGCTGCAGTACCGCGAGGGCGATCTGATCGCTTTCGAGGAGCTGTATCGCCGTCACCGCGTCGGTTTGTACCGCTTCATCGCCTGGCGTTCGCCACGCGCCGACTGGGTCGACGAGATCGTGCAGGACAGCTGGGCCAATCTGCACCACGCCCGCACCCGCTATCAGCCCGACGCTTCGTTTCGCACTTATCTGTATCAGATTGCCCGCAATCGCCTGCTTGACCTGCTGCGTCAGCAGCAGCCGCTGCTGGCCGCCGATATGGGCACCGGCACGGATGGTTTCGATGCATTTGACGCGCTGGCCGATGCGGCGCAGGATGTGGTCACGCCCGAAACGGTACTTGACCAGAAACAGCGCAGCGACAGCCTGCATCAGGCTTTGAATCAGCTGCCCGGCGAACAAAAGGAAGCGCTGGTACTGCAACAGATGAATGGCCTGAGCCTGGAGGAAATCGCGGCAGTCGTGTCGGCGCCGGTGGAAACGGTCAAGAGCCGTCTGCGCTACGCGATGCGCAAGCTGCGCGAAGGGAGTTTGTGTGAACAAGGATGATATGAGCGACGACGCCGAATTCGACGCCTTCCTGAAAGGGGAAGGGGAGTTGTCGCGCCGCCTGCAGGCCATGCCGCAGGCCGAGCCGAGCGCCGCACTCGATGCCGCCATTCTCAACCGCGCGCGTCTGGCAATGGCCCAGGAGTCCCATCCTGTGGCTGCCAACGATGCCGGCGAAAGCACAGCGGCACCGCGTCTGGCCCAGCCTTTTGGCCAGCGCTGGCGTGTACCTGCCGGTATTGCCGCAACCTTGCTGGCGGGCGTCTTCGCCAACCAGGCCTTCCAGTCCGAACGTCGCCAGGAAGCGGCCCTGGTCGCGGAAATCTCGGCGCCGTCCCCGGTTCTGATCGCGCCTGTCCCGGCAGCGCCGCCGATGATGGACAGCGCCGCTTCGCCCGCGCCACTACCACCGCCGCAGGAAGAAGAACGTCCCCTGGCTGGCATCGTGACGCCACCGCCGCCAGTGGCCTTGCCGGAGCCGGTGATCGCCGCGAAGCCGCAACTGGCTGCGCAGGCATCCGAACGCGCGGCAGCTCCCGCCGCTGCGCCACCGGCACCGGCACCGGCTGCGGCGCCGCCAGCGCTTGAGGTGTCGTCATCGCCCGAAGCCGATGCTGGAACGCCGGCGGCCGCCTCGCAAGCACCTGCACTGGCGGCGCGCTTGCGTAACGAAGTTGCGCAAGACCGGCTGGCAGAAGAAAAGAAAAGCAAAAGCTTCGCGCGGGCGGAGAAGACGGATACGATCAGCGTGAAAGGATCTGCCAGCAAGCATCCCGACAGCAAGGCCTGGCTGGCCGAGATCGAACGTTTGCTCAAGGATGGCGACAAGGAAAAAGCCCTGCACGAATGGCAGCGCTTCCGTGAGGCTTATCCGCGCGAGAAAGTGGCGCCGGAGCTTGAGGCCAGGCTGGACGCGCTGGAGAAGTAATACCGACAGCTTAACGGCTCCGGTTCACGTAGTAGTTGCCTCGGTAAACGTAAAAAACCGGGTGCTAACCCGGTTTCTTTGTGCTGCACAGCAATTACTTCGCTGCTGGCATTGCTGGTGCTTTTTCCTCGGCAGGCTTTGCTTTGGCTTTGTGCTTGGATTTCTTGACCGGTGCAGGCTTGGTCTCTTTGGCTGCCGGGGTGGCGGCAACGGCTGGCGTGGCCGGGGTGGCAGCAGCCGCTGGTGTTGCCGGCGTCGTATGCGCAGCCGGCGTGGCTGGGGTGGCAGGGGTGGCAGGTGTTGCTTGGCCAGCGGCAGCGAAAACGGAAGTGGCAAACAGACCGGCGACCAGCGTGACGAGTACCTTTTTCATGGTGTTTCCTTTGCTTTGGGTTATATGGCGAAGCTTGTTTTTATTGTGTTGCACTGACACAAACGTGAGCTGGCACGCTTCGGTTGACGTTTTTTACAACTTCTTACAACCAACTTCGGTTAGCTGGCGAACGGTTGGGTCAGCACGGCGCGCCTAGACTGGCAATTCCACATCAGCCAGCGCGATGCCATGTCCGATCCTCTCAAGGCGTATAAAGCCAAACGCAATTTCACGGTGACTTCCGAGCCGGCCGAAGGCGGCCAGGCCGGCACCGACACCCTGACCTTCGTCATCCAGAAGCACTGGGCCAGCCGTCTTCACTACGACGTGCGCCTGGAGCTGGACGGCACGATGAAAAGCTGGGCCGTGCCCAAGGGACCGAGCTACGATCCCAAGGACAAACGGATGGCGGTGCATGTGGAAGACCATCCGATCTCGTATTCCGACTTTGAAGGCACCATCCCCGAGAAGCAGTACGGCGCAGGGAAAGTGATCATCTGGGACAAGGGCACCTGGCAGCCACTGGGCGATCCCCATGATGGCTACCGGGAGGGCAATCTCAAGTTCGAGATCCATGGCCACAAGATGCGCGGCAAATGGGCCCTGATCCGCATGAAAGGCAAGGGCGAAAAGCAGGAGCCCTGGCTGCTGATCAAGGAGAAGGATGAACTGGCGCGGCCCGCCGACGCGTTTTCCGTCGTCGATGAGCTGCCCGACAGCGTCAAGGCGCTGCCGATGCCAGGCGAGGCAAAGGCTGCCGCGAAAAAGGCGCCGGCCAAAAAAGCGGCAGCGAAAAAGGTCGCGGCCAAATCGGCAGTGCCCGATGGCGCCGTAAAGGCGGCGCTGCCCGAATCGCTGTCGCCCGAACTGGCGACACTGGTTGACAAGCCGCCGTCGCTGGCCGAGGACTGGATTTTCGAGATCAAGTTTGACGGGTACCGCCTGCTCGCGAGGGTCGACGGCAAGGACATCAAGCTCTTTACCCGCAACGGGCACGACTGGACCCACAAGCTGCCCCGCCTGCACAAGGCGCTGCTCAAGGCCGGCATGCCGGACGGCTGGTACGACGGCGAGATCGTGGTGCACGATGAAAACGGGCGCCCCAACTTTGGCCTGCTGCAATTGGCGTTCGACGGCTCCGACACGGCCGATATCGTGTACTTCATCTTCGACGCGCCTTATCTGGGCGGCGTTGACCTGCGCGAGGTCCCCTTGATGGAGCGGCGCGCTGCCCTGAAAACGCTATTCGACAAGGTTGGCAACGACACCCTGCGCTTCAGCCAGGAATTCGGCAGCGACCCCGATGAGCTGGTCACCGCCGCCTGCAAGCTGGGGCTGGAGGGTGTGATCGGCAAGCGGCGCGATTCACGCTATGTGCAGCGCCGTTCGCCGGACTGGATCAAGCTCAAATGCGGCCAGCGGCAGGAGTTCGTGATCGGTGGCTTTACCGATCCGCAGGGATCGCGCACCGGCATCGGCTCGCTTCTGCTGGGCGCGCACGACGACCAGGGCGTGCTCCAGTACGCGGGCAATGTGGGCACCGGTTTCAACGAAGCGACCTTGCGCGACCTGAAAAAAAAGCTCGACGCGCTGGCCACGGACGACAGCCCGTTCCCGCCCAAGGCCGTAGCGGGGCGCAAGCACCACTGGGTCAAGCCGAAGCTGATCGCTGAGGTCAGTTTTGCGGAGTGGACCAGCTCCGGCTCGATCCGGCACGCCGTGTTCCACGGACTGCGGGCCGACAAGCCGGCCAAGGGCATCAGCCGCGAGAAGGCAAAACATGTGGAGGAAACTGTGCGTACCCAGACCGAACCCGTTGCACCCGAAGGCAAACTGCCTGCCACGCTCAAGATCACCCATGGCGAGCGTGTGATCGACGCGCAAAGTGGCGCCACCAAGCTCGATATGGTGCGCTACTACGCGCTGGTGGGCGACTTGATGATGCCGCATCTGAAGGGGCGGCCGGTTTCCCTGGTCCGCGCGCCGGGCGGCGTGGGCGGCGAGCTGTTCTTCCAGAAGCATGCCGAAGTAGGCAAGCTGCCCGGAATGAAACAGATGGACCAGGACCTCGATCCCGATCATCCGCCGATGCTGGAAGTGGGCAGCGTCGAGGGCATCCTGTCGGCCGCGCAGTGGAACGTGATCGAGTTCCATACCCAGAACGCGGTGGGCAAATCGTACGAAACGCCCGACCGCGTGGTGTTCGACCTTGACCCGGGCGAGGGCGTGGAATGGAAAACCATGCAGGAAGCGGCGCAGCTGATGCATGCCTTCCTCGATGAGCTGGGCCTGAATTCGTTTTTGAAAACCAGCGGCGGCAAGGGCCTGCACGTGGTGGTGCCGATCAAGGGCACGCTCGACTGGGATACGGTGAAGGATTTTTCACAGGCGATTGTGCGCCATCTGTCGTCGGCGCTGCCTGAGCGGTTTGCGCTGAAAAGCGGGCCGAAGAACCGGGTAGGCAAAATCTTTATCGACTATCTGCGCAACGGGCAGGGCGCAACGACGGCCTGCGCATGGTCGGCGCGGGTCAGACCGGGGCTGGGCATTTCGGTGCCGGTGGCCTGGGACGAGCTGGACGGGTTGAAGGCAGGCGATCAATGGAACGTGAAGAATGCGCATACCCGGCTCGATCGCGGCAACGAGCCGTGGGCCGGGTATGCGAAAGCGGCCAAAACGCTGACGGCAGCGATGAAGAAGCTGCCCAAATAAGCGTTTTTTTGCTTAGTCGACGTTGCGGCCTTTGGCCTTCAACGCGGCGCGCACACCGGCGCCATACGCCGCGTCGGCCTTGTCGAAATGCCCCAGCTGCCGTGCTACGATCTCGTCATCGACCTGGCTCAAGGGCCCCGCCAGATTGTCGAACAGATTGAGCTTCTCCTGCGCCGTCAACAGCCGGAACAAATTCCCCGCCTGGGTGAAGTCATCCTCGACAGCGCGACCGTCATAGCGGCCCGCGGCGCCGTCCAGGGCCAGCGCGGGCTCGCCATTGCCCAGGCCACTCGGGCTGGTCCCGCCGGCCTGCACGGTCGCATAATTCTGCGCGCCGCCGCCATTGTGAATGGCCATTGCGCCATCGCGCTGCTGGTTATGGAACGGGCAGCGTGGCGCGTTGACCGGCAGGTGCTGGTGATTGGTCCCCACGCGATACAGCTGCGCGTCGTGATAGGCGAACAAGCGCCCCTGCAGCATCTTGTCGGGCGAGTAGCCCATGCCCGGCACGGCATTCGCAGGCGAGAAGGCCACCTGCTCGACTTCCGCGTGGTAGTTGTCGGGGTTGCGGTTCAATTCGAAGGTGCCGACCGGCTGCAAGGGGAAATCGCGGTGCGGCCAGACCTTGGTGAGATCGAACGGGTTCCAGCCGGTGCGCGCTTCCCAGTCGGCCAGCTGCTGCTCGGTGGCGACCTGCAGTTTCACGTCCCAGGCCGGGAAATCGCCTTTTTCGATCGCACCAAACAGGTCACGCTGCGCGTAGTCCGGGTCCGCGCCGGCCAGGCGGCCCGCTTCCTCGGCACTCAGGTTCTTGATGCCCTGGCGCGTTTTGAAGTGCCATTTGATGTAGACGCGTTCGCCGGCCGCGTTGATCAGGCTATACGTGTGGCTGCCAAAACCGTCCATGTGGCGGTAGCCGTCCGGCGTGCCGCGGTCCGAGAACAGCATCGTTACCTGGTGCAGGCTTTCCGGCGCCTTGCTCCAGAAGTCGAACATCATGTGGGCCGATTTCAGGTTGCTGCGCGGGCAGCGTTTCTGGGTGTGCACAAAATCCGGAAACTTGACTGGGTCCTTAATAAAGAACATCGGGGTGTTATTGCCGACCACGTCCCAGTTGCCTTCTTCGGTGTAGAAGCGCACGGCAAAGCCGCGTGGATCGCGCTCGGTGTCCGCGCTGCCGCGTTCACCGCCGACGGTGGAAAAACGAATGAAAATCTCGGCCTGTTTGCCAACCCGGTTGAACAGTTTGGCCTTGGTGTAATGGCTGATGTCGTGGGTGACGGTGAAGGTGCCGTAGGCGCCCGAACCCTTGGCGTGGACCACGCGCTCAGGAATGCGTTCGCGGTTGAAGTGCTGAAGTTTCTCGATCAGGTGAAAGTCTTGCAGGAGGAGGGGACCACGTGGCCCGGCGCTGATGGAATTTTGATTGTCAGCGACGGGGATGCCGGCGGCGGTGGTAATTGGCGTGCTCATACTGTTTCTCCTCGAATTGTTTGGGATGAGAAACAGTGTAGGGGTGACAAGGTCGATAGGTAAAGATAATTAAATGTATTGGTCTGATAGTTTTTCTAAGCATCTTCGTTTTTCAGGATGCCGCGCACGTTGAGTGCCATCAGGAAGGTATTCAAGGCAATGAGGCCCCATGCACCTTCCGCCCAGCCCCAGGCAATCCACATGAGGTTGCCGATTGTGAACAACCAGAAGGCAATCACGCGCCGGTCCGCCCTGCGGGATGCCATCCACCAGGCCGCGGCAACACTGACAAGCATGGCGGGCCATTCCAGCAACAAGAAAAAATCTTCCATCGTTCAGGCGGACTTCCTGCGCGCCGGGGCGGCCGCTTTCGGTTTGCTGGTTGCCGCCTTGGCAGGCGCCTTGCGCCGGGCGGCCGGTTTGGCCTTTTTGTCGTCCGCGTCGTCGCCTTCCTCGTCCTCGTCGTTGGCCGCCTTGGTTTTACCGGCGGGTTTCTTGCCCAGGCTCTGCTGCAGCAGCGACACCAGGTCAATCACATTGCCCGATTTTTCCGGCGCCTTTTCCTTGCCCGGCATGGTGATGGTCTTGGTCTGCTTGGCCTTGATCTTTTTCTCCACCAGCGCCAGGATATCTTCGCGGTAGGTGTCGTGATACTGGTCTGGCTTCCAGTCCTCGCTCATGCCTTCGACAAGGGCCATCGCCATTTTCAGCTCCTTGTCCGAGATGGTGGCCGATTTGGCGCTGGAATCGGGGATTTTCAGCTCGTCGGAGGCGCGGATCTCGTCGCTGTAGCGCAGGGTGTTCATGACAATCACGTCGCCCACGCACACCAGTGCGGCCAGGTGCTGCTTGACCCGGATGACGACGTTGGCGATGCCGATCTTGCCTGTCTTGCGCAGCGTTTCGCGCAGCAGCGCATAGACCTTGTCGCCACCTTTGCCGGGCGCCAGATAGTAGGGCTGTTCGTAGTACAGCAAGGGCACCTGCTCGGCATCGACAAAGGCGAGGATGTCGATCGTCTGCGTGGCTTCCGGATTGGCGCGGCGCAGGTCTTCGTCGCTCAGCACCACGTACTCACCGTCGGTGTATTCGTAGCCTTTGACGATGTCATCCCAGGTCACTTCCTTGTTGTTGCCCTTGTTGTAGCGCTTGAAGCCAACGGGCGAAAAATCGCGCTTGTCGAGCATCGTCAGGTCGAGCGATTTTTCGCCCACGGCCGTGTACATCTCGACCGGAATGTGCACCAGCCCGAAGCTGATGGCGCCTTTCCACAAACTGCGTGCCATATTCCGGTCCTTTCCTGTTAGCCCACGCTGCCGGTGATCGGCAGCACGATTCCGCTGATGTAGCTCGAACAGACGCCGGACGCCAGAAACACATAGGCGGGCGAGAGCTCTTCAGGCTGCGCCGGGCGGTGCATGTCGGTGTCCTGGCCGAACACGGCGATTTTTTCCGGAGGCTGGTCGGCCGGATTGAGCGGTGTCCAGACCGGGCCCGGTGCAATCGCATTGACCCGAATGCCCTGCGGGAGCAGGTTCGACGCCAGCGACATGGTGAACGCGTGGATCGCGCCCTTGGTCGCGGAATAGTCGAGCAAATGGCTGGAGCCCTGCAGCCCGGTGACGGAGCCGGTGTTGATGATGGCCGCGCCTTTTTTCAGGTACGGCAGGGCTGCCTTCGCCATGTGGAAGTAGCCGTAGATATTAGTGCGCATGGTTTCATCGAAGCGCTCTTCGGTCAGGTCCATCAGCGACATCGCGTGTTCCTGGAAGGCGGCGTTGTTGACCAGCACATCAAGGCGGCCAAACTGGCTCACCACCTGGTCCACCGCGTCCTGGCAGAACGCCATGTCCTTGACGTCCCCGGCGAGCGCCATGCAGCGCTGGCCTTCGGCTTCAACGCAGCGCGCGGTTTCGGCGGCGTCTTCGTGTTCGTTCAGGTACAGGATGGCGACGTCGGCGCCTTCGCGCGCATACAGGACCGCCACGGCGCGGCCGATGCCCGAGTCGCCGCCGGTCACAATCGCCACCTGGCCCTGCAGTTTGCCGCTGCCCTTGTAGTGCTCGGCCATGAAACGCGGCTTGAGCTGCATTTGCGCCTCGATCCCGGGCTTGACCAGGTGCGGCTGGTCCAGCGGTGGCACCGGCTGGTTGGCCGGCCCCGCCTGGACCGGTTCCTTGCCTTGCTCTTTCTGCTGATTGGCGCCGTCGATCTGATCCTGCCTGCTCTGGATGGCGCGCTGCTGATTTGCCACGCTTTCGATGGAACTGTTGCCTTCCCCGGACTGCTTGTCTGTTGCCATGATCACCTCCGTCTGTAAACGGAAAGTATTGGCTTGCGGGCACGCGCTTACTGTGCGCGCGCACACACAAAAACGGCATTGCACGGGCACGGCGTGGGCTTTATGGCAAACTAGGTGTGAATGCAATGAAACGCGGAAACAAACAGGAGAATCCATGTCGTCGTCAGCCCTCAGTCGCGCCACCTTTACCGGCCTGTTTCTCAACCCCGTCGGGCAGCGGCGGGTCGATTTTCAGGCCCTGTGCGGCGACCAGTTCGACAAGCTGTTTGTTGCGGACGGGACCGAGCAGGCCGGTGAAATGCTGGGGCAGCAAACAGTCGACCTGCTGATCATCGATCTGGACCGTTTCGACCTGGCGTTCGATGTGCCGCATCTGCGCCGCCTACTGAGCCAGGCGGGGGCGCAGCGGATCCTCATTCTGTGCCCCTTCCAGCACGCGCGCTGGATTGCGGAATTATCCGACTACGGGCAGGTCAGCTATGCGATTTCGCCGATTCTCGACCAGGATCTGCGCGACGCCATCGCCGCGCAGCTGTCCGGCGCCCTGGCCCCGGCGACGCAGATCAGCCAGTTGCGTGAACTGAACGCCGCCACCACACGGGTGCGCCAGGCCATCGCCGAGAGCGACGACATCGAACGCATGGCCGAACGGATTTGCGCGGCGCTGTGCAGCCTGCCGGGCGTGGTGCATGCCTCCGTGTTTCACATGCCGGAACTCGGTGACCTGGAACTGGAGGCGCAGCACGCCACCCGCGGCCTGAACCTGCTGCGCATTCTGAAGCGCTCCGACCGCCTCATGCATTCATCGCTGCGCAATGCCTTTCCCGGACTGCTGGCGGCGAGCAGTGGCGAAATGGCGCTGCTTGACGTGCCAGCCAAGGCCGGCGAGCCTGAAATGGCGATGGAGCTGGCCGACAACGGCATCGGCGCGGTGCTTGGCTTGCCGCTGCCGCTCAGCCGCACCGGCGTCATGCGCGGCGCCCTGTGCCTGATGTTCGACCACGCGCGCCAGTTCACCAGCGACGAAATGGCCGCCTATACCGGGATGGCGCAGCTGGCCGGATTCGGCCTGCGCCTGGCCGAGGTATGCCGCGAGAATGAACAGCTGCTGGGCCGCGTGACGCACATGTCGACCATTGACGCGATGACCGGCTGCTTCAATCGCCGCCATGGCGAATATCTGCTGGAGCTGGAAGCGCGGCGTGCGCTGCGCTACAAGATGCCCGTCGCGCTGATTGTCTTCGACCTTGACCACTTCAAGGCAGTCAACGGCCAGTTCGGCCATCCCGTGGGCGACGCGGTCATCCGCGCCGTGGCCGACGCCACGCGCGCCGTGCTGCGCAACAGCGATGTGCTGGTGCGCGCTGCGGGCGACGAATTTTTCATCATCGCGCCGCACACCAGCGCGATCGACGCGCTCAAGATGGCGGAAAAGCTGCGCGCCCATGTCGCCCAGACCGAGCTGCCGGGCTGCGACCGGCTCACCATCAGCCTGGGCGTCGGGCAGCTGTCGGAGCAGGAAGCGCCGGACACCCTGATGATGCGGGTGGATGCGGCGCTGGCCCGGGCCAAGCGGGCAGGGCGCAACTGCGTCGAGCTGGCGATGAGTTGACTATACAGCTGGCGGCCGTGGTAGGCTTCTGCTTTTCCTGAACTGCTTACCACCATGCTGCACTGGCTAAGGCACTACCGTCGATCCCTGCTCGCCGGCGATATCAGCGCCGGCATCGTCGTCGCCATGATGATGGTCCCGCAAGGGATGGCGTATGCGCTGGTGGCGGGTCTGCCGCCGGTGGTGGGCCTGTACGCCAGTATCGCGCCGCCGCTGCTGTACGCGCTGTTCGGCACCAGCATGACCCAGTCGGTCGGGCCGATGGCCATCACCTCCCTCATGACGGGCGCCGCGCTGGCGCCGCTGGCCGCTGCCGGCACCGGTCTGCACGCGGTGCTGGCGGCGCAGCTGGCCCTCATTTCGGGCGCCGTCCTGCTGCTGTGCGGCTTGCTGCGCGTGGGCTTTCTGGCCAACTTTTTCTCGCGTCCCGTGATGAGCGGCTTTACGATTGGCGCTGCCGTGCTCATTGCGTGGGGCCAGGTCGGTCCCTTGCTGGGCAGCCGTACAGTGAGCGCGCCGCACTGGCCCAGCGCGGCCCTGGGTCTCGGTTCGATACTGGCCTTGCTGCTGGCGCGGCGCTATCTGGCGCCGTTGCTGCGAAGGCTGGGCATGCGCGCGGGCGCGGCCGATGTGGCTGGCCGTCTTGGGCCGATGCTGGTCGTGGTCGGGGCCACCGTGCTGGTCGCGCTGCAGGGTCTGGGCGCGGCCGGGGTGCAGCTGACCGGTGATGTGCCGTCCGGACTGCCAGGCCTGAATCTGGCGACGTCCGGCGCCCACTGGCGCGACCTGCTCAAGCCCGCGCTGCTGATCGCGTTTGTGATTTTCCTGATGAGCATGTCCTCGGCCCAGGCGCTGGCCCTCAAGCGCCAGGAAAAACTCAAGAGTAACTTTGAACTGGTCGGTCTGGGCGCGGCCAATCTTGGCAGCGCGCTGACCGGCGGCTTCCCTGTCACCGGCAGCATGTCGCGCTCGGCGGTCAATTTTTCGGCGGGCGCCAACACGCCGCTCGCCAGCGTCATCACCGCGGTGCTGCTGTCAGTGGCACTGGTGGCGCCCACCGGCTGGCTGGCATTGCTGCCGCTGCCGGCAATGGCCGCTACCATCATTGTCGCGGTCCTCGGCATGCTCGAACTGGGCACGCTGCGCACCGCCTGGCACTATGACCGCAGCGATGCGCTGGCCCTGGTGGCAACCTGCGCCGGCGTGATCGCGCTTGGCATCGAGGCGGGGGTGATCGTCGGCGTGATGCTGTCGATGGCGAACCTGATCTGGCGCGCCAGCCGCCCGCACATCGCCGTGCTGGGCCGGATCGCCGGCTCCGAGCACTTTCGAAACATCAACCGCTATCCTGCCGAAACGATTCCCGATGTGCTGATGCTGCGTATCGACGCCAATCTGTTCTTCGGCAACGTGGAGGCGGTCAGCGCGCGGGTGGAAGAAGAACTGGCATCCCATCCTGCCACCCGCCACCTGGTGCTGGTCATGACGGCGGTCAGCGAGATCGACACCACCGCCCTGTTCGCGCTGGGCGAACTGAATCAGTCGCTGCACCGGCGTGGCATCGGTCTGCATCTGGCCGAGGTCAAGGGCCCGGTGATGGACCGGCTCAAGCAAAGCGATCTCCCTTCCAGGCTCAATGGCGAGATTTTCCTGAGCGCCGTGCTGGCGATCGACAAGCTGTCGGCGCCCGCGTGACGTTCGAACGCGATGGCTTCACGCTGGTGCCGGCGCTGCTGTCGCCGTCAGCGTGCGTGAAGGCCGCCAGCCAGATCAGCCTGGCCGATCCTTCCAGTGGCGGCACGCGCTGCCTGCTGACACAGCCCTGGTGCGCAGCGCTGGCCACCATGCTGCGCGCGCATCCGGCGCTGGCCCTGCGCGGCGTGATCGGCAACGGCGATGCCGTCGCAGCGCGTCAGGCGACCCAGGAATTGTCCTGTACTGCCCGCGCGGGCGACGTGCTGGTGCTGCGCCCCTTGCTGCTGCACGCATCCTCAAAAAGCAGCGGCACCAGCAAGCGGCGCGTGCTGCATTTCGTATTTGGGCCGCGCGACTTGCCTTACGCGCTTGCGTGGTCGAATGTGCTCTAGCCAGCCTTGGGCGCCAGATCGAACACCGACAGGTGGTTGGCGATGTGCATGGCGTGCGCCTTTTCGTACTCGACCCGGTCCAGCGTGCCATACGCGAAGTGCGGCCGCAGCGGCCCGGTGAACTGCTGAAAATTCTCGATCGATTTGCGCAGCGCGGCAAGCGCATGCGTGCTGGCCGCGTTGGCGTCCAGCGTGGCGGCGCCGGGAATGGCTTCGATCAGATTGTGCGACATGCGCCCGCGCGATTTGAACCAGGCAAATGCGGCCGCACCGGCAGTATGCTGGAACAGCGCCGATTTTGCCTCCGGATAGCCGGTCATCGAATAGTCGATGCTCTGTGCGCAATGCAGCAGGGTCTTGGACCAGGTCCAGCTGGCGCCGGGATTGAGCGCCAGCGCCGTCGTCAGGCGTGCCAGTTCGGCCAGGGCATCGGCCAGGGAGCCAAATACGAGCTGGCGGTCTTTCGCGTCGCCGCCGGAGCAGCCGCTGATGGCCAGGCCGCCGGCCAGCGCGGCGCCGGACAGCAGAACGCGGCGCCGCTTGGGGTTGTGCATCGGGTTTTTCATGAAGCGTCTTTACATTTGCCTGAACAAATCGGCGTAGTTGCGGCTGACGGTCAGCTGTTCGCTGCGGCCTTTCAGCTTGACGACCAGGCGTCCGCGAAAGTCCGTGTGGGTGCCGGCCACATGTTTGGCGGCCACGATCACACTGCGGTGTATCTGCCAGAACTGGGCGTCGTCCAGCTGCTCGCGCAATTTGCTCAAGGGGGTTCGGATCAGGCATTCCTCGTTGTGCAGGAATACGCTGGTGTATTTGTCGTTACTTTGAAAGTAGATCACTTCGTCGATGGCGATCAGGCGCGTTTCTTCGCCATGCGCCGCGCGTATCCATTGCAATGGTGGCGAGGCCGGCGCTGCTACGGCCGGTACGGCCAGTTGCTGCAGCAGCGAGCGCAGGGCGTCGGCCGCGACAGGCCGGGTGCTGCTGGCCAGTGCGGTCTTGAGCTTGGCGACGGTCTTGACCAGGCGTTCCGCCGCCACCGGCTTGAGCAGGTAGTCCAGCGCGCTGTGCTCAAAAGCCTGCACCGCGTATTCATGGTGCGCCGTCACAAACACGATATGGGGCCCATTGCGCTCGTCGCGCAGCTTCTCTGCCAGAGCAAGGCCGTTCAGGCCGGGCATCTGAATATCCAGGAACACGACATCGGGCGCCAGTTCATCGATCAGGCGCAGTGCGTCCAGTCCATTGGCCGCCTTGGCGACCAGCTTCGCTTCCGGCCATGCGGCGGCCAGCTGCGTCTGCAGGTAATCGCGCAAATGCGGTTCGTCGTCGGCAATCAGGATGCGGGGCTGGTCGATTTTGGTGTCACTTTCAGAGGGAGCATTATTCTTACCGTAATGCCACTTGCTTGATTTTCTAACAATTGTACCTGAGCTTGGCTGTCATACAAACTGCCCAATCGCGCGCGCAGGTTCGACAGGCCCACGCCGCCCCCCGGTTTTGGGGGCGCGCCGCTCAATCCGGCCCCGGTGTCGCTCACTTCGATGCACAGCTGGTCACCGCTGCAGCTGGCGCGCACGATGATTTCGCCGCCTTCCATTTTGGGTTCAAGGCCGTGCGCGACCGCGTTTTCCACGACCGGCTGCAACAGCATCGGTGCGATCGGCAAGGCGCGCACAGCGGCATCGGCTTCGATCCGGTAGCGCAGACGCGGACCCATGCGCACCGCCAGCACATCCAGATAGGCAGCGGTCAGATCGAGTTCGGCGCCCAGGGTCGCGCTGTCGGCCCGGCTGGCCGCCAGGCTGGCGCGCAGAAAATCGATGAAGCGCTCCAGCATGCGCTTCGCCTGGGCAGGATCGGTATCGATCAGGCCCACCACATTGGCCAGGGTGTTGTACAGGAAGTGCGGTTCGATCTGGGACTGCAGGGCGCGCAGGCGCGTCTCAGCCAGCAGCTGCGCCGCGCTGGCGATCTGCTCTTTCTGCTGCGCGGCCAGCACCTCGGTTGCCACCCGCCGTGCGCTGCTGGCAAAGGCAAAGTGCATCAGCCCCGCCATCAGTACAGCAAACGGCAGTAGCCGCAGCAAGGTGGCGCTGCGCGACATGTAGATCAGGGGATTGACCCCGCGCAGAATGCCGGTCCCGATCAGCATGCCCAGCATGACGCAGCAACTGACGAGGGTGATGTAGTACAGTGCCCGCGGCAGGCCGGCTGCGCGTTTGGGCCAGCCGCGCAGCACATAATTACCAATGATGGATGTGCCATGGATTAACAGACCGATCATGTTCGACACCACCAGGGTGGGGTAGAAATCGACCCAGAACGGCTTGTCACTGCCAGTGAACATGCGCCCGGCCACGGCCAGGATCAAGGCCAACAGCGAGCTCCAGATAAAGGTATAGATCCAGTCGCGCCACAGGGTCGACCGCCAGCGCCGGAAGAAGGGAATGATCTCCAGCACATGGCTTGATGGTTCTCGCTGGTTCACGGTGTGGTGCTTTCAAAAGTGGCGCCATATTCCCAGCGCCATGGCATGCTGGTGTCACCCAGTACCAGGCGCGTGATGGCGGGGTAGATGCGTTCTGCGCGCACATCGTTGGCCAGCATGACAAGGCAGCGCTGCCCCTGTTCCAGACAGATGACCATGTTCGCGGTGGTGTCGTTGTGGCCGCCCTTGAACCAGGCCGGCCCGCTGCGGTCCCGGAAGGTGACCACGCCCAGGCCGGCCGCCAGACCCAGGTCGGCATTGCGCGGCGCCTGCGCGTCGGACAGGGTAGGGAACTGCTGCGGCGATGTAATGGCCAGTTGCGGGCGCACCAGTTCCGCGCGCGCCGCCAGGCTCAGGCCATCGCCGCGCACCACGGCGGCCCATAACTTGGCCTGATCGGCAATGGTGGTGTCCATTGAGCCTGCCGCGCGTACCTTGCTGCGCTCATCATGCGGCTCGAATTTGCCGTCGATACCGTAGCCGTCGGCCAGATTGTCCGCGAAGTCCGCGCGCCAGCGCATGCTGGTGCGGCTCATGCCATACCGGTCGAAGACGCGCTTTTGCATTTCGGCGCCGGTGTCCAGTCCAAGGCCCTGTTCAACGATCAGCTGGAGCAGATAGAAGCCTTCGCCGGAGTAGGCGAAGCGGCTGCCCGGGTCAAAATGAAAGCGCAGCTTCTGGTCCGGTTCCAGCCAGCGGAAGTTGGCAAAGCCGCTGCCGTGATTGAGCAGCATGCGCGGGGTGAGCTGGCGCCAGCGCTGGTCCCCGGCCAGGTCGGAAAAGTCGGCGCCCTGACCCTTGTATTCCGGCAGCGGACGCGGGAGCAGCGCGCTGAGCGGGGCGTCCAGATCAAGCTTTCCTTCGTCAACCAGCTGCAGCAGCATGGTGGCGAAAGCGGCTTTGGTGAGCGAGGCGCCATACATGACCGTGTTGGTTGCGAGTGGCAGCCTGCGCTCCACATTGCGCGCGCCATAGGCGGCGACCTTGCGCACTTTGCGGTCCTCGATGACGGCAAGCGCCAGACCGTTCACCTTTTCGCGCTGCATCAGCGCCTGCACCTGGCGGTCCAGGTCGGCGTGGCGTGGGGTGGCACAGGCGCAGAGCAGCGCGAGCAGGGCAAGGGGCAGCTTGGTCATGGCATATTCCAGGTCGGTCAACTGGGCAAGAAGTTACCATGAAAACAGTGCGGTGCGCGGTAAGGCAAGCGCGCCAGGGCCATCGGACCGGCGCTGACACGGGCGGCGTCGAATACTGTCATCACCGTCTGCTTGCGTTTGCTGTCCTGCGCCACGCCGACCAGATAGCCATCGGTTTCGGAGCGTGCATTTCGGCGTGGAACAAGGATATGCTCCTCGGCCAGCCAGCCGGCATCGAAGCGGTAGCTGTCGTTCCTGCCCGAACCCGTGTCCACCAGGTTGACGGTGTCCAGAATCAGGTTCTTGTTGCGGGCGGCGCTGCTGACCAGAGCCAGCTTCCGATGGTGGCTCGATACGACTTGTGGCATCACGCGCGGAAATTCGCTGGCGCCAAGCAGTCGGGCAATATTGGCCGTGCCTTTGCTGTAGTCGAGGCTGATCTGGGCCGCGAAACTGCGCCCCGGATCGTTTTTGGGATGCTCGCCGCGCATCAGCCCACCCACACGGGCCAGAGCTTCGCCGTCGTGCAAGACCACGTCGAAGCGGGTGAGGGCGCCATCATCCCAGGCGTTGCCGAAGTGGAAGACCATGTGCGGCGGCAGCTCGAATATCTTGCGCACCTGCATGGTGTCTTTGAACACGACCACGGCGCGCAGCGGCCGCGCGTTGCTGCCGCTGCCGGCCCATTGGTGCATCTCGGCGAAGCTCTTGTCCTCGCCACGTACCAGATCGTAGGGTGGAATCAGGAAAATCAGGTGCCGCGCGCTGACCACAAAATCATGCACCATGGCCATTTTCGGCACATCGATCACGGTGCTGGCGATAAGTGCGCCGTTGGCGCCGATGCGGTAAATCACCAGTTTGTCGCTGCCTGGCAGCCCGCCAAAGTTCCACATGCCGCCCTCGGGATCAATCTTCGGGTGGGCGGAAAACGGCATCGACTTCAAGTCATCGCGCCAGGTCTTGATGCCGACCGTATCAAGCGAGACCGGATCGACCTCGGTGGCCGAACCGCCTTCCCACAGGGCATACACGCGCCCATTGAAGGGCAGCAGGTTGGTATTGGCCGCGTTGATCGTGTCATTGTTCTTGATGCCGCGCCGGCCGACAAACGTACCGAATGCCGTGTACAGAAACTGGCCGGCCTTCGATTCATCGACAAATTTCTGGGTCTGCACGAAGCGTCCCCGGTGGCTGACCTTGCCCTGGGAAATCTGCCAGCGCTGGGCAAAGCCGTCGCCGTCGAACCAGTGGTGATAGCGCTCGCCACCCAGTTCAAAGCGGCCTGGGCCGTTGCGGTAGAACGCGCCTTCCAGGTCGGCCGGGATGCGGCCTGCGACAACTGCTTCGCCAGACTGTTCGCCGGCGGTATCGGCAAAGACCACCAGTTTCGGGTCGCGGCGCAGCGCGGTGTGAAAGCGCTGCAGGGTGATGGCGTCGGCCAGGGCTGCGTTCGAGACAAGGCCGAGTGCGCCAACGCTGATGCCTGACGCGAGAAAGTGGCGGCGATTCATGGCGTGCCCCTTATTTCAGCGAAACGCGCACCGTGGCGCCGGCGGCCGGCAGCGTGAACTTGGCCGCCTCATATTTGGGTGGCCCCATCTTGCCCAGCGCATTGTTGCTGAATGCATAGTCCTCGGTCGGGATGCCCATCACGTTCTTGTCCATTTTGCCGTTGCTGTTGGCATCGTGATAGATCGCGAATGCAATTTCGCCCTCAGGCAAATCCGCCAGGACAATGCTGCTGGTACCGGCCACGGCGCGCGCGCCGGCGCCCTTGAGCGGCTGCTTGAGGAAGCTGCCGTCCGAATTGAAAATAGCAACCATGAGCACGCCGTCGGCGCTCTTGACGTCATCGACTTCGATGGTGAGGGTGGCGGCAGAGGCCTGCGACATGCAGGCAAGGGCAATCGCGCCAAGGGCAATCCTGATCAGGTGGTTCATCTTGTTCTCCGGTGGTTTCGTTGCGATGAAAGCCACTGTAAAGAGAACAACAGGCAGAATGCGGGCAAAGCGACGAATTGCAGGAAAGCGGCGCGAAATGCAGCGGGCCGGCGCCAAATGCGGCGGCCTAGTTTGCCGCCTGCACCACCCCATCCGCAGGCGCCGCCGGCCCTTGCAAGGCCGAATTGATGTCCGCCGCGATCTGGTCCAGGCTGTCTTCGCTGTAACCACGGTAGACCTGGTGAATGCGGCCGTCGCGCCCGATGATCACCATATGTGGATAGCCGGTCACACGATAGGCCTTTTGGCCGACGCTGCCGGGGTCGTACAGCATGCCCATGGTGAACGCCTTGAGGCCTTTGCGCACCTGGCGAAACACATCCCAGGCTTCGGTGTTCACCGCAAGTACTTGTACCTGGCCACCAGCTGCCTTTTGAATGTTCTCCAGCACGGGCAGTTCCTTGATGCAGTAGGTGCACCAGGTCGCCCAGAATGACACCACCACCACCTTGCCGCGGTACTGCGCGATGCTGACGGCGACGTCGTCGGCCGTCTTGCCGACGATCTCGGGTGCGATGTCGCCGGCCTTCGGCATGTCGCCGGCAGCCTTGGAAGCCATTGCCGGGGCCGCGACGCAGAGCGCGGTGGCGAGGGCAAACGTGCCCAACTTGTGGAGAAGAGTCATGTCCGGCCAACTTTCAATGAATTGATCAAAATACAAGTATGGCGCTAAAACTCTTGTAAATCAATTCTCAATTGCATCGCTCGTTGCATTTTTGAACGTGTAGTCCACGTAGCCGGCCACTTCGCGCGCAAGTCAATACAGGTCGCGGATCTCGAAATGGCGGGCATGCACGTGGCCGCTGCTGGACACGCCGTGCTTGCGCATCGCCAGTTCCAGCCGCGCGATGTGAAAAAACTGGCTGACCATGATGGGCGGGCGATAGCCTTTTTCGCGCACCAGCTGCGCGGTATAACGCGCCGTCTCGAACGTGTTGACGCCTTTGTTATCCGTGAAGATGGCGCCGGCGGGAATGCCCTGGGCCACCAGATAGTTCTTCATGACGAACGCTTCGTCGTGCCCCTCGGCACCGATGCCGCCGCTGACCAGCACTGCCCTGACTTGCTTTCGGTGGAACAGGTCGACAGCTGCATCGAGTCGTCCTTTCAGGCGCGGGGAGACGGTGCCATTCGGCAGCACCGTATTTCCCGGTACCACTGCGAGGTCGGTTTCAAGCACGGTGTCGGCCAGCCCGACCGTGCTGATGGCAATGGCGGCGAGCAGAAAGGACCCGAGCACGAGCGCGATGGTCCACTTGAAACAACGTTTGCTTGCTGGTCGCATGGTGCACCGATCGAGAGTGGTTACAGGAAACCCGGCGCCATTCTAACCCTTCAGCTGCGGGCATTCCGGCACTTCTTCTCACTATTTTGCAAACGTTACAAAGGGTGTACTTCCGCTGAAATCGGCGACCTATACTGACTCGCAAGCAGCTGCGGTTTCTTTTTCCGGTTCGGGAAATCGCTTCGAATGTTGAACCGTTTTTTAAACAGGCCCATCAAGTGGCCAAAGGGGATTGCCATGATTACGAACAGAATCCAAGCCAGCAACGACCACGTGAAGATTGTCGTCCACGAAGGCCGCGTCACGCTGGAAGACCTGCACAAAGCGCTCGACATCGCCGTCAAGCACATGGTGCCCAAAGGCGGATGCAACTGCGGCTTGACCGGCTTCGACCTGACTTTCCTGCGCGGCGATCCTGCCATCAGCCGCCACCTGATGGAAATTCCGAACATCCAGGGGGCAATGGTCGAACATGCCGCCGCCGGTGCGGCCACGCACTGAGCGAATGCGCCAATGTGCCCAGTACTGCCTCTGCAAAGCGCCAGAGCGCGTCCGGGGATTTCCCTGGGCGTGAGCTATGAAGGGCGCGATCCCGCGCTGCTGGCGCACATGCTGCCGCACGTCGACTACATCGAAGTGACGCCGGAGACCATTGCCGAAGTCGATGGCGACCACATCGTGCTCAGTGGCGAAGTGCTGGCGGAACTCAAGGATCTTGGCAAGGATGTGCAGATCATCGTGCATGGCGTGAGCCTGTCGATCGGCTCGCACGATGGCTGGGCGCCCACTTATCTGCATCTGCTCGACGACCTGATGGAGCAGGTCGACGTGGCCTGGCACAGCGAACATCTGGGCTACACCAAGGTCGATGGCGAACACCTTGGCATCATGCTTGCCATGCCGCGCACGGAGCAGGCGCTCGATCTGATATGCGAACGCGTGGCGGCGATCCAGCGTCGCTACCGCATTCCGTTTTTACTTGAAAATATCGTGCACGTGATTCCCGATTGTCCGGCGGCGTATTCCGAGGCGCTGTTTTTGAATGCGCTCACGGGGCGCACCGGCTGTGGCCTCATCCTCGACATCTACAACCTCGAATGCGATGAACACAATCATGGTCTGAACATCGCCACCTTCATGGAAGAACTGAATGGCGACGCCGTGCGCGAACTGCATGTGGCCTGCGGCGTCATGCACAATGGTTTCATGCTCGATGTGCACTCGCGGCTTACCCGGCCGCGCACCGCGGAGCTGGCCCACGCGGCGATCCACCATGTGGCCACCAGCGCGCAAGTGGTGGTCTACGAATTCATGCCGGAAGCGGTGCCCGGCCTGGGGCATGCGGCCATCGGACAGGAACTGGCCCAGCTGCGCCAGCGCTTTCAGGGGTAATCATGGAGCCAACTACAGACCTGGCGCGGCATCAGCGCATTCTGCTTGGCCTAATCCGCGCCAACTATGCGGTGGCGCGCGAGGACCACCCATATTTTCATCAGGTGGCAGCGTCGCCCGATCTGCAGGAAGCGCGCGGGAATATTTATCTGTGGCGCGTGTACGTGTTGGAGCGCACCTGCGTGCTGACCATGGCCTTGCTGCGCCAGCGTGGCTTGCTCGAAGCGGCGCTGGAAGCGTTTATCCGAAGCCGTAACGTGTCGCCGTTCCGCGAGTATCAGCCGCTGGCCTTTCTGGCCTCGCTGGCGGAACATCCCGACCCCTTGCTGGTGTCGGTGTCGCAGTTCGAACTGGCCCTGATGAAGGTGCGCGAAGGAGACCCCGGCAGCTATACGGTGGCCTGGGCGACCGACCCGCACAGCGTGCTGCATTGCCTGGCGCAGAATGTGCCGCTCGAACCCTGCGGCTTGTGCGGCGCATGGCGCACCCGCGTTGCGGCGGATCTGCCACACCTGTTCGACGTGCAGCACGGCGGCTGAGAATAGTCCCTGTTGTAGAATTTGGGAAATTCGGGCAAACTCGAAAGGGCAGCAACCGATTTCCCTACAACTCTGGAGCCTTCGCCCGGCTCGTCGCACACGATGAAACTGACACCACTGCTGATTTCCGCCGTATTGATGATGGCGGCATCCTCCGGATTCGCGGCAGACAAGCTGAAACACCCGAGCAATAAAAAGCTGATCGGCGCGTGGCAGGAGAAACTGGCGGAAGCGCCGGCCGGTAACGTGATCGTGTTCGGTGCGGACCATGTCTACCGTATGTACCCGAAATGCGGTGCGGAGGCGGCGGACTTCAAAGCGCGCGGATTCGACTCGCTCGACGGCAAATGGTATTTCGATAAAGACGGGGTGCTGCACATCGACGTCGTCGTCAAAGGCGAAAGCCGCGATGCCCTGGTGCCGATCGTGTTCGAGGGCGCGCAGCTGGTGATGCCGGGCGACGACAAGGCGCCGGCCAGCCGCTTCGACCGCTTCAAGAGCGCGCTGCCGCCGGCCTGCAACTGAGCGCCGCGATTCCGGAGTGCCCTTGGACGACTTCCTCGAGATTTACGATGGCGCGCTCACGCCTGCCCAGTGCGAGCAGATCGTGGCGCGCTTCAATGCCAGCGACAAGGTCATGCGCGGTAAAACCGGGCAGGGCGTCGACACCAGCAAGAAGGACAGCTACGACCTGACCATCAGCCAGCATCCCGACTGGAACGCTGTATCGAACATGATGATGGCGGCGGTGCAGCAGCACCTGCAGGCCTACATGAACAAGTACCGCATGCTGCTGGTGGGGGCGATGTCGCCGCAGGTGGTGCATCCCGTTACCGGACAAGCCGTCAAGCTCTCGATCGACAATTTCGATGAATGCGGTACGCCTTACCTCGGTGAGCTGATGCGCACCTTGTACCGCGCCGGCCAGATCAACGTCCAGAAATACCTGCAGTCGAGCGGCGGCTATCATCACTGGCACTCGGAGATCTATCCGCAAAACGCCAGCTGCGAGAGCCTGCACCGCGCGCTCCTGTTCCAGTTTTATCTGAACGATGTGGCCGAAGGCGGCGAGACCGAATTCTTCTATCAGAAGCGCAAGGTCGAAGCGAAGCAGGGTCGCCTGATCATCGCGCCGGCCGGCTTTACCCATTCCCACAAGGGGCATGTCGCGCGCAGTGGCGACAAATATATCGCCACCTCCTGGATCCTGTTCCAGCGCGCCGAAGCACTGTACGGGCAGGGCGCGCCTGCCTGACTTATGCAGTAAGAATTGACCACAGGAAACTGTGCGCTTAGCATCAGGCCTCCGTTTTCATCCGAGACCGACATGCTCCGACCTTTCGGATATTGCAGACGCAGCGCGGGAGCGCGCGTCATCGCCGCCGTGGCCGGCGCCATCGCCCTGGCCAGCGGCGCCGACGTCCTTGCGCTCGAGGCCAGGGCCAGCGGCGCACTGGTGTTCGGCGCCGCCTGGCGCACCCAGGCTCCCGACCCCAAGCTGCTGGTGGCATACAACGCTGCCGTCATCGGTTTGCACGGCCTGGCCAATGGCGGTCACAATACCGACGACGCCAATCTCAATTTCCGCCGCGGCGATGCCACCACGCGCGCCCTCAAGGGCTACCTCGACCTGGCGTTCAGCGAGGGATCATTCAGCGCGCTGCTGCGCCTCAAAGCCTGGCACGACTTCGCGCTGTCGGATCACCCGCGCCCATGGGGTAACAATGCCAATGGCTACACGGGCGGCCAGGCGCTGGGCGATAGCGGCGCCGACCGGCTGTCGCGATTTTCCGGTGTCGCACCGGGCGAGGCAGTCGTCCAGCACCAGGGCACTGCCGGCGCTGTTCGCATTCGTACCCGGCTGGGCCAGCAGTCGCTCGCGTGGGGCGAACGGGCCGGCTTTGGCGGCGGTCTGGCATCGCTCAACGCGCTCGACCAGCCAGCATCGCACCGGGCCGGCGCAATGCAGCAGGAGCTGCGCGTGCCCTTGCCGATGCTGTTCGTTCGCACCGATGTGCATCCGGCGCTCGCGCTGGAAGGGTTTTATACCAGGACTTTTCGGCCATCGGCACTCGACATGTGCGGCACCTTCTGGGCCACTGTCGATTACCTGGCCGGCGGCTGCGAGCGCGCCTTTGCAGGGGCAATGGCGGTCAATGATCGCGATCGCCTGCAGGGCGGCTTGTACCTCAAGCGCGGTCCCAGCCCGTTCGCCAATGACGGCGCGCAGTATGGGCTTGCCGCCCACCTGAACTGGCCTGCGGGCGGCACCCAGTTCGGCTTGTACCACGCCCGCACCATCGCCACCACGCCCATGCCCGGGCTGTACAAATCGACCCGGGTGGGTCCAGGGCTGGTCGCGGGAGATCCAGACGGGAAAAATATCGTCTTTTTCGTCGGCCACGCAGAAGACATCAAACTGTTTGCCGTTGACGCGGCACACCAGAACGGTGCCACCACATGGCGCGCCGAACTGGCGTACCGCCCGAACCAGCCGCTGATGCTGCCTCCGGGCGACGTGCTGCCGGCTTTCCTCAGTCCCAGCGCGCCTTCGCTGCTGCGGGCGGACGCGGACGCGATTGCGCCGGGCGGCGTGTTCACGGGCTTCGACCGTTATCGGACCGTGCAGCTGCAGGCGGGCGTGCAGCACGAGTGGGGACGCGCAGGGTCTGCAATCTGGAGCGGCGCGGCGCATATCGTCGGCAAGCATGTCATGTCGCTGCCCGATCCGGCGCGGCGCCGCTACGGTCGGCCGGAGCAGTTTGGTACCGGGCCGGTTGGCGGCGTCTGCACCGTCACGGCGCTTGACGCTGCGCGCCAGTGCAGTCTGGCCGGCTATGTGTCCGCCTCGGCCTGGGCCTACCGGCTGCGCATCGACGCCCGCCTGGCCGAACTGCTCCCGGGGCTGAAGTCGGTCGTCAGCGCCCAGTTCACGCATGACGTGAAGGGCTGGTCGCACGACTTCCTGCTCAGCGAAGGGCGCAAGGCGATGCAGCTGGCGCTGCGTTTTGAATACCAGCAGCGCTATCTGGCGGAACTGGTGGCCACGCCCGTCTGGGGTGGCGCGTACAACAACCAGATCGACCGCGACCAGCTTGCACTGGCAGTGGGCATCAAATTCTAGGGGCGCGCGCACCACGGCAGTGCGGGGTGGTGCGCAGTGGTGCGCAGTGGTGCGCATTGGTCCCAGCTCATGCCCGCACGATATCGGAATGTATCGGAATGGCGCCCGGGGCATGGCACGCATCCTGCTACCGCCTTTGGTATGCCCGACTGCGCCCGCCCAAGCATTCCCGATCCCGCCGCCTGGCAGGCAAGCCTGCGGCTGCGCTTTGCCGATGACGGCGGCACCACCCGCCTGACAGAACGCGATCATCGCGGTCCCCTGCGTGTGCAAAAGCCACTGTATCCGGAAGGCCCCGGCATCTGCCACGCGATCATGATTCATCCGCCGGGCGGTATCGTCGGTGGCGATCAGCTGCGCATCGATGCGACGGCGGCGCCGTCCGCGCATGCCTTGCTGACGTCGCCGGGCGCGGCCAAATGGTACCGTGCCAACGGCAACATCTCGCGCCAGCACGTGCGCCTGAACGTGGAAGCTGGCGCCGCCATCGAATGGCTGCCACAGGAAACCATCTTCTTCAATGCAGCCCACGTACGTATGAAGCACGAAGTGGAGCTGGCTGCCGACGCGCGCTACATTGGCAGCGAGATCCTGTGTTTCGGACGCAGGGCATCGGGCGAGCGTTTCGAGCGCGGCCTGATCGCACAGCGCACCAGCATCCGCCTCGGAGGAAAACTGGTCTGGTGGGAGCAGGGCACACTGCACGGCGGCGGCAGCGCCATGCACAGCGTGTTCGGTCTGGACGGGGCCAGCGTGTGCGCGACCCTGATCGGTGTTGGCACACCGGTGCCGGGCGCGCTGCTGGCCAGCATGCGCGCCATCGATCCCTTGCTGGCGGTCACCCAGATCAAATCCGTGGTCAGCGCGCGCCTGCTGTGCGCCGACAGCGAGCGCGCACGCGCCGTGATGACGCGCGTCTGGCAAACCCTGCGCCCTCACTTGCTCGGTTGCGAGGCGACTGTGCCGCGCATCTGGCACACCTGAACTGGACACCGAATGGACCTGACCCCGCGCGAAAAAGACAAGCTGCTCATATTCACAGCAGGCCTGCTGGCCGAAAGGCGCCTGGCCCGTGGCCTCAAACTGAACTATCCGGAGGCCGTTGCCCTGATCAGCGCGGCCATCATGGAGGGCGCACGCGATGGCAAGAGCGTGGCGCAGCTGATGTCCGAAGGCGCCACCATCCTGACCCGCGCCGACGTCATGGATGGCATTGCCGAGATGATCCCGGATATTCAGGTCGAAGCGACTTTCCCGGACGGCAGCAAGCTGGTCACCGTCCATCACCCGATTCCTTGAGGCGCCCCATGATTCCAGGCGAATATCTGCTTCAGGACGGTGAGATTGCCATCAATGCTGGCCGCGCGACCGTGTCGCTGGTGGTGGCCAACAGCGGCGACCGCCCGATCCAGGTCGGCTCGCACTTTCATTTTTTCGAGGTGAACACGGCGCTGGTGTTCGGCCGCAGCGCCGCCATTGGCATGCGCCTCAATATCGCGGCCGGCACCGCGGTGCGTTTCGAACCGGGGCAGCAGCGAACGGTCGAACTGGTGGCCCTGGACGGTGACCGGCGCGTATTCGGCTTCAATGGCCTGGTGATGGGCGACTTGCCGCCCCTGGGAGGCAACTGACATGCCGTCGATCTCGCGCCGCGCGTATGCGGAAATGTACGGTCCTACCACGGGCGACCGGATCCGGCTGGCGGATACGGAACTGTTCATTGAAATCGAAAAGGACTTCGCCATTTACGGTGAAGAGGTCAAGTTCGGGGGCGGCAAAGTGATCCGCGATGGCATGGGCCAGTCCCAGCGCCTGCATGCGGAGGTGATGGATACCGTGATCACGAATGCCGTGATCGTCGACCACTGGGGCATCGTCAAGGCCGATATCGGCCTCAAGAACGGCCTGATCGCCGCCATCGGCAAGGCCGGCAATCCGGACATCCAGCCCGGCGTGACCATGGCAATCGGCGGCGCCACCGAGATCATCGCCGGGGAAGGCATGATCGTTACCGCCGGCGGTGTCGATACGCACATTCATTTCATCTGCCCGCAGCAGATCGAGGAAGCGCTGATGAGCGGCGTCACCACCATGATGGGCGGCGGCACCGGCCCGGCGGTCGGTACGGCGGCCACCACCTGCACCCCGGGGCCGTGGCACCTGCATTCCATGCTGGCCGCCGCCGATGCGTTTCCCATGAACCTGGGCTTCATGGGGAAAGGGAACGTCAGCCTGCCCGGCCCACTGGAAGAGCAGATTCTCGCCGGCGCCATCGGCCTCAAGCTGCATGAGGACTGGGGCAGCACCCGGGCCGCCATCGACAACTGCCTCGATGTCGCCGAGCGTATGGACGTGCAGGTGGCGCTGCATTCCGACACCCTGAACGAGGGCGGCTTCCTGGAAACCACCCTGGCCGCTTTCAAGGACCGCACCATCCACACCTTTCACACGGAAGGCGCGGGCGGCGGGCATGCGCCGGACATCATCGCGGCAGTGGGGCAGGACAATGTGCTGCCATCGTCGACCAATCCGACCCGCCCGTTTACCGTCAATACGCTCGATGAGCACCTGGACATGCTGATGGTGTGCCACCATCTCGACCCTGCCATTGCCGAGGACGTGGCCTTTGCCGAATCGCGCATCCGGCGCGAGACGATCGCCGCTGAAGATATCCTGCACGATATCGGCGCAATCTCCATGATGTCGTCCGACTCCCAGG
The DNA here is from genome assembly GCA_036399735.1 of Telluria sp. Lineage (GTDB taxonomy): Bacteria > Pseudomonadota > Gammaproteobacteria > Burkholderiales > Burkholderiaceae_D > Telluria_A. Next base: position 987 of record DASWMN010000193.1, on the reverse strand, counting down.
CAATGGGGCGCGTGGGCGAAGTCATCATGCGCACCTGGCAGACCGCGCACAAGATGAAAGTGCAGCGCGGCGCGCTGGCGCCCGACAGTGCGCGCAACGACAACTTTCGCATCAAGCGCTACATCGCCAAGTACACGATCAATCCGGCCATCACGCACGGCATTTCGCATGCGGTCGGCTCGCTCGAAGTGGGCAAGATCGCCGATATCGTGCTGTGGAAGCCGGCCTTTTTTGGCGTCAAGCCGTCGCTGATACTCAAGGGCGGCATGATCGCCGCCGCCCAGATGGGCGACCCGAATGCATCGATCCCGACGCCGCAGCCCGTTCATTACCGGATGATGTTCGGCGCTTTTGGCGGCGGGCTCAAAAAATCGTTCACCTTCGTCTCGCAAGCCGCATACGACGCTGGTATCGGGCGCGAACTGGGCCTGTCCAAGACCCTGATCCCGGTGCGCGGCATGCGCGCGCTGCGCAAGAAGGACATGATCCACAACGGCGCCACGCCCTGTATGGAAGTCGATCCCGAAACCTATGAAGTGCGCGCCGACGGCCAGTTGCTGGTCTGCGAGGCGGCCACCGTGCTGCCAATGGCGCAGCGCTATTTTTTGTTCTAAGGAGAGCGCATGCTGACCCTGCATACAAAACTGGCCCATGCCGACCGGGTGGACGGTGACCTGGTCCTGGCATACGACCAACGCGAAAAATGCCGCTTCCGCGCCCGTCTGGCCGACGGCGAGGAAGTTGGCGTATTCACCGCGCGCGGCAGCGTCCTGCGCGACGGCGACCTGCTGACCGGCGAGGACAAGCGCGTCATCCGCGTGCGCGCCGCCTTCGAGCCGACCTACACGGTGTACTGCGCCACGCCACACATCCTGGCACGCTGCGCTTTCCACCTTGGCAACCGGCACACGCAGACCCAGATCGGCGACGGGTTTCTGCGTATCCGCGTCGATCCGGTTCTCAAGGAGATGGTGGAGGGCTTGGGCG
>DASWMN010000192.1:0-16971 GCA_036399735.1 Telluria sp. | reverse complement strand
GTCCTAGGCCTCTAGACGATGGGGACTTGAACTGATGCTATGACAACATAGCGAAATTCTTGGTGGAGGTAAACGGGATCGAACCGATGACCTCTTGCATGCCATGCAAGCGCTCTCCCAGCTGAGCTATACCCCCCAAATACTACGGGCCCTGCCGATACTACGACGCTTCATACTGGCGTCCCCAAGGGGATTCGAACCCCTGTACTCACCGTGAAAGGGTGATGTCCTAGGCCTCTAGACGATGGGGACAGTAACCTGTCCTGGATGCATGTTACATCCTGACCTAAACTGCTGCACCAATAAAAAACCCTGACGTATCAGGGCGTTTAGCGGTACTAAACTTCCAAAACCAAATTCTTGGCGTCCCCAGGGGGATTCGAACCCCCGTACTCACCGTGAAAGGGTGATGTCCTAGGCCTCTAGACGATGGGGACCCGGTACTGATTACGGTACTGCATTCTTCGAGTTGGTGGAGGTAAGCGGGATCGAACCGCTGACCTCTTGCATGCCATGCAAGCGCTCTCCCAGCTGAGCTATACCCCCGTTCCGCGAAGAAGCAAAATTATAGCGGAGTCCACCGATTATGCAAAGGGGTAATCAAAGAAATTTATAGAAATTTCTGAATGCGCGCCAAAACCGTCTCGCGTCCCAACAAGGCGATCACGGCGTCGATGGCGGGCGTTTGCAGCTGGCCCGTCAATACCAGACGCAGCGGCATGGCCAGCTGCGGCATCTTCAGTCCGTGGGCCGCCAGCACTTCCTTGATCATGGGCGCCAGCGCTTCCTTGCTCATCTCCACGCTCGCGCAGCGTTCGGCAAACTGCGCCAGGGCCGGTTTGACCGCCTCGGTCAGGTGCTGGGCCAGCAAGGCAGGGTCGGGTTGCGGCGGGCGGAAGAACAACATGGCCGCATCGGCCAGCTCGTTGACCGTGTTGGCACGCTCCTTCATCAGACCCAGGGCAGCGGCCAGGTCCGGGCCGCCGGCGAAGTCGGCGCCCTGCGCTGCCATCAGCGGTTGGGCCAGCGCGGCCAGGCGCGCGTTGTCGGCCAGTTTGATGTAATGGTTGTTCAGCCAGGCCAGCTTTTCCATGTTCATCTGCGCGGCGGACGAGGTCAGGTGGTCGGTATCGAACCACGCGCAGAACTGGGCCATCGAAAACACTTCTTCGTTGCCATGGCTCCAGCCCAGACGCGCCAGGTAATTGAGCATGGTCTCAGGCAGATAGCCCATGGTCGAGAATTCCATCACGCTTGCCGCATGGGTGCGCTTGGACAGCTTGGCGCCGTCCGGACCCAGAATCATCGGCAGGTGGCCGTACTTCGGCAGTGGTGCGCCAATGGCGCGCAGAATATTGATCTGGCGCGGTGTGTTGTTGACATGGTCGTCACCGCGCAGCACGTGGGTGATGCGCATGTCCCAGTCATCGACTGCCACGCAGAAGTTATAGGTCGGGGTGCCGTCCGGACGCGCAATGATCAGATCGTCAAGTTCGCGGTTGGCAATGGTAATGGTGCCCTTGACCACATCGTCCCAGCTGACGTCGCCGTCTTGCGGATTCTTGAAGCGCACCACCGGCGCGCGCTCGGCTGGTACCGGCGGCAAGGTCTTGCCCGGTTCCGGACGCCAAGTGCCGTCGTAGCGCGGCTTCTCGCCCAGCTCGGTAAAGCGGTCGCGCATGGCTTGCACTTCTTCCTTGGAGGAATAGCACAGGTAAGCCGTGCCTGCTGCCAGCATCTGCGCCACCACTTCACGGTAACGGTCCATGCGCTGCATCTGGTAGAACGGGCCTTCGTCATGCGCGAGGCCAAGCCACTGCATGCCTTCGATGATGGCTTGCACCGCTTCCGGCGTGGAACGTTCTACATCGGTATCTTCAATGCGCAGGACAAAGGTGCCGCCGAAATGGCGGGCAAACGCCCAGCTGTAGAGCGCGGTGCGGGCGCCGCCCAGGTGAAGGTAGCCGGTCGGGCTCGGGGCAAAACGGGTGCGGACTTCGGTCATGGCGATGTTAGTGAAGGAAAAGAGGTCTATTTTACAGCGTCGCCGTCGCCCCGGGCGGCGCAGGGCAACTTGATGCGTGCCCGCATCGATCTTTCTTGGCGTTCTCAGCATCAGCACAAAGTTCCCCGCACCGACGCATTGGCCGTGAGGCGCCTCAACACTATCGCGATCCGCCTTCCCGATACTGAACATCGGAGTTTGCAGATTGCCCAGTGCCGAGCGGTCGATTCGTGTCGGCATCCGACAGCTTCCCGGCAGGAAGTACTTCTATATCGAGAACGACATGGAACGCCGAAATTTCATCAAACTTGGAACCGGCGCCGCGCTCGCCGGTGCACTGACAGCCTGCGGCGGTGGCGGTGGTCACTACCGGCCGCGTCCGGGCCCGAATCCGCCCACCCCACCGACGCCAGATCCGGTGCGCAGCAAGGTCGCGTTCGGCTGGAACGCCGTGGCGCTGACGGCACTGGCCCTGGCGCGTACCCCTGCCCCGCTGGCAGCACGCAGCATGGCCATCTTGCACACGGCCATCTACAACGCCTGGGCCGCGTACGACGCCCTGGCATTGAGCACGCGCCACGGCGCGCAGCTGCGCCGTCCGCTTGCGGAACGCACACCGGCAAACCAGTTGCGCGCGCTGAGTTATGCCGCGTATGCCGTCTTGCTCGATCAATTCCCTGCCCAGAAAGCAGCGTTCGACGCCCACATGGCGCTGCTGGCCTACAATCCGGCGCGCGCCACGCTCGACCCGGTTTCGCCGGAAGGCATCGGCGGCCTGACGGCGCGCGTGTTGCTTGACTATGTCTACAGCGATGGCGCCAACCAGCTTGGCACGCTGACGCCAGGCGGTGCGCCGTTTGCCGACTATAGCGGCTACGTGGCGCGCAACCCGCCCCTGGTTGTGGCTCGGGCTTCCGAGCACATCGATATTCCCTATCCCGGCCAATGGCAGCCGCTCACCTACCTCGATGGCGGCGGCGTGCTGCGCACCCAAAACTATCTGGTCCCGTTCTGGGGCCAGCTGCGCCCGTTCGCGCTGACCAGCGGCGCCCAATTCCGTCCCGGTGCACCAGCCCAGGCCGGTACGCCAGCCTTCCTCGAACAGGCGCGAGATATAGTCAACATCCAGGCAGGACTGACCGAGCAACAGAAAATCATGGTCGATTACTGGCGCGGTGGGATCGGCGGGGAGACACCCGCCGCCACATGGTCCCATTTCGCGGCCTTCGTTTCCACGCGCGACCACTTGGCCGAAGAAGGTGACGTCAAGCTCTTGTTTGCACTCACCAATGCGCAGTCCGACGCCGCCATTGCAGCCTGGGACGCCAAGCGCTACTACGACTCGGCGCGCCCGCTCAGCGCAGTACGATCGGCCTTGTGCGGTGCCTGCGGCCAGCTGATCCAGGGATATGGACTGGGCGGCCCCCTCGCCGGTCTGCGCCAGATCCGCGCCCAGGAATGGATGCCCTACCAGCCGCTCAGCAATCCGACCCTGCCCTTCCCCGACCACGTGTCGGGCCACAGCAGCTTGAGCGCGGCGGCGGCGGAGGTGCTCAAGCGCTTTACCGGGAGCGATGCCTTCAACCACAGCGTGATCGTTCCCGCTGCCTCGTCAAGCATCGAACCGACACTGCCCGCAGCCCCCATGACGCTGGCCTGGTCTACCTTCAGCCTGGCCGCCAGCGAGGCGGGCGCTTCGCGCGTGTATGGCGGCATTCACTTCCACAACGCCGACTCGGCCGGCCGCACACTGGGTGAACATGTCGGCGGCGCCGCCTTCGCGCTGGCGCAGCGCTACTGGCAGGGGCTGGGTGCCTGAACCGGCGTCGTCAGCGCAGCAGGCAAAAAAAACGCCGCCTCAAAATACGAGGCGGCGTTTCATCTGGGTGCGACGGAATTAAGGCGCGCTAGACACGCCCTCATACGCGCCGATGTCCAGCTGGCCCGACAGCGGCCGCGTCATGCCCAGCGCTACATGCTTGTACGCAGCGCTTGGGCTCAGTGCCACGCCCGTCACCGATGCGCCTGGCGCGGAACCGGCATCGATCACCAGCGCGCTGGCGGTCGGCCGCAAATCGTAGATCGCGCGGTTGACGAAACCTGGGGCGACTGAGCGGTAGTTGGTCCTGGCCACGGCGCTGGCCTGGTTGCTCAGCGTGCCCGTTCCCGAGAAAATATTATTCTGCATCAGGATCGGCTTGGTGACAGTGCCGCCCACCATCACGAACGTGCCGCGCACGGTATCGTCGTTGAGGAAGGTGTTGTTCACCACGTACAGATAATGGCTGGGATTGCTCGCGCCCTCTTCGCCATACGCGACCATGCTCGGATTCTGGTTCGCGGCCGGCTGCTCGATCACATTGCCGATGATGTAGGACTCGCCTGCGTTCGGCAGATCGATCTCGTAGCTTGGCTGGCCGGCAGCGGTGGAACCGGTCTGGCCCGCAGCCAGGCTCGAGAAGCGGTTGTACAGGATATGATTGGTGCGTGCGCGCGACTTCAGGTTGTGGCCGACAATCGCGTCGTGCGAGAAGTTGTGACGGAAGGTCAGCTTGCGCACATTGCCGATGTACAGATTGTGGGTCTGGCCGGTGCCGTAGCCATTGTGGCCGAACTCGGTGTTTTCAATCAGCACGTCGCTGTTCAGATTGGCGCCGGAGAGAATGCCGTTCTCATTGTCGTGCAGGAAGCTGTTGCGCATCGTGAAGCCGGTGCCTTCCAGGCGCAGCGCCGCGCCGTTTTGATCGGGCACCTTGGCGCCGACCATTTCGACGTTCTCGATCGTCATGTTATTGCCGACGACCACCCAGGTCGCCTTGCCCATGGCGTTCTTGCCGCCCGCATCGATTTTGGGACGGCCATTGATGCCGCGAATGGTCAGGTTGTGTGCATAAATCCCGCACACATCACCGGTGTAAGTTGCTGCAGAAATCTGGACAATATCGCCAGCGACGGCGGCGGCGAACGCCCGGCACGGGGTGGTGTAGGTCATGCCGGGGCCCACCGACAAGGTGGCGGCGCAAGCGCCGGCGAATGCGCCAAAGCCCAGCATGGCAACGGCGGAAGCAAGTGCGGTACGGCGTGTTACTTTCATCATGATCTCGATTCCCAAGTGTTTGTTCACATGAGCTTGGATTGCAGCCCAGCAAAAAAGTTCCATAAGTCACTTTCTTGAGATCAGTATTCCACATGCCGCACGGAAACTAACTTGTGAACAGGCACTAAATTTGCGCTGTGTTCAATTGGCGCCACAGCCGCGCGCGCAAAGCGCTGCCACATGCACAAGAGTGATGCATGGGCTGACATCAAATATTGACGAAGATGCCGTACCTATGGGCTTCCTGACAAGCAGGCGCGCGTCAAACTCAGGTAGGCAGAAAGACATTGCCGGCCGCAGTCGGCCGGCAAAGGGGGAGATTTAATCGTTCTTGACCACGATGGTCGGGAACTTGCTGCTCATGTCTTTTGCCTTGTCGGCGATCTTGATGGCCACCTTGCGCGCAATGGCTTTGTAGATCTGCGCGACCGCGCCATCGGGCTCGGCCACAACCGTCGGCTTGCCCGAATCGGTCTGCTCGCGAATGGCCATCGTCAGCGGCAAGGCGCCCAGGAAATCGACACCGAAATCGGCGCACATTTTGGCCCCGCCACCATGGCCGAAGATCGCTTCGGTATGGCCGCAGTTCGAACAGATATGCGTGCTCATGTTTTCCACCACGCCCAGGATCGGGATGCCGACCTTCTCGAACATCTTCAGACCCTTGCGCGCGTCCAGCAGCGCGATGTCTTGCGGCGTGGTCACGATCACCGCGCCGGTGACCGGCACTTTCTGCGACAGCGTCAGCTGGATGTCGCCTGTGCCCGGCGGCATGTCGACAATCAGGTAATCGAGATCGCGCCAGTTGGTTTGCTCGAGCAACTGCTGCAGCGCCTGGGTGACCATCGGACCGCGCCAGACCATGGGCTCGTCCGGATCGATCATGAAGCCGATCGACGACACTTGCAAACCGTGGTTTTCCATCGGCTCCATGGTCTTGCCGTCGGTGGTTTCCGGGCGGCCGCTGATACCGAGCATCATCGGCTGGGACGGGCCATAAATATCGGCATCGAGCACACCCACACTGGCGCCCTCGGCCGCCAGCGCCAGCGCCAGGTTGACCGCCGTGGTCGATTTGCCGACCCCGCCCTTGCCCGAGGCGACCGCGATGATGTTCTTCACGTTTGGCATGATCTTCAGGCCGCGCTGCACGGTATGGGAAATGATGTTCGAGCTCACATTGACCGTGACCTTGCCCGCGCCGGGCAGCGCCTGCAGCTGGGCGGCCACCGCCGCGCGCAGCAACTCGAACTGGCTCTTGGCCGGGTAGCCCAGTTCCACGTCGAGCGCGATGTCGGCGCCGTCGACCTTGACATTCTTGATGGAACGGGTGGAAACCAGGTCTTTCTGGGTATTCGGATCGACGACTGCCGTCAGTGCCGCTTTGACGTCTTCTACTGTGATGCGCATGAAAATCTCCGTGTGTGATCCCGAAGTTTAGCGCAAATCGCCACTGCCGGCCTTGTCAAAAGGTCAAAACGGCGGAGGCGCGGGCCAAAGGGCGGTGCCCAGGCTCGCCAAGCGCTGGTAAAATGCTTTACTCTTTTTCCAATACTCACCAAAAAGCGCAATCCGACCATGACCCGCAAGCTGTTCGTCACCACCGCCCTGCCCTACGCCAACGCAGCCTTCCACATCGGCCACATGATGGAATACATCCAGGCCGATATCTGGGTACGTTTTCAGCGAATGCAGCGCGATGCCGACGGCCAGCGCGAGGTCCACTTTGTGTGCGCGGACGACACCCACGGCACCCCGATCATGATCGCGGCCGAAAAGGAAGGCATCACGCCGCAGGAATTCGTGGCCAAGATCGCCGCTGGCCGCCAGCAGTATCTGGACGGCTTCCACATCGCCTTCGATAACTGGTATTCCACCGATTCGCCGGAAAACGTCGAACTGTCCCAGGGCATCTACCGCAAGCTGCGCGATACCGGCCTGATCGTGACCAAAACGGTGGACCGCTTCTTCGACCCGGTCAAGGGCATGTTCCTGGCAGACCGCAACATCAAGGGCGAGTGCCCGAAATGCGGCGCCAAGGACCAGTACGGCGACAATTGCGAAGTATGCGGCGCCGCTTACCAGCCTACCGAACTGGTGAATCCGTTCTCGGTGTTCACCGGCTCGACGCCGATCCTGAAACCGTCGGAACAGTATTTCTTCGCCCTGTCGGACCCGCGCTGCTTCACCTTCCTGAAGGAATGGCTGAACACCCCGGGCCGCCTGCAGTCCGAGATGGTGAACAAAGTGTCCGAATGGCTGGGCGAGGCCGGTGAAAAGCTGGCCGACTGGGATATTTCGCGCGACGCGCCTTATTTCGGCATCCCGATTCCTGATGCGCCGGGCAAGTTCTTCTACGTCTGGCTGGATGCGCCTGTCGGCTACCTGGCCAGCCTGAAAAACTACTGCAGCAAGAAGGGACTCGACTTCGAGGCGCTGCTGAACGATCCGGGCACCGAGCAGGTGCACTTCATCGGCAAGGACATTGTGTCCTTCCACCTGTTGTTCTGGCCGGCCATGCTGAACTTTGCCCAGCACCCGATCATCGACAAGCTCAAGGTCAATGTGCACGGCCACCTGACCGTCAACAATGAAAAAATGTCCAAGTCGCGCGGCACGGGCATTTCGCCCCTGCGCTATCTGGATCTGAAGATGAATCCGGAATGGCTGCGCTATTACATTGCGTTCAAGCTCAATTCGAAGGTCGAAGACCTGGACTTCAATGGCGACGACTTCGTGGCGCGTGTGAACAGCGACCTGATCGGCAAGTACGTGAACATCGCCAGCCGCTGCGCCGGCTTCATCGCCAAAAAATTCGACGGCAAGCTGGCCGCCACCCTGTCGCCGAAGGCCCAGCAATGGATCAGCCGCGCGCTGACCGTGGACGGTGCCGAGCGCCAGGCCTCCATCGCCGCCAACTTCGAGAACCGCGAATTTGGCAAGGCGCTGCGTGAAATCATGGAAATTGCCGACATCACCAACCAGTATGTCGACGAAAACAAGCCATGGATCCTGGCCAAGGACGAGACCAAGACCGCCGAACTGCACGATGTCTGCACGGCCGCGCTGATCCTGTTCCGCCAGCTGACGATCCTGCTCTCGCCAGTGCTGCCGCAAGTGGCCGCCCGCGTGGCCGAGTTCCTCAACGACCAGGCCATTTCCTGGCGCGACACCAGGGGCGCGGCCGTGTACGAAACCATGCTCGGCCGCACCATCGGCGCCTACAGCCACCTGATGACCCGCGTTGACGCCAAGATGGTGGAAGATCTGTTCGACAAGCCGGCCGTGGCTGCACCTGCTGCCGCCGCCGCGCTTGCTGCACCAGCTGCAGATGCGCCGCCAAAAGGCGACATCGAAGAACTGGCGCCCGAAATCAAGATCGATGACTTCACCAAGATCGACCTGCGCATCGCCAGGATCGTCAACTGCGAACACGTCGACGGTTCCGACAAGCTGCTGCGCCTGACGCTTGATGTGGGTGAAGGCCGCTACCGTAACGTGTTCTCGGGCATCAAGTCGGCCTACCAGCCGGAACAGCTGATCGGCAAACTGACCGTACTGGTGGCCAACCTGGCGCCACGCAAGATGAAGTTTGGCGTCTCGGAAGGCATGGTCCTGTGCGCCTCGGCCGCGGATGAAAAAGCCAATCCGGGCCTGTACGTACTCGAACCATGGCCGGGCGCAAAGCCGGGCATGCGCATCCGTTAAGGCGCCGCAATGCATATAGTGGTCCGCGAAGCTGGCGCAGACGACGCACCCCTGATTGCCGAACTCACGCGCGCCGCGTGGGCCGGCAAGGTCAGCGACACTTCCAGCGGCCACCTGGAAACTGCAGAGCATGTGGGCGCGCACCTGCGCAAGGGCGGCGCTTTTATTCTGATGCAGGGCGGCGAGGCGGTCGGTTCCGTGCGCTGGGCCCCGCACGACGCTGACCAGGACGTCTGGGAAATCCTGCGCATGGGCGTGCTGCCCCACTGCCGCGGCTGCAACCTGTCGCAGCACCTGCTGGAAGCGGTCATCCACCATGGCCTGGCCAGTGCGGTGCAGGAATTGCGCCTGGCGGTACGGGGCGACCAGCCCAAATTGTTGGACTTGTATGCCGCGTACGCGTTCGAACTGGCCGAAGAACTGGAATACTCCCACGCCAACCCGGCCGAACCGGCGCCGCTGGTCATGCGCCGCATCCTGCGCCACTAGTGCGCCAAACTGGTTTTCGCGGACGCGGCGGCGCTATAATGTCGCGTTTGACAGAAATAACAGACAACAACAAGACGGGGCAGACACCCGATCCCAACACTTACAGAGCGGTAAACCACTATGAGCGAATTGACTTCCCTTCGGCACATTCCTAATACCCAGCTGTTCAAAAAGGGCGATGTCTTCGTCCTGTTCGGTGAACTGTTCGGACGCGGCTACGTCAACGGTCTGATCGACGAGGCCCGCGCTGCCGGCATGACCATTGTCGGCATCACTGTCGGCCGTCGTGACGAAAACAATGCCCTGCGCGCCCTGAACGCGGAAGAACTGGCCGAAGCGGAAGAAAAGCTCGGTGGCAAAATCATCAACGTGCCGCTGATGGCCGGTTTCGACATGGACGCCCCTGCCGGCGAACAGAACCCGACCGAAATGCTGTCGGGCGTGACCCTCAAGAGCTGGCAGGAAGACAAGCTGGACTGGGCCAAGATCGAAGCCTGCCGCGCGGCCGGCGTCAAGCGCTTTACCGACTCCGCCGCCACCGTGATGGCCGAGATCGACAAGCTGATCCCGGACGGCGCCAACGTCTTCTTCGCGCACACCATGGCCGGCGGCATTCCGAAGATCAAGGCCTTCCTGGCCATTGCCAACCGCATTTACAAAGGCCGTGGCGAGCGCTTCATGTCCTCGCGCGCCCTGCTCGACAGCGATCTGGGCAAGCTGATCCTGATGAACTTCGACGAAGTCACCGCCAACACCCTCGGTTACCTGATCAGCGCCAGTGCGGCCATCCGCGCGCGCGTCACCGCGACCGGCGGCAGCGCGCGCTACACGGCCTACGGCTACCACGGCACCGAGATCCTGATCGACGGCAAGTATCAGTGGCAAACCTACACCAACTACACCCAGGGCTACGCCAAGATGCGCCTGGAAAGTGTGGCCTCGGCCGCATGGGCACAGGGTATTTACGCCACCGTGTTCAACTGCCCGGAAATCCGTACCAACTCGTCCGACATCTTTGTCGGCGTGGAGTTGCCGCTGTTCCCGCTGCTGAACGCGCTCAAGCGCGAAAACGGCGGCAAGTGGGCCCAGCAGCAATGGGATGCCTGCCAGGCCCTGCTGGAAGACGGTGTCCAGCTGCAGACCTTGCTGGACATGATCGAGTCCTACAATAACGATGCCACCAGCGCGGCCTTCCGCAATTTCGCCGCTTGGCCGATGGACAACACGCCAGCCCTGGCCGACGTAATGATCGGCATGTCCGAAGAGATCACCAAGATGCACAAGGACAAGAAGTCCCTGATCACCGACCACCTGAGCTCGCTCGTTCTGGAAGGCGCCGGCCCCTTGATGTTCCACGGCGCTGCCGAACAGATCGGCCCGGTCTTGTGGCTGAACCACGACATCATCGCCCGTCAGCTCAACGCCCTGCACCCGGACTGAGCGTGACAAGGCCCCGGACCGCCCTGTGCGGCGCCGGGGGCAAGCGCCACCGCCCCCGTCCCCGCGCGCACGCGGTAAAATAGCAGTGTCCGCCTCACTATTTCACATCATGAAACTCTCCAAACAACATTCCCTGTACGAATCCGAGCACACCAAGTTCATCGCCGAGCTCAAGGCCAAGAACCCTGGCATCGAAGAAGGCCAGCGCATCGGTCGCTCCTTGCTGTGGGACAAGGCGCCGACCTCGCTGTCCGAGCAGGACCGCACGGCCGAATCGCGCGTGCGTCAGCAAGCCTACGTGTACCAGAACAAGCTCTGATTCCCCTTCGGTCGACGACGTATGTTGCCAGATGAGGTGGGTGGCACGGCAGCCGAAGCAGTTGCCGACGAGGCCATCGCCACCGACGCCGTAGAAACAGCCGGTGCCGCAGGCGCGACCGACAGCGCCGATCCGGCCGCAGCCCCCGCGCCCGCCGACGCCATTGCGCGCCTGTACGGCGAGCCCCTGCTGCGCATGCCGACCGACCTGTACATTCCGCCGGACGCGCTCGAAATCTTCCTGGACGCCTTCGAAGGCCCGCTTGACTTGCTGCTCTACCTGATCCGCAAGCAAAACTTCAATATTCTCGACATCCCGATGGCGCAGGTCACCCTGCAATACCTGAAGTATGTCGACCAGATCCGCCTGCACAACCTCGAACTGGCCGCCGAATACCTGCTGATGGCCGCCATGCTGATCGAGATCAAGTCGCGCATGCTGCTGCCGCAGCGCAAGAACGACGATGAAGAAGCGGGCGACCCGCGCGCCGAACTGGTGCGCCGCCTGCTGGAATACGAACAGATCAAGGTGGCCGCCTACGATTTGAATGCCGTGCCCCAGGTGGACCGCGACTTCGTGCGCCCCGCCCTGTTCGTCGAACAAAGCAATATTCCCAATTGGCCCGATGTGGACGTGGGCGACCTGCAGCGCGCCTGGCTGGACGTGCTCGGACGCGCGCGCCTGACCCAGCACCACCGCATCAGCCGCCAGGAACTGTCGGTGCGCGAACACATGACCGCCATTTTGCGCCAGCTGCAATCATCGCGTTTTGTCGAGTTTGCCGACCTGTTCGAAGGCCAGGGCGGCGTGCCGATCGTGGTCGTGCACTTCGTCGCCATGCTCGAGCTGGCCAAAGAAACCCTCATTGAAATTACCCAGGCAGAGCCGTTCGCGCCGATTTACGTGCGCCTGGCCTACTCGCCCGCCTAACCTCAGGACCCCCATGAAAATCATTTCCTCCGTCGAAGAATTGCGCGACCAATTGAGCGGCCAGCTACGTACCGCCTTCGTGCCAACGATGGGCAATCTGCATGAAGGCCACCTGTCCTTGATGCGCCTGGCGCGCAAGCACGGCGACCCGGTGGTGGCCTCGATCTTCGTCAACCGTCTGCAGTTCGGCCCCAACGAAGACTTCGACAAATACCCGCGCACCTTCCAGGCCGACGTGGAAAAGCTGGAAAAAGAAGGCGTCTACGTGCTGTTCGCGCCGACTGAGAAAGATCTGTATCCGGAACCGCAGGAATTCCGCGTCCGTCCGCCTGACGACCTGGGCAACACGCTGGAAGGCGAATTCCGTCCCGGCTTCTTCACTGGCGTCACCACCATCGTGCTCAAGCTGTTCTCCTGCGTGCAGCCAAAAGTGGCCGTCTTCGGCAAGAAGGACTACCAGCAGCTGATGATGGTTCGCAACATGAGCCGCCAGTTTGCCCTGCCAACGCAAATCATTGCTGCCGAAACCTGGCGTGCCGACGACGGCCTGGCCCTGTCGTCGCGCAATATGTACCTGTCAGAAGCAGAGCGCGCCGAAGCGCCGGCCCTGTACCGCAGCCTGAACGCCGTGGCCGATGAAGTGCGTGGCGGCCACCTGGACGTCTTCCAGCTCGAGCACAAAGCCATGACCGAGCTGGCCCAGCGTGGCTGGAAACCGGACTACATCTCGATCCGCAAGCAGATTGACCTGCAGCCGCCTTCGGCTGGCGACCTGGCGCAAGGCACCCCGCTGGTCGTCCTCGCCGCCGCCAAGCTCGGCACCACCCGCCTGATCGACAACCTCGAAATCTAAGCGGGACCGCGCCCACCAAACGTTTTACATGCGGTTCAGCCTGCAATTCTGAAATGTTTTTTAATCGGGGTCAGACCTCAATTTTGCAAGGAGTTGCGGAATCGCAGTCTGAGCCCGATTTGATTTGGATCAAGCGATGCGGCGGACGGATTCGCGCACGACCAGACTGAGCGCCGGGATGTGGGCGGGTTCGCTTTTCTGGCCCATCAGCGGCAGCAGCATGTTGCCGATGCAGGTACCCACTTCGTACAGCGGCTGGCGCACGGTTGTCAGCGGCGGCGTCGTGTACATCGAGCTGTGCAGATCGTCGAAGCCGATGATCGAGATATCGTCCGGCACGCGGATGCTGCGCCGGTACAGCGCCAGCCGCGCGCCATAGGCCATCAAGTCGTTGGCCGCAAAGATCGCGGTAAAACGCTGCTTCGATGCCAGCAGCTGGTCTACTGCCAGCAGACCTGCCGATTCCTGGAAGTCGCCGTCGACCACCAGGGCCGGATCGAAGGCCAGCCGGTGCCGGCTCAGCGTATCGCGGTAGCCGGCCAGACGCGCACGCGCATCTTCCTGTTCCTGCGGGCCGGCCACAAAGGCGATGCGGCGGTGTCCTTGCTCGATCAGCAGTTCCATCGCCTCGCACGCGGCCGCATAATTATCCAGACAGAAGCCGCGCGCGCGCTCGCCTTCGAGCTTGCGTCCGAACGCGATGATCGGCACCTGCTTCGAAAACTTCAGGATCTGCCCGTCGGTCATGTTCCCGGTCAGGATCACCACGCCATCGACCCGGCGCCCGATCAGCAGTTCGACCCGGTCCGCTTCTTCATCGGCATGCCAGTGTCCGCTCATGATGAGCATTGCATAACCGGCCGCCTTCATCACGTCCTCGATCCCGGTCATGGTCTTGTTGAAGTAGCCGCTTTCAAGCGACTGGGTCAGCACGCCGATCGTGCGCGTGGTCCCCATCTTGAGGCTTTGCGCCAGCCGGTTCGGTTTGTACTGCAGCTCCTCGATCACGCGCTCGAGCGCACGGCGCTTGTCGCCGGAGACCTTGGCGGTCCCGTTCAGGAAGCGCGACACGGTGGCCGGCGAAACGCCAGCCGCGTCGGCGACCTGCTGCAATGTGGTAGTGGTGCTCTCTGTTTTCATCGCCTGAACTATATCACCGCGCGCTGGCACGGGCACACATATGATCGACCAGATCCCGGTGCGCCGGCAGGTCCGCCATGGCCCGCTCGGCCAGCATGGCGATCGTCCTGAATTCCTCGCGGGCCTGCTCTTCCAGCGCCGGATTGGTGGCGCTGGCGTGCAGCGCGCTCTGGAACTCCATCCCGTACAGCACGTACTGCCAGCTCGATGGCGGATACATCTCGAGATCGGTCACAAAGTCCAGCCGGTGCGGTGGACGTCCCTGCCACATCGCCAGCCGGGTCTTGAGCGAATCGGGGATCGAGGCGGGATTGGCGTTCTCGGTCCAGAACGGCGAATCGGTTCGCTGCGTCAGGCAGTAATGCAGCTTGATGAAGTCGACCACGTTCTCGTAGCGCCGGCGCATCAGGTCATTGAAGGTGCGTGCCACGGGCTCGGTCTGGCCATTGAACGGGAACAGGAAGCCGATCAGGTAGGCCGCCGTTTCGATCAGACCGATACCGGACGATTCCAGTGGCTCCAGGAAGCCGCCGGACAAGCCCACCGCAACGCAGTTCTTCACCCATTGCACGTCGCGGTAGCCAAGCTGCAGCTCCAGCTTGCGCGGCGTGAGCGCGTCGCCGGCCGGGCCTACGTAAGCGCGCAGAACTTCCTCCGCCCGCGCGTCGCTGGTATGGCGGCTTGAATACACGTAGCCGATGCCGCGCCGCTCCTGCAGGCCGATATCCCAGGTCCATCCCGCCTCATGCGCGGTGGAGATGGTGTACGAGGGGATCGGCGTGTCCGCCGACGGATACGGTACCTGCATCGCCAGCGCGCGGTCGACGAACAGCACGTCATCGAGTTTGCGCAGCGGCGAACCGAGCGCTTCGCCAATCAGGCTGGCCCGAAAACCGGTGCAATCGATATACAGGTCCGCTTCCAGCGCCCCGTGTTCGGCCGTGTGCACGCGCGCGATCGCGCCGTCCGCCGCCAGCTCGACCCGGCCCACGTTGCCCAGCAAGTGCTGCACGCCCAGCGTGACGCCATGCTCGGCCAGCAGCTTGGCGAAGCGCCCGGCGTCGAAGTGGTAGGCGTAGTTCATCGGGCCCAGATAATCGCCGTCCTTGACACGCTTGGGCCCGCGCGCCGCATCGGCCACGCGCTTTTGCATGGTGGCCGCCTGCGCGAAGGGCACGCCTTCGCCGGCCAGCCCGCGCAGCCAGTACGGCAGCAGTTCGGCGCTGCCCTGGCGCTGGCTAGGGTGGCTGAACGGATGGAAGTAGTGATCGCTGCCGAAACTGCCAGCCGGGCGCACCCAGTTCGCAAACTTCACGCCCTGCTTGAAGGTGGCGTGGCACTCGCGCACAAAGCGCGCCTCGTCGATGCCGATCGCCGACAGGGTGCCGCGAATCGATGGGAAGGTGCCCTCGCCCACGCCGATGATGCCGATCTGGGGCGACTCGACCAAAGTGATGCGCACGCCGCCCGCTCGCGACGCGCCCAGCGTTTTGGCCAGAAAGCAGGCCGTCAGCCAGCCGGCAGTACCGCCGCCGACAATCAAAATGCTTTGAAAAGTTTTCATGAAATCTGCCCCACTATGGTGAATGTGGTAAATTTTACAGCACCACAATATTTCGTTTGACTTTCTCTTGCACTGAAATGTACCATGAAAACGTTTTCACGAGACGTGAAATCGATTTCGCAGAAAACTATAAAAAGCAACACTTCACACTTCCCTTGGAGACAGCATGAAATCATCTGCAGCAAAGCCGTTCCGCCGTCCGGGCGCCCAGATCCAGCTGGCGATCCTGACCCTGCTCGCCTCGATCAATGGCGTGCATGCCCAAACCGCCACCCCACCAGCGGCTGACAAGGCCGTCGCCAACAGCGACTCGGGCCTGATCCCTGAAGTGGTCGTCACCGCGACCAAACGCACCACCAGTTTGCAAAAGACCCCAATCGCAATCACCTCGCTCAACGCCGCCACGCTGCAGGACAACCATGTCCAGACCATGCTGGACGTGGTCGCGCTGGTGCCAGGCTTCCAGGCCACCGCCCAGGGCGATCATGGCGTGACCACCATGACCTTGCGCGGCATCGGCAACGACAGCGCCAAGACCCAGTACGCCGATCCTGAAGTCGCTTCCTTCGTCGACAACGTGTATTCGCCGCGCGCCGAAGGCGCTACCGCCCTGATGTTCGACATTGAAGCAATCGAAGTGCTGCGCGGCCCGCAAGGCACGCTGTGGGGCCGCAACTCCACCGTCGGCGCGGTCAACATCCAGACCGTCAAACCTGAACTGAACAGCCGTGCAGGCTCGGTCGAAGCGGGCATCGGCGACTATAACCGCTATGGCGCCCGTGCTGCCTTCAACATGCCGCTGTCCGACACCGCCGCCCTGCGTATCGGTATCGTCCACGAGCAGCATGACGGCTACGTCGACTATCAGAAGTTCCCTGGCGTGGCGATTGCCGACCAGCAGGCAGCCTATGTAGCCTCCGGTGGCGACATTGCGACCTTCCGTCCGATCAATCCGAACCAGTTCGCCGTCGGTAACCAGAAGTACAGCGCCCAGAACCAGACCGCGTTCCGCGCCAGCCTGCTGTGGCATATCACGCCGCAACTGAAGTGGAACGTCGCCTACGAAAAGTTTGCCGACCGCGGCACGCCAAGCGCCAACCTGATGCAAATTCCGCGCGCCGGCCAGGACTTCTGGTCGACCCTGTCGGACAGCGCGCCATGGATCAACCGCGACAGCCACAATGTGCGCAGCCGCCTGGAATACCAGGTTGCGCCGGACATGGCCCTGCACTACATCGCCGGCTTCTCCAAGTACCAGGGTTCGATGCGCTTCGACCAGGACGGCGGTACCCGCATCCCGACCAGCATCCGCTCCGGCGCGACCTGGCAGGAGCACACCACCACCGACTCGAACTACCGCAGCCACAGTCATGAACTGGAACTGCAATCGGTCGGCAAGAAGGATATCGACTGGCAGCTCGGCCTG
>DASWMN010000191.1:0-20850 GCA_036399735.1 Telluria sp. | reverse complement strand
CGACTGACCCTGACCCAGGCATTCAACTCGCTTGGCACCACGGTTGCACCGGCGCTTGGCGGCATGTTGATTCTGGGTGGCGTGGTTCTGGGTGCGACCGAACTGGCGCAACTGCCGGCCGCGGAGCAGGCAGCTTACCGTGCCAAGGAAGCTGCGATGGTGCAGGGCCCGTACCTGGCGCTGGCAGCGGCGTTGCTGGCGCTGGCCGTGCTGTTTGCACTGGCGCGTCTGCCAAAGATCGCGCATGCGGAAACCGCTGGCAGCCTGCAAGCCGGTGCGGCAAAGGGCTCGGTGCTGGCGCATCGCCACCTGGTGTTGGGGGCGATCGGCATTTTCCTTTACGTGGGGGGCGAGGTCAGTATCGGCAGCTTCCTTATTAGCTTCATGGGTGAACCTTCGATTGCGGGCCTGAGCCATGCACAGGCAGCGGCCTATGTCAGCTTCTACTGGGGCGGCGCGATGGTTGGCCGCTTCATCGGCTTTGCGGTGATGCGCTATGTCAGCCCGGGCAAGGCCCTCGCTTTCAATGCCGCCTGCTCGATCGCGCTGATCCTGATTGCGATCTTCGGCAGCGGTACGCTGGCGATGTGGGCGATCCTGCTGGTTGGCCTGTGCAATTCGATCATGTTCCCGACCATCTTCAGCATGGCCTTGCACAAGCTGGGCGACCTGACCGGTCAGGGTTCGGGCATTCTGTGCATGGCGATCGTGGGTGGCGCCCTGGTGCCGTTCCTGCAAGGCTACCTGGCCGATACCATTGGCTTGCAAATGTCGTTCCTGGTGCCGGCCGCGTGCTATACCTTCATCTTGTACTTCGGTCTGAAGTACGCGGGGCTTTACCAGCAGCGTTAAGCCGCCGTCGTTTCCCTTAAAAAGCAATGCGTCCGCAAGGCCGCATTGCTTTTTGTCTTTTCAGTCCTTCTGAACTTGGATGGGCCCCCTGTTGTCAAAAAAACGGAGCCAGACTTCAAACCCAACAGGAGAACAACATGCTGAAAACCAAGTTAGTTAAAGGAGTGCTGGGCGTATCGGCCGTCGCAGCGCTGTTCGCGGCCGTGGCGGTGCACGCGCAAAGCACCGGCACCCAAAGCGGCGCGGGGCAATCCACGTCCGGCCAGTCTTCCGGTCAATCCACTTCCAGCCAGCCGGCAGGGCAAAGCACGGCCGGCCAGACCAGCAGTGGCAGCGGCAGTGGCAGCAGCAGCAGCAGCGCCAATCTGAGCCGGGCTGACAAAAAGGTGCTGATGGAAATGGGCATGTCCAATATGGCCGAAATTGAACTGGCCCGCACCGCGCAATCCAAAAGCCAGAACGAGCAGGTTAAAAATTTCGCCCAGCAAATGATTGACGACCATACGCGCGCCCTGAACGACGTCAAGCAGCTGGCACAGGCCAAGGGCGTCACCCTCCCTACCGAACTGGACCGCACGCACAAGGCCAAGGCCGATCGCATGGCAGGGCTCTCGGGCGAAGCGTTCGACCGCAGCTATATGGAACAGGCCGGGGTGGCAGAGCATAAAAAGACCCACACCAAGCTGAGCCAGGCACAGTCGCGCGCCAAGGATCCCGAGGTCAAGGCCCTGGCGGCGCGTATCTTGCCGGTTGTGGACCAGCACCTCAATTCCGCGCAACAGCTGCACAAGAGCACGGCCGTCGGCGGCAGCGGTAGCCAGGGCGCGACCGGCTCATCGAGCGGCAAGTCAGGCTCGGGCGATCAAAAATCGCAGGATCAAAAAATGGATGACCAGAAGTCAGGCGAGCAGAAGTCCGACAAATAAAGGCGGGCACGGTAAGGATGAGCGGGTAATGACGGTCAGGCTACAATGACCGTTCAATGCTCGCCATCCTCGCCACGACTTTTCCGTTTTTCGCGCTTGTGCTGTGCGGGTATCTGGCCGTACGCCGGCGGCTGTTGCCGCAACTGGCGATTCCGGGCATGAACAGCTTTGTGCTGTATTTTGCGCTCCCATGCCTGTTGTATCGCTTTGGCGCCACCACGCCGCTGGCGCAGTTGCTCGATCCTGGCGTGCTGGGCGTGTACTTGCTGTGCGGCCTGATCACAGTGGGGCTGGTCGCGTGCTTTGCTGTCTGGCGCGGGCTGGACTGGAATAATGCTGCCTTCGGTGCGCTGGTGGCGGCGTTTCCGAACACGGGCTTCATGGGTGTGCCGCTATTGCTGACACTGCTGGGCCCGCGCTCATCCGGTCCGGTGATCGTCACGCTGGTGGTGGACCTGATCGTCATTACCTCGCTGTGCGTTGCCTTGTCGCGCCTTGGCGTTGGCAGCAGCGGCGCGGCCTTGCGTCAGGCGCTCGCTGGCATGGCGCGCAATCCGATGCCCTGGGCGATCGCGCTGGGCGCCCTCGCGTCCGCATATTCGGCCGCGCTGCCGTCACCGGTCATGCGTACCATCGGCCTGCTGGCCGATGCGGCCTCGCCGGTGGCGCTGTTTACCATCGGTGCGGTGCTGGCGCGCTCGCGCATGAATGCCGGTGAGGCAACGCCGCTGATCACCGCCTTGCCGGTGGCGCTGGCCAAGCTGGTGCTGCATCCCTTGCTGATGCTCGCCCTTGGGCAGGCCGCCATCGCTGCGGGCGTGCCGGTCGATCCCTTTGCCCTGCGTGTGCTGATTCTGGTGGCTTGCCTGCCGAGCGCGAGCAATGTAGTGTTGCTGGCCGAGCGCTTTGGGGCTGACACCGGACGCGTGGCGCTCATCATTTTGCTCTCGACCGCGCTGTCGTTTTTTACCTTTTCTGCTGCGGTTACATTTTGACATCAGTCAATCGACTTTCGCTCGGCTGTTTGTGAAATAATGAGGCGGTCTTCCGGCGTCTTGCCGGCAGTCAAAGGGGAGACTGCATTGCCGGACATGTTTGCACTGGACGAGGCCTTGGCTCTGTGGGAGGCGCAACTGCCTTCCTTGCAGGGAAACGCGCGTCTGGAGCTGGTCCTCACGCTCGCCTGGCATCTGCGCCAGCGCGACCCGCTCCGTGCCCGCGCCCTGGCCTGTCAGGTCAGCGACTTGATGGCGCAACTTCCCGAGAATGAACGCAGCCTGGCCGAAGCACGTTTCATGCTGATTGAAGGCGAAGCCAAATGGCTGCAGGGTGAACTGTTTGCCGCACGCGCGCTGGCCGACCAGGCGCTCATGGAATTCGATCTGCAGGGCGACGCGATCGGCAGCGCGGACGCGCACTGGCTGCGCGCCTGGATCGAGGTCGACCGCGGCAACGCCGGCGTCTATGATGCGGAGCTGCACGCCGCAGCTGCCGACGCCCGCCGTGGCGCAGACCTGGTACGGACCGATGTATTTGATGCGGCGGCGGCCTTGTTCGATGCCTTCAGCGACCTGCAGGCCGCAGAAAAAAAATGGGCAGGGCGCTTCGACAGCAAGGAGAGTGACCGCCACCTCGCCGCCACCGGCTGGATCCACGATTACCAGGGCACCAGCGCGTTTCAGGTGAGCGACTTCGGGCGCGCGGTCAGCCTCCTGCTGCATGCCTACGATGCGGCGCTTGCTACCGGCCAGGTGCGCCGGGCCATCAACCTTGCAACCAATATCGGCAACGGCTTCACCAGCCTCAATTCCCATCATGCGGCGCTCGACTGGATGCAGCGCGCACTCGATCTGGCACGGCCGACCGGCTGGCCGATGAGCGTGGGCCTGGCGCTGATGCAAACCGGCGAAACACTGCGCCAGCTCGGACAGCGCGGCGCGGCACAGGGCTTGCTGCAGGAAGCGCTGACGGCACTGGCCGGTCTGACCGGGTCGCGCGCGTACGCGCTGGCACTCGAGTACCAGGGTGACCTGGCCCTCGACAGCGGCCAGTACGAGCGCGCCCTGGCCAGCTTTGCGCTACTCGAGGAGCGGGGCGACGCCTTGCGCCAGCCCGATTTTCAGAGCGGCGCGCGGCGCGGGCAGGCGCATGCGCTGTCGCACCTGAAGCGTCCGCAGGAAGCGCTGGCCAAGGCCGAAGCAGCGTTGGCGCTTGCGATTGACAACAAGGATGCCTACAGCCAGATCGGCGCGCTCAGGGTGCTGGCCGAGATCCACGCGCGCCATCCGCTGCCGGCGCCGCGCAAAATGGTCACGCCAAACGCAGCGCTGCATTATCTGCAGCAGGCGCTGGCGCTCGCTTCCACCATCGAAGGCTATATCGTCCCCGGTGACCTGCTCGACGCCGTCGCGCGCGAAAATGCTCGGATCGGCGACTTTGCCCGCGCCTACGAGATATCGCTGCGCGCCGGTGCGGCGCGCGAAAAGACCCACAGCCGCGAGGCGACCAACCGCGCCATCGCCATGCAGGTACAGACCCGCACCGAGCGCGCCCGCGCCGAGGG
Source organism: Telluria sp. (assembly GCA_036399735.1). Lineage (GTDB taxonomy): Bacteria > Pseudomonadota > Gammaproteobacteria > Burkholderiales > Burkholderiaceae_D > Telluria_A. The sequence goes on along the minus strand of DASWMN010000191.1, from coordinate 16,509 downwards.
CGACCATCTGCGCGAAATGGCACAGGCGGAATCCGTGCGCGCCGAGGTCCTGCAGCAGACTACCGCCACGCTCGAGCATCTGAGCGCGATTGGTCAGGAAATCACCACCCACCTGGAAGCGATCGCCGTGTTCCGCGCGCTCGATCGCCACGTGCACGGCCTGCTCGACGCTACCCATTTTTCCATTTTCCTGATCGACTCCGACGGCACGGCGCTGACCTGCGCCTTCGGCCTGGAGGATGGCAAGCAGCTGCCACCAACCCGCCACAGTCTGTCCGACGAACACGCCAACTCGGTGCGCTGTGTGCGCGAGCGGCGCGAAATTCTGGTGGAAATTGGTGCCGACGAAGCCACGCCAAATCTGATCCCCGGCACGCTGCCGACCCTGACCCTGTTGTTTGCACCGCTGATGATCGGCGAACGGGTAATGGGTGTGATGACGGTGCAGTCGCTGCGCCCGCATTCCTACGGCGCGCGTGAACGGCTGATATTCCGCACCCTGTGCGCCTACGGCGCCATCGCACTCGACAACGCAAACGCGTATCGCCAGGTGGCCGCCACGCTTAACACCCTGAGCGCGACGCAAGCGCAGCTGCTGGAAAAAAATCTTGAACTCGAACGCGCGTACAAGGCACTGGAAGACGTCAGCCTGACCGATCAGCTGACAGGGCTGCGCAACCGCCGCTTCTTCCTGCAGCATGTCGAGACCGACGTGAACATGAGTTTGCGCCGTTACGACGACCCGCTGCACCGGGGCGCCGACGAACGCGACAACGCACCGGGCAAGGATCTGGTGTTTTTCATGGTCGACCTGGATCATTTCAAGGAAGTCAACGACCGCCACGGCCACGCCGCCGGCGATGCGGTGCTGGTGCAGATGCAGGAACGGCTTCGTGAAGTGTTCCGCGAGACCGATTATCTGATTCGCTGGGGCGGCGAGGAATTTCTGGTCCTGGCGCGGGCCACGCACCGCGACGATGCGCATGTCGTGGCAGAGCGGATTCGCAACGCCGTCGCCAACCGTCCCTTTACCTTGCCCGACGGGTCCGATCTGGCCAAGACCTGCTCGATCGGCTTTGCGTGCTTCCCGTTTGTGCAGGCCGAACCACGTTTGCTGTCATGGTCCGAGGTGGTGGAGCTGGCCGATCAGGGCCTGTATCTGGTCAAACGTTCCGGGCGCAACGCCTGGGCGGCGGTATACAGCACCGCCGAAGTGCAGTATGAAGACTTGTTCCCGCGCCTGATCAATCAGCTGGACAAAGCCCTGGCCGACGGCGAAGTCAGGCTGGTCACCAACGTGGCTGCGGTGCAGCTGAGCGCGGGGCCAAAAACACGTCGCTTCATTGCAGGCGCCGGCAAGCAGCAGGCTTGACCATTCAGGCCGACGCGATCGTCAGTCCGGTGTCCGCGGCCATTGCCAACTGATCGCTGTGCGAGCGGTTCTGGCTCATTTTCCATTTGCCCTCCATACGCCCGACGACAATCTCGATACCGACGATCGCACCGAGTAGCTTGTCGATGAATTGCGCGGGTGCGTCCGCCACGGCCCACGGCACGCTGCGGCCGCTTTCGTGCGCCGCGCTCAAGCGTTCCAGCAGGGCCAGGATCCATTCCGGATCCTCAATCGCGCGCAGCCGACCGTGCGCATGCGTGACCGCGTAGTTCCATGTGGGGACTACCTTCCCGCTGAGCGGCTTCTCCTCATATAGCGACGGCGACACGTAAGCGGACGCACCCTGAAACACCACCAACGTATCGCTCTGCTGCTGCCATATTGGATTGGCGCGCGCCACGTGAGCACGCAGCACGCCAAACGGCGCGTCCTCGCTGGCAGGGGCGATCTCGAAGGGGATGTGATTGGCGCTCAAGCCGCCCGCGCCGTGCGTCACCACGGTACCAAGCGGGTGCTGCCTGATCAGGCCATGCAGGACCTCCAGCCGTTTCTCGTCAAACGAATTCGGTGTGTACATGCTTGCGCCTTAGCCTTCTTCGATGCTGACGTCTGCCTTGATCGAATTGGCGATGTAGCACTGCGTGTGAGCGCTGTGGTGCATGTCGTCGCGGGCGGCGCGGTCCGGCAGTTTCTCGCCGCTGAAGGTGATGGCTGGCCGCAGCACAATGTGCGTGATCGACTGCTTGCCGCTCGCATCCTTCTGCATGGTGCCCACGGCCTGGTCGTGATAGCTGTCGACTACAAAGCCGCGCTGCGCGGCGATCGACAGGAAGAACAGCATGTGGCAGCCCGACAGGGCTGCGATCAGTGCCTCCTCTGGATCGACGGCCCCTGCGTCCGACATCGGCAGCGGCACCGAAAGCGGGGACGAGGAGGCTGCCACCTGCAGACCGCCATCGAAGGACCATTGGTGCGCGCGGCTGTAACGGTTGTCCAGAAAGCGCTGTTCGCCGCGCTGCCAGGTAACGCTGGCTTGATATTGGTGCATGGTGTCCTCGTTGAAAATCCAGACTTCAGTGTAGCCAGCGATTTGGCTTTTCAAAATAGCCAATTTAGGCGAATATCGAGCTACCAATGAAGATTTCCGACAGCCTTTCCTCCTTTACCCTGACGCGCGGCACTGGCGAGCCCCTGTTTCGCCAGTTGTATGGCCAGGTCAAGCAGGCCATCCTGCAGGGCAGACTGGGTGCGGGCATGCAGCTGCCGCCCACGCGCGAACTGTGTCAGCTTCTGGGCGTATCACGCCAGACTGTTCTGAATGCGTATGACCAGCTCATGGCCGAGGGCTATCTGAGCGGGACGGTGGGCAAGGGCACCTTCATCAGCAGCCATCTGCCGCTTGCCGATCGCGCAAAAAAGGCGCCGCGCGGTCTGATGCGGCCGTTGTCGGCGCGCGGCATGGCTTACGCGAGCGCCATGGCGCGGGTCCGCTTCCATAGCGGCGCCTTGCGCGCCTTCCGTCCCAGCATGCCGGGACTCGACCTGTTTCCTTTCGATGTGTGGAGCCGGCTCGAAGCGCGCCGCTGGCGCCATCCGGACCACCACATGGGCTACGGCGACCCGGCCGGCTACGCACCCTTGCGCGAATTATTGTGCGTGTATCTGCGCGCATCGCGTGGCGTGAATAGCACGCCGGAACAGATCATCATTACCTCCGGTTCGCAGCAGGGGCTGTACCTGCTGACGCAGCTGCTGCTCGCGCCGGGGGACCAGGTATGGGCGGAGTCGCCCGGCTACCAGGGCGCCAGCGCGCCTTTTTTCGCCGCCGGCGCCAGGGTGTGTACGGTGCCGGTGGACGAGCAGGGCATGGACGTGGCATTTGGCATGCGCCACTACCCGCACGCCAAGATGGTCCTCAGCACGCCGTCGCACCAGCTGCCGCTGGGCGTGACGATGTCGCTCCAGCGGCGCCTGCAGCTGCTGCGCTGGGCCAGCGACAACAAGGCCTGGATCATCGAGGACGATTACGACAGCGAATACCGGTACACCGGCCCGCCACTGGCGTCGCTGCAAAGCCTGGACCGCAGCGATTGCACGGTGTATGTCGGCACGCTGTCGAAAGTGCTGTTCCCGGGTCTGCGCATGGGCTATGTGGTGGCGCCGCCAGCGCTGGTGGAGCCGGTGATCCAGGCCAAGGCGGTGCTTGACCGGCACAATGCCATCGTGCCGCAGATGGTGCTGGCCGACTTCATGGCCGCCGGCCATTTCGGCCGCCACATCAAGCGCACGCGCGAGGCGTATGCGCAGCGGCGCCAGGCCATGCTGGACGGGATCGCGGCCCACCTGGCCGACGAACTGATCTGCGGGCCTTCCGACGCGGGACTCGATCTGTGCGTGCACTTCCGGCGCAAACTCGATGAAGCCAAGGTGGTGGCGGCGGCACTGGCACAGGGCATCGAGGTGCGTGGCCTGTCCTACTTTGCCAGCCCGTCCGCGGTGCCGGAATGCGCCGTGGCGCCCGGCCTGCTGCTGGGCTTTGCCGCGTTGCAGCCGGCCGAGATTGCGCATGGTCTCAAGGTGCTGGCACGGGTGCTGCGCAGCCAGCGATGATTTATACTGGCGTATGACTACTCGCTGCTCCTGGGCCAATATGGCCAACCCCCGCTACGTCGCCTACCACGATCAGGAATGGGGCGTGCCGTGCCACGACGAGAACCGCTTGTTCGAGATGCTCAACCTGGAGGGCGCGCAGGCGGGCCTGAGCTGGGAAACGATCCTCAACAAACGCGATACCTACCGCGAAGCCTTTGACGGATGGAACGCCGAAAGAATCGCTGCCTACGGGCCGGAGAAAGTGGCCGAGCTGCTGGCCAATCCGGGCATCGTGCGCAACCGGCTCAAGGTCGCCGCCGCCATCACCAATGCGCAAGCCTATCTGCGTCTGCGCGCGGAAGGCAGCACGCTGGACCAATACCTGTGGGCCTTCGTTGACGGCAAGCCCATTGTCAATCGCTTCACGCGCGAAACCCGGCCCGCCAAAACGCCGCTGTCGGACACGATCTCCAAGGATCTCGCCAAGCGTGGTTTCAAGTTTGTCGGCTCGACCATCATTTACGCCTACATGCAAGGCATCGGCATGGTGGATGACCATGACGTTTCCTGTTTCCGGCACAGTCGCAAGTAAATGGACTTTCAGCTTCACTGGCGCGGCCGTGCGCACTTCACCATCTTTGACACCGGCAGCGATTTTGCCGATGTACTGGCAGCGTGGCACGCCGATCCGGCGCGCCCGGCGCGCCTGCATCTGATCACGCTGCGCGCGGGGCCGTTGCCGGGTTTCCGGCGCGTGCCGCAAGCCGATCCCGCCATCACGCTCGACCTGTTGTGCGCGCCGCTCGACGCGGCACTGGCGCAGCTTGACGCGCGTCTGGACGCCATCTGCCTGCATGACATCGCTGACGCGGGCACCCACTTCGCCCGCGCGCTTGCAAAGCTGGCCGACCCCGGCGCGGTGCTGCGGGCCGCCGGGCTGACGCAAGCGCAGGCGCATGCACTGGCCGGCGCCGGTTTCGATTGCAGCGCTGACGGCAGCGCGATCAAGGGCATTTTCACCAGCCGCAAACCACCCTCGCCATGGTCGCGCAAGCCGGAGACCCGGCGTCGCGCCCTGGTGCTTGGCGCGGGTCTGGCCGGCGCTGCCGCCTGCGAGCGGCTATGCGCGCGTGGCTGGCACGTTACGCTGATCGAGCGCCATGCCCAGCTTGCAGCTGAGGCATCGGGCAACCTGGCCGGCATCAGCATGCCGCTGCTTTCCAAAGACGACAACATCATGACGCGCCTGTCGCGCGCGGCATTCCTGTACGGGCTCGATTACTGGCAGGCGCTGGGACCGATCAAGGCGGCGCGCTGCGGCGTGATCCAGCTCGCACGCGACGCGCAGCACGCGCAGGTGCAGCGCGCGATCGCTGCCGCGCATACCTATCCGGCTGATTTTGCGCGCTGGATGGAGCCGGCCGAAGCGACCGCGATGGCCGGCGTGGCGGCGCCCGACGGTGCCTGGCTGTTCCCGCAAGCCGGCTGGATGCACCCGGCCAGTGCCTGCGCCGCCATGCTCGATGCTTGCGGTGATGCGCTGGTGCGCCACTTCGGCGTCGGCAGAGTCAGTCTGGCGCGTCGCGATGGTGACTGGCACGCCATCGACAGTGCCGGGCGCAGCGTCGCGCAGGCACCGGTGGTCATTGTCGCCAGCGGCGCGGGCGCGGCGCAGCTGACGCAAACGGCAGCGCTGCCACTGGCTGCCGTGCGCGGGCAGGTCACGCACCTGGCCGAAGGCGAACTGCCGGCCATCGGGCATGTGCTGTGCCGCGAGGCGTATCTGACCCCGGCCATCGACGGCCTGCACAGTCTGGGCGCAAGCTACGATGCCGATCCCGACACCAGCCTGCGCGCCGACAGCCAGCACGAAAATCTGGGAAAAATCCGTTCCCTGCTGGGCGACGGCGCAATCGGCCAGCACGCGCCGCTGGCAGGCCGCGTGGGGTTTCGCTGCGTGGCGCCGGACCGCCTGCCGCTGGTCGGCGCGCTGCCCGACGTACAGACGAGCGGGCGCATCGAACTCCTGCGCGAGATCGCCCGTGCGCCCGGTCTGTACGGTTTGCTCGGCTATGCCTCGCGCGGGCTGGCCTGGGCGCCGCTGGCGGCCGAATTGCTTGCTTCGCAAGTCGATGGCAATCCGCTACCATTGGAGGCAGAATTGGTCACCGCGCTCGATCCGGCCCGCTTTTTACTGCGTGCGCGGCGCCGTCCCGCGTGATTCTGAGCAACACTGTCGGCACAATCCGGGAAACCGGCGTCGGAACCTGCGTATAATTGGCTTGCGGCAACTCTCACACTGCCGCACCTGAGGGAGACTGGGACGCGATGGATGATTCGCCAAGCTCGAACGAGCTTTTTCTGTTTCTGGCGTCGAGCGCGCACGACATGAAGAATTCTGTCAGCGTCCTCAGTGGCACGCTCGAGACGCTGCTGGTCGACGCCTCGCCGCAGACCGAATCGGCCTATCCGCAGATGGCGCACATGCTATACCAGACCAAACGCCTCAACGACAACCTGATTCAGCTGCTGGCCCTGTACAAGCAGGTCGGCAAACCGGCGTATCCGTTCGAAATGCAGTCGCTTGAAATTGGCGGCTTGGTCGACCAGGTGGTGGCGGCCGAACGCGTGCTGCTCAAGTCTAAAAATATCACCCTCGACACCGATTACGATCCGGCCCTGATCTGGCATTTCGACGAAGACCTGATTATTGGCGTGATTTCGCACGCGATCAATAACGCCATTCATTACACACGCGACCGGATTCGCCTGTCGCTTGCAAAGGTTGACGATTTCCTGGAAATCCGGGTGGAAGATAACGGCGCGGGCTATCCCGCTGCCATGCTCGAAGCAGGCGTCTCGGCCATGCACGGCGCCAGCGCTGGCGTGAATTTTCTGACCAACAGCACGGGACTGGGCTTGTACTTCTCCAGCGAGGTGGCCAAGATGCACCGCCATCGCGAGCAGGGCGGCAGTCTGCGCCTGGAGAACGGCGGCGCGTATGGCGGCGGCTGTTTCGTACTGAGGCTGCCATGAACGATATCGTCAAGTCGTCCGTGACCGCCCATGTGGACTGGTCCAGCAAAAACTATCTGGTGGTCGATGACTTCATCGGCATCCGCCAGCTGCTGCGCGAATCGCTGCGCAATCTGGGCGCGCGCCATATCGACCAGGCTTCCAGCGGCGGCGAGGCGATGGCACTGCTGGCCCGCACCCGCTACGATGTGGTCCTGTGCGACTACAACCTCGGCGAGGGCAAGAACGGCCAGCAGGTGCTGGAAGAAGCGCGCGTGCGCAACCTGCTCATTCCCAGCTGTGTGTGGATGATGGTGTCGGCCGAAAAAAGCGTCGAGTCGGTTATGGGTGCGGCCGAGCACCAGCCCGACGCTTATCTGATCAAGCCGATCACGGAGGGCGTGCTGCTCACGCGCCTGAACCGGGTGTGGCACAAGAAGCAGGTGTTCCGCAAGATCGACCAGGCTTATGCCGAAAAAGACTTCCTGCGTGCGGCGCGCATGTGCGACGAGCAGATCGCTGTCAACAAGGTGCACGAAATCGAACTGCTGCGCATGAAGGCCCACCTGCTGGTCAAAAGCGGGGAGCCGGGCAAGGCGCGCGAGGCGTACGAGCGCGTGCTGCAGGAGCGCGAATACCAATGGGCTCGCACGGGCCTGGCCAAAATCCGCATGGCCAATGGCGAGTACGATCAGGCGCGCCAGATTTTCCAGACCGTGATCGCCGAGAACCGCTACTACATGGATGCCTACGACCAGCTGGCCAAGGCGTATGCGGCGATGGGCCAGTCCGAGGAAGCCTGCAACATCCTCGAGCGTGCCTCGAAGATGTCGCCCAATTCAGTCCCGCGCCAGCGTGAACTGGGGGCGCTCTCGCTCAAGCTGGGCCACGTGGGCATGGCTGAAAAGGCCTTCCGCAAGTGCATCGCGATTGGCGAGTACTCGGTCAACAAGAGTCCCGATCCGTATCTGGGTCTGGCGCGTGTGTGCGGCCTGAAGAACGATACCAAAGAGGCGATGGCGCTGCTGACCACCGCGCAGCGCGAATTCCCCGCCGACCTGATCGGCCTGCGCGCCAAGATCACCGAAGGCCTGGTCTACCACGAAAGCGGCGACTACCGGCGTGCGCGCAAAGCCGGCGACGACCTTGAAGAAATGCTCAAAGCGCAGCCCGAGCGGCCCGACATTCCGACCTGCATGGAGATGGCTTCCCTGCTGTTTGCCGTTGGCGTCAAGGAGGCGCCGGTCGATCTGCTCAGTTACGTCATCCGCAACAACCACGACAATCTGGTGCTGCTCGACGAAGTCCAGCGGGTGTTCGACAAGGCGCGCCTGAGCGAGGAGGGCGTGGCCCTGATCAAGGCTTCCAAGAAAGAAGCGTCGGACATGATGAATCAGGGCGTGCTGCTGTGGAAAACCGGGAAACTGCCCGAGGCAGTGCTGTGGATGCGCGATGCGCGGCGCGAGCTGCCCAACAATCTGCGGATTCTGTTTAATTGCGCCCAGATCCTGATTTCACACCTGCAACAGATGGGCTATGACGAAGCCCTGGCGCTGGAAGCGACTGAAGTTCTGCTCCACGTGGACAAGGTCCAGCCCGGCCAGCAGCGCTTTGCCCAGTTGATGGAGCAGCTTGCCACTTTGTGCCCAAAAGTCGGTGAAATTGTTGCGCAACAGGATCAAGCGGCCTGAAGCTGCGCGCGGTGCTTGCCAGTACGCGCACCGGTGATAAACTGCATTCTTGGCGGGGCATCCCGCATCATCGGAAAGGGACGTGCATGCGCGACATCGCAAAGGAAGTCTACGAAAAGATGAGAGTTGGTAACAGTGCCTGGATTAAACCTGTTGCCGCGAAAGGCGATACGCTGCCTTCGTTCCAGGCTGTACACGATCAAGCCCGGCAGATGGCCGAGGAAGGGCTGATCCACATTTCCAGCGTCAAGCGCCAGGCAGACGGCCTGATCGACGCGATCCGCATCCAGCGCCTGGCCTGACGGGCGTTCTCCTAGCTTTCCTTTTTCACCGCTTTCGGCTTGGCCGCACGGGGTTTTGCGGGCGCTTTGACGGCGGCCGGCTTGTCTGACGCCTGTTTGGCCGCCGGTTTTGGCGCGTTCTTGGCGATCGCATTGCCAAATTTTTCAACCTGCCCGGCCGAGGCCGCGCTCAGTTTGGCTGCCGCCTCGGATGACATCGCGTTCGTGACGGCCTGCTTGAACTGGTCTTGCAGCATGTTCCACCATGCCACTGGGTTGGCCATCGCGGCCGCCGCAGTGGCCGTTGCCGCGTCGGCGGCGGCAGTGGCTTCCGGCTTGGCCGGTGGCGCAGCTTCGATTTTTGGCGCCGGTGTTGGCGGCGGCTTGATTTCCGCTTTGGGCGCCGGCTCGACAGCCGGCTGGGCAAAGAATGCGGAGGCGTACGGCGCTGCCGCCAGCACGGTTTTTTCATTCGCCCCAGGCTGCTTGACCGCGTTGGCCAGGGTCGCGCCCATCGATTTGAGGGTGGCGATCGTGCCGCGCTGTACTTCCAGGGCCTGAATGGTACCGCGTAGCATGGACACGTTCAGGTTAAGCCAGGATTCGACCGCCTTCAGGTCCGCAATTTTCTTGTCGAGTTCGTCGACCGACAGGGTAGGGGCGGCCATCGAAGGCAGATTAATGCCCGGCACGCTCATGCTGCCCCACAGGTTTTTGACGAAGTCCAGCGTGTCGGACACAGCACCGACACCGGGAATGTTGGGCATTTGTGGTTTGAGCATGGAGGTCTCCGTCTGAGTGAGGCCTTAGCGTAGCAGATAATGATTTCGCCTTCAAAGAATGTTGTGCGTCCGGCAGCCCGCCTCATGCATACAGGATGGCCGTGTCAGCGGAAAATGGCGCTGGCACGTTAAACTAGCGACTATGACGATCGCTTCCACCCTTTTCCGACAGCGCCGCGTACTGGCGCTGTGCCTGGCGACGGTACTGCTGCACTATGCCGCGATCAACTGGGCGGGCGCCCATATTGGCGCGGCAAGCATGCCGGATCAAGCCGCCGCGCCGCCGGTCATCGTGGCGCAGCTGAAGGCGCCACCAGCGCCTGTGGTTCCCGAGCCGGCCCCTGCGCCCGCGCCCAAGCCAAGGCGTACCCGTCCCGCAGCGCCACCCAAGCCGCAAGCGGCGCCGCTAGCGCCGGCCGAATCGAACGCGCCCGTCCCCGCGCCGCAAGTACAATCGCCCGAGCCGGTGGCCGCGGCCGAGCCGGCACCGGCACCGGTGCCAGAACCTGCGCCAGAACCTGCACCCGAACCTGCACCCGAACCGGCGGCACCGGCGCAGCCGCACTACAAGGTCAGCCTGCCGCCGTCGGCCAGTCTGAACATGGATGTGTCGCGTACCGACGCCAAGGGTGTCAACTGGTCCGGGCAGTCGGTGATGGACTGGCGCCAGGCGGGCGGCAGTTACCGCATGTCGGTGGTGGCCAGTGTCACGGTGGTGGTCAGCATCAACCTGGTGGAACTGGCCAGTGAAGGTACGCTGGGCGAAGCGGGCATCGTTCCGCGCAAGATGACCGAAAAGCGCCGCAACCGCGCCGAGACGGCCACCCATTTCGACGCGCAGCAGGGGCAGATCACCTTTTCTGCCGCCACGGCCAGTTTCCCCATGCCGCATGGCGCGCAGGACAAGGCCACCTTCCCCATGCAGCTGGCCGGGATCGGGCGGGCCGACAAGGCGCAGCTGGCCGCGGGCGTGGACATGGTCGTTGGCGACAACAAGGATGCAAGCCCGTTCCGCTTCGTGCTGGTGGGTGAGGAAGAAATCGATACACCGCTTGGCAAGCTGGCGACCTGGCACATGACGCGTCCGCCGCTGCCGGGTTCTTACAATTCGCGCCTCGATGTCTGGCTCGCGCCCGCGCACGACTGGTATCCGGTCCAGCTGCGCAGCACCGAGTCGTCCGGCGCTGTCACGACACAGACGGTCCGCAAGATCGTCCTCAAGGAAAACGGGTAAAGCTATGCAAACAACGTTCTTCAAACCACTGGCCGCGGCCGCGCTGATGGTGTTCGCGGTGGCGGCAAGCGCCGGCGAGCATCCGGCCGTCAAGCGCCCGGTTGACCTGCCGCCGTCCGCCGATATCGGCTACAAGATCGAGGCGCGCCAGCGCGGCATCACGCTTGGCGGCGAATCGCAGCTGGCCTGGCGCGCAGACGCCGGCAGCTACAGCATCAACAATGTGGCGCGTGCGCAGTTGCTGGGCAAAATCCTGGAAAGCAGCAGCGAAGGCTCGGTGGACGCGTACGGCCTGGCGCCCACTCAGTTCAGCGAAAAGCGCTACCGCAAGCCGCAGGCGACCGTCACCTTCGACCGGGCCGGCAAGGCGCTCGGTTTCAGCGACGCGGAAAAATCGTATCCCCTGCTGGGCGGGGAGCAGGACCGCAACAGCGTGCAGTTCCAGCTGGCCGCCGTGGCGCGCGCGGCGCCCGAAAAATTCACGCCGGGCTCGGAGTGGAAGTTCTTCGTGGCCGGGCGGCGCGATGCCGAGCAGTGGGTATTCAAGGTGCTCAAGCGCGAGTCGGTCAGGACTGGAATGGGCGCACTGCAGGCGGTTCATCTGACCAAGACGCAAGGGCCCGATTCGAAGGAACAGATGATCGATCTGTGGCTGGCGCCTTCGCTGGAGTGGTACCCGATCAAGCTGCGCGTGGCCGATGATGCGGACGAGTATGTTGAACAGACCCTGGAGAAGCTCGACAAGAAGTGATTAAATTGCCTTATTAACATTGTTTTGGCTTGATTTTATGCTGCCGGGCGGAACCGAACTGGTATACTGGCGCCCCCGCGAAAGAGTTCAGCAAGGCCCGGATTACAACAATGGAAATAATGGCAGGTGCAGCGTTAGCTGCAGAAACACTGACCCCAGGGCAGGACGATCACGATTCGCTGCAGTCGCATTTTCACGCCGGTATTTCGGCCGACGAGATCGAGCAGGTCTTTCACCTCAAGCGCGCGCAGCCGACGCTGCAGGCGTTTACCGCGCTGTTCCACGGCGGTGCCGACGGCGTTCTGATCCGCCTGCTGGTGCTGCGCGAACTGGCGGCCGATACCAGCACCTCGTCCTTCTCGCGCGCCGACATCAACAGCAAACTGTCGTACCTGATCCCCGAATCGCTTGAAACCGTGCTGATGCGCCTGCGCTCGCATGGTCTGCTGGCCTGGGATGCCCAGTCCGCGGTCTACCGCGTCACGCCAATGGCACGCAATGTCCTGTCCGCGCTCGACACGCTGCTGTCGATGGGCGCGGCCGACGATGAAGCGGAGATGGGCTTTTTGCTGTCGCAAGTGGCCGGCGCCCAGGCCGTGGGCGGCGTCACCGTCGAACAGCTCAAACACCTGCTTGGCCGCCTGGTCGACTTGACCGAAGAATTCCGCGACGCGATCGCTTCCGGTTCCGAATTCCGCCTGCGGACCTCGCAGGCCAAATGGCATATGGCTTGCGATTGGGTCGAGAAGGGCTCGCAGATCCTGCGCGCCATCACCAGCGACGAACGTGCCGACTCGGCCACCCACAAGGCTGCGCAGGCCATCGGCCGCGCCCAGAGCGCGCTGCTCAACATGCAGGGCATGTTCTCGCGCGCGCTCAACCAGATCGAACGCCAGCGTGTGCACCTGGGCCAGTCCGGCCTGTCCACCACCGACGTCAAACGCTGGCTGCTGGCGCATGATGACCTGGCCTCGCTGGCCCAGGGCGCGATCGACCGTCCGGTCATGCCGATGTTTATTACGCCCGCCGAGATGATCGACGTGGCCGAAACAGAACTGCTCACCGAACGTCATGCCGTACTGGCACAAGCTGGTCTGCCAGAAGGGCAGGACGCGCCGCTGACCGTGAATGACGCGCCGCCAATGCAGGCCGAGCTCGACGACTGGCTGGCGCGCCTGGCCGATTTTGCGAACCTGGGCAACTTCCCCAGCTTCCAGGAAGAGGGCCCGAAGACGGTGCCGATCCAGGATTCGCTGCTGCCGGCCAGTTTTGCCGTGGCTTCGTATCGCGCCTCGATGCTGCCGCTGCTGGGCGACGCGGCCGAAGCGAGCCTGCAGGGCGCCACCGCGCAGCTGGCCCGCTTGCCGATCAGCTTTACGCCAACCGACGACATGGTCAAGCTGAATGACCCGCACGTGGCGGCGATGTCGATCGCCACACTGACACTTGATATTGATCTTGATCTGAACCTGGAAAGCGGACCGCTTGATGAATGACGATTCCCAAATCCTGATTGCGCGCCTGCTCACGCACCAGACGCTGCGCCGCGACGACAAGATGATCAAACGCGTGCTGTCCGATGAACTGTTCCGCGCCGAGGTAGACAAGCGCCTGCTCGAGTCGGGCCTGAAGCTGATCGACAACGTGTATGCCGACCACGTGACGCTGGCGCTGCACCGCGCCGTGGAGCCGAAGATCTTCGGCGCCAAGGACATCTGGCAGAACAACAATTTCGGCCTCACGCGCGATGGCGTGGCGCTGCTGGTGGTGCTATGGGCGCAGATCATTCTGCCCAAGCGTGAACGCCAGGAAACGCACCAGAACGCCGACGACGACCAGGACGACATGTTCGACAAGGACAAGCCGATGCCGCGCGCGGAAGACACCTCGATCGGCATCTCGTACACCGCGCTGCTGTCGGACTTCGGCGACAAGCTGGGCAAAAAAACGCGCATGGACATGAACCTGGGCGCGCTCTCGCGCATGGGCTTTATTGAACGGCGCGGCGACGTGATCCTGGAAGGCCCGCTGCTGGACCTGCTGATGGATACCGACGTGCTCAAGGAACGCATCATCAACGGCGCGCTGGCCGATGTTTTCAAGCGCGCTCCCGCAGCCATCGCAGTCGACGCCGCAGCCGACGCCGACGACGTGCTTGATTCCCCCACCTGAGGCAGGCCATGTTCCACATCAAATCACTCGAACTGGTTCATTGGGATTACTGGCAGCGGATCAAGAACATTCCGCTGGACGCCAAGATCATCACCATCGCGGGCCAGAACGGCTCCGGCAAAACCACGCTGCTCGACGCGCTGCGCACCTTGTTCGGCCTCGATTGTTCGATGGGCCGCACCTACAAGCACTACGCGCGCCACTCCGGCCAGCAGACCGCCTGGATACGCGCCGTGGTCGACAACAAGGCAGTTGGGCGCCAGCTGTCGAACCGTCCTTTCCGCAGTTCCGGTTTCTTCAGCGATGATGAAGTCACGCTGTTCTGCCAGATCCAGAAGAACGGCGGCGACTGGAAGCGCCAGTACCTCATGCGGCCTGGGAATATCCAGATCGAGGAAGTGACGGAAGCGTCCGACTGGCTCGGCGTGGAAAACTACCGCAAGCGCCTTGCCAATGCCGGCCTCTCGCCGGCCATGGCGAAAGTGCTGGCGCTCGAGCAGGGCGAAACCGACAAGCTGTGCGAATACGCGCCGCGTCAGCTGCTCGACCTGGTGTTCCAGGTGTTCGGCGACAAGGAAGTGCTGGACGCGTACGACGAAGCCAAGCGCCATCAGCGCGACACCGAGACGGAACTGAAGCGCTTTGAAACCGAGCTGGAAGCCTCGCGCACCAACCTGGAAGGCTTGCGCCTGCGCGTGGCCAATTACCACCAGTGGGAAGACCTGCACAAGGAACGCCGCAACCTGCTCGAAGAAGTTTTGCCCAGCCTGGAATACCACGAGGCGCGCGAGAAGGCAGGCGCCATCAGCCGCAATCTGCGGGAACAGCGCAAACCCATGGCGCAAGCCGATTCGCAGCTGATTGAAAAGCGCAACATGCTGGCCGCGCAGGCCAAGGCGCTGACCGAAGCGCAGCAGCAGGAAACCCTGCTCGAACAGGAAGCAACTGCACTGGCGAGCCGCCTGTCGCAGGTCAACACCAAGCTCAAACCGCTCGACAGCCTGCTGGAACAGAAGGAACGCCTGCAAAAGCTGGCGGCAGACGCCGGTGCCGACATTGCAGAAGTGTCGGCCCAGCTGGACGCCAAGGAAGATGAGCTGACGCGCCAGAAGCAGGCGCGCGACACGCTGTCGAACCGTATCGCCGGCGAGCAGTCGACCATCTCCGCGCTGCAGGGCAAGAGCGCGATGCCGGAACCGGAAGCGGTGCGCGGCATGCGCCGTGCGCTGCGCGACGCGGGCATTCCGCATGCCATGCTGTCCGATATCGTCGAAGTTACCGACGCCAAATGGCAAGGTGCGGTTGAAGGTATCCTCGGCGGGTACGCCTCGGTCGTTTTGCTCGAGCGCGCCAAGGATGCGCCAGCCGCTTACCGCCTGGCGGAGCAGGAACGCTATCGCCACTTCATCGTGCCCGAATGCGTCGATGCGCCAGGCTCCAAGGATGGCAGTCTGCTGTCGGTGGTGCGCTTCTCCGCGCCCGCACCGTCATGGCTGATTGACCAGCTCTCGCGCATCGACCGGGTCGATTCCGTGGAAGCCGGCTTCAAGCTGTCGAAGGATGCCGAGTGGATCACGCCGGACGCATACCACCGCGAACGCCGCGGTGGACGCTCGCTGTTTGTGGAAGCCTCGCGCTACCGCTTTGGCCAGGCCGGCCGTACCCAGCGCCTGGAAGCACTGCAAAAATCGCTGCCGGCACTGGAAGCGCAGGAAGACGCGCTCACGCTGGCGATCAGCAAACTGGCCGCCGAAGTGGGCGCGCTCAAGGCACGCATCGCCGGTGTCGACGCTGCCAAGGAACTGGCCGCACGCCACGCCGAATTTGAAGAAGCGATCCGCAATACCGCACCGCTCAAGGCCGAACGCATGGAAGTTGGCTCGCGTCTCGGTGAACTGCAAGGTCTGACCAAGGCGGCCACGGTTGCACGCACGCGTGCCGATACCACCTGGCAGAACGCGCGTCTGGCCTTGTCGGAGGCCGAAGCTGGCCTACGCCTGGGGCACAAGCGCCAGATTGAACAGCGCGCCGAGCATGCCAAAAATCTGGCGGAGCTGCGCCGCGCCTGGCGTCATTTGCCGCACAGCTGGCGCCGTCCCGCGCGGCGTGCCTCGCTGGTGGCCGAGCATCAGAACTCGCACCAGGTCGACCTGCGCGTCTCATCGCTGCAGCACAGCCTGGCCCGCGACGACTGGGAGCTCGATGCGACGGTGATCGACCAGTACCACCGTCTGAACGATCAGCTGCAGGGCCGCCAGACCGAGACCGACGAACGCCGCTATCAGAACAACCGTGCGATCGAGGCGACCGGCAATGCACGCGGCGCTTACATCGAGCGGCTGCGCTACACCGTCAAGACCTACAGCAAGAACATCAAGGAACTGGGCGAGCTGGCTGGTATTGAAGTCAATGCCGATCCGGTGCGGCTGGAGAACGACGATGTGCAGCTGGCGCAGGCCGGACTGCACGTGCGCTTCAAGTTCGACGGCAAGGGCGTGATCGGCATGAACGACGGCGAAGCTTCCGGCGGCCAGCAGGTGATGAAGTCGCTGGTCCTGCTGATCGGCCTGCTGAAATCGGACGAAGGCTCCGGCGGCT
>DASWMN010000190.1:0-10167 GCA_036399735.1 Telluria sp. | reverse complement strand
GATCTTCATCTCGCCGGAGCGGATCTTCGCGGCGTAGCTCAGGATCTCGGCGATCGTGGTCGGCGACGCGCTGATCGCGTACATCATGGCCTGCAGGCCGCCCTCGATGCGCTTGGCGATCTCGATCTCGCCGTCGCGCGTCAGCAGCGACACGGCGCCCATTTCACGCATGTACATGCGCACCGGGTCGGTCGTGCGGCCGAAGTCGGAATCGACCGTCGACAGCGCGGTGGCGGCGGCAGCTTCGACTTCGTCGTCGCTGGTGGCCGTGGCGACCGTGTCGGTCAGCAGCATCATTTCGGCGTCCGGCGCGCGCTCGTAGACAGCGATGCCCATGTCGTTGAAGGTCGCGATGATGCCTTCGACCGCTTCCGGATCGATGATGTTTTCTGGCAGCTGGTCGTTGATCTCGGCGTAAGTCAGGTAGCCGCGTTCCTTACCCATGTTGATCAGGTTCTTGATCTGGGTACGGCGGCGTTCCATGTCCGCTTCGGTCGCTTTCGGATCGGCGGCCAGCACCACGCCGCCCTTTGCCTTGCGTTCCTTGGCTTTCGATACGGCTTTCAGTTCGGCACGTTCAACCGCGTTCAGCGCCGCGACTTCGTCGTTTTCCGGCGTGAATTCGCTTGGCTTGCGACCACGGCGACCTGGCACCTTGACCGACGGCAGCAGGTAGCCGGAGGTGTCGATGGCGGCCAGCGCGGCAGCATCGGTGGTCTGGCTGACGGCCTGGCCAGCGGTCTGGATCACGAGCGGCTCGGCATCGATGGCTTTTTTGGCAACGCGTGCCTTGGCCGGGGCCTTGGCCACCGGTTCCGAGGCTTCGGCCACCATTTCGTCGCGCGCGGCCAGTTTCGAGCGCTTGCGCACGACAACGGTCGCCACTTCATTGGCCGCTTCCACCGCTTGCACCTGATCGTCGACGGCAACGTCGACAGCCGCCAGACGCGTGCCCTTCTTGACGACCGTAACTTTGGCCGCCGCTTCCGTTTCCAGGAAGTAGGAGGTCGCCGTTTTCGGTACGGCCAGCTGGGCAGCGCTCTTGCGCGGTGCCTTGGCGGCGGTCAGGGTCAGGGTCTTGGCTTTGGTCGTCATTGAAACTCCAGTCAATAATCCACCCGGCCTGAAAAAAAGGCCCGATGGAACGTAAAGGGTGGCCCCGCTAAGGGCGGCGTCGGTCGCTGGACCGCGTGTGTGGCAGAACGAAAAAAAGCCCGCTAGCGGAACGGGCTTTATCTACTATCCAACCAAGAATAGAGGGAACAGAGCCTATTATGCACTAACGCAAGTTATCGCGATAATTGATATGTTGAATACCAGATATAACGAAAGCGTATATTTGCGGAACGCTAGGCTGCCTCTTTCATCTTCTGACACACTCTGCGTCGTATCAAAACGTGCGCAGGGCAAGGGGTCGATGATACACGATTTCGCGTCCTTCCGCTCATCTTCCGGCGGGGTTTACATGAATAAAATCCCCGCACTTGGCAATGTGCCCATGCTATCCTTCCGGTTCCAGCTCTTACAATGAAGTCAATGAATACAACTAGTCTTGTCGCCGAGTCGGCCGACGCACCGGCGCCTGCCACTCCCGCAGCAGCTCCCACCCTGACCGCACGATCCCTGCTCAAACAGTTCCAGCAACAGTTTCCGGCTTTCCGCGATTGCCTGCCTTTGGCTATTGGCATCGACAAACAGATTCTGGCGCGCATGCCTGAACTGGACCGAAAGACCATGCGCACCGCGCTTGGCATCCATACCGGCTCACTGCGTTACCTGCGCGCCATGGAGAAAGCCACCGTTCGCTACGATCTCGACGGCACCGCCGGCGCCGAAGTCACGGACACGCATCGCACCCACGCCAAGGAAACCTTGCAGCAGCGCTTCAAGAAAGAAGCCGAACGCAAGAAGGCCGAACGCGATGCCGCCCAGGCCGAAGAAGCGAACAAGATGCGCCAGGAAAAGCTCCTGCAGCTCGCATCCAAATTTTCCCGCAATAGCTAATCACCGTTAATGACGAGCGAATCAGACGAATCGTTGCCGCCTTACGACGGCATTCAGATGGCTGACGTACGCATGGTGAGAACCGACAAGGACGCGGCCGAGGCCCTGGCGGCCTTGTCGGCGATGGAAGCGATCGGCTTCGATACCGAATCGAAGCCGACCTTCCTCAAAGGGGAAGTGTCCACCGGCCCCCACCTGGTTCAGCTGGCAACCGACGACGTGGCCTTTCTGTTCCAGATCGGCCCGACATCAGCCGTTGCCGTACTCAAGCAAATCCTCGAGTCTCCCGCGATCCTGAAAGTCGGCTTCGGCTTGCAGGACGACATCAAACGCCTGCGCGCCAAGCTTGGGATCGAAGCGGCGAACGTGCTCGATTTGTCGACCGCGCTGCGCAAAAAAGGCGAGCGCAACACGCTGGGCGCCAAAACCGCCGTAGCGCGCTACTTCGGCAAGACCTTGCAGAAATCAAAGAAAATCACCACCACGAACTGGGCCTTGCCGCGCCTGTCGGAAAAGCAGATCCTGTACGCGGCCGACGATGCGCACGTGGCGCTGAAGATCTATCGCTGCTGGCGCGCACATCCCACCCCACCCGGGGCTTAGGCGCAGGGCGCCGGCTGTGCGCCTTTTTCTTGCATCCCCACAATTTTCGGCGGCGTGCGACAATCGCATCATTGCGATGACCACCCACACCATGCCTTCCTTGCCACACCTTGCCAGGTTCTTGCTGGCCGTCTGCGCGCTCGCCTTGCCACTGCACGCCGCAGCGGAGCGGCCTGCAGTCTTGCCCGACACAATGGAACAGCGCTTGCTCGCCTGCGCTGCGTGTCACGCGAAAAAAGACGTCAACGACCAGTACTTCCCCCGTATTTCAGGCAAACCGGCCGGCTATCTGTACAACCAGCTGATTAACTTTCGCGAAGGGCGGCGCCAGTTCCCGCTCATGAGCTACATGGTCGATCACATGTCGGACGCCTACCTGCGCGAGATCGCCGCCTACTTCGCCGCCCAGCATCTGCCCTCCCCGCCACCCCAGCCTACGGACGCCGGCGCGGCCGTGCTCGAACGCGGCAGGCTGCTGGCCACGCGCGGCGACGTCGCGCTCAAGGTGCCGGCCTGCGTGGCCTGCCATGGTGAAAAACTGACCGGGGTCGCGCCCGCCGTACCGGGTCTGCTCGGCCTGCCGCGCGACTACATCAACGCCCAGTTTGGGGCCTGGCGCAATCAGACCCGCCACGCGCTTGCGCCGGACTGCATGGCCGACATCACCCGTCGCCTGAGCCTGGCCGACGTGAACGCGGTATCAAGCTGGCTTGGATTGCAGCCGCTGCCACCCGATCCGGCGCCCGCCGACACCATTGCCCGCCCCTTGCCGCTGGCCTGCGGGAGCGTGCCATGAGAAAGACCATCCGTCTTGGCATCGGCTTTGTGGCAGCCTTGCTGCTGCTGACCGTGATCATCGCCTGGCCGCGTGAAGAACATATCGCATCCAGTTCGCCTGCGGCCACGGCCGCCACGCCGGCGAACATCGCCCGCGGCGCCTATCTGGCCCAGGTGGGCGACTGCATGGCCTGCCATACCACGCGTGGCGGCGCGCCGTATGCGGGTGGCCGCGCCATCGAAACGCCGTTCGGGCGCCTGGTCGCGCCCAACATCACCTCCGATCGCGAGACCGGCATTGGCGCCTGGAGCGCGGACGATTTCTGGCGCGCGCTCCACAACGGCAAATCGCGCGATGGGCGCCTGCTGTACCCGGCCTTCCCTTACACCAGTTATACCCGCGTCACGCGCGACGACGCCGACGCGCTGTTTGCCTTCATGCGCACCATCCCCGCGCAAAAGGCGCAGAACCAGGAACACGGCCTGCGCTTCCCGTACAACCAGCAATTCATGCTGGCGGGCTGGCGTCTGCTGTACTTCAAGCCGGCCGTGTTCACGCCGGTGCAAACGCAAAACGCACAATGGAACCGCGGCGCGTATCTGGTGGAAGGCCTGGGCCATTGCGTGGCCTGCCATAGCAGCCGCAACCCGCTGGGCGCCAGCGCGGGCGGGCTTTCCGGCGGCATGATTCAGACCCTGGGCTGGTATGCGCCCTCGCTCACGTCCGACCAGGAAGCAGGCCTGGGCAGCTGGGAGGTGCCGCACATTGCGCAACTTCTCAAAACGGGCATCTCGCCCAGGTCGACCGTGTTCGGGCCGATGGCGGAAGTGGTGCAGGAAAGCCTGCAGCATCTGAGCGATGATGACGCCACATCGATGGCGGTCTACCTCAAGGCCCTGCCCGCGCAGCCTGCCGCGCCGCTGGAACTGCCGAGCGGCCCGCACGTCGACCGCGTGATCGAGCAAGGCAAAAAGCTGTACCAGACACACTGCATCGACTGCCATGGCGCGGACGGCAAAGGCATGCCACCGCATTACCCGCCCCTGGCCGGCAACCGCTCGCTGACCACGCGCGAATCGGTCAATCCGGTGCGCATCGTGCTCAATGGTGGCTTTGCGCCGGCGACTGCCGGCAATCCGCGGCCGTACGGCATGCCGCCGTATGCGCACGTGATGAATGATTCGGAAGTGGCGGCAGTGGTGTCTTACCTGCGCGCCAGCTGGGGCAACAAGGCACCGCCGGTAACGCCGTCGGAAGTGAACAGGTATCGCAGCGTGCCGCTCGACTGACAGGCAGTAAAAAGGCCCTCGCCTCAGCGAGGGCCTATGGCAGCGCCGTATAGTCCGACGCTGATTTATGCAGCGTCGAGCATCGCCGTATAACAGGCGTCGGCAAACCCGATACGGTCCGTGGTCGCATTGCGCGCGTCATCCATGCTGATCTTCTTCTCGCGCAGCAGATTGACCAGCGCCGAATTCATCGAGTGGCAACCGGCGTTGTACTTGCCCGTCCCGCCATCCATCAGCGAACGGATTTCACCAACCCGCCCCGCTTCAATGATGCGCACCACTTCCGGGTTCGAGGTCAGGCATTCCGTGGCCAGGTAGTAGCGCTCGCCTTTGGTCGATGGCAGCAAGGCCTGGCACAGCACACCGCGCAAGGCACTGGCCAGCGCCTGCGCCTGCGCTTCGGAGTTACCCAGCAAGCGCAGCATCTTCTGCAGCCCCAGTTCGGTTGAACGTGCATGCAGCGAGGCCAGTACCAGCGGACCCGATTCAGCCAGCGCCAGCGCTTCCTGTGCGGTTTCCGCGTCGCGGATTTCGCCGATAACGATCACGTCCGGCCGTTCGCGCAGCGCGTCGAGCGCGCCCTTGAAGTAGCTTTCAACGTCGCCGTCATGGCCCACTTCACGCTGGGTGATGATGCAGTGGCGTTGCGGAATCAACGTCTCGACCGGATCTTCAATCGTGATGATGTGGCCGGAGCGGGTCTTGTTGATCTCGTCGAGCATCGATGCGATCGTTGTCGACTTGCCCTGGCAGGTATCGCCAATGATCAGTACCAGCCCGCTGGTCAGCTTGGCAAAGTCCTGTTCGGCGGCGCGCAGGCCCAGCGTGTTCAGTTCGAGCGGCTCTTTCGGGAAGCGGCGCACCACGCAGCCCAGGCGCTTTTTGCCCTGGAACGAGAAACAGTTGGCACGGATGCGCGCCGTGTGCAGGTCGATCGACCGGTCGAAGGCGCGATCGGCGATGCGATCCTTCCAGTCCGGCTCGATCACTTCGAAGAACTCTTCCAGCTCTTCCTTGGTGATGGGCGAGTCCGTCACCGCGACCAGCCCTTTTGGCTGGCGCAGCATCAGGGGACTGTTCTGGTGAATGATGATGTCGCTGAAAATCAGCTTCGAGTTCAGCAAGTGCAGGATCTGCTCGACCAGCGTGCCGAAGACCGGGTGGTCTTCGTTTTCGATGTAGGTCAGCGTGCGAATTTGCGAGGACTGGTGGTTTTCCATCTGGCGGTAGTCTCTTCTATCAGCGACAAAATTGTGCGACTAATTATAAGACGAGTAGCCAGATGCGGTGCGGAAAGATTGCGTCAAAGATACACAAAATGATGCGGAAAAACCGCATTCCCGCGTCCTGCATGCCTTATTTCCGAAACGGCCGCTCAAATCCCGTTTTCAGGTCGGTCGACATGCGCACCCCGCCGGTCGTCACCCACACTTCGTCGGGCGGCTCGTCGCCCGCCAGCGCCCCCGAAACAACCGCCAGGCCCTCGCCTTTACGGACCAGCTCGTCTGCGCGTTCGTACACGTTCTTGCAGCCGGTCTCGGCCAGCAAGGCTTGCACAATAGGCACTTTCCATGCATCGACGCCGGCGGCCTGGAACTGGCAGATCAGGTAGCCGGCCTTGCCGCCGAACTGGTCGACCAGCAAACCGGGCAAGCCATCGGCCTCGGCATTGATCAGGCGAACGACTGCATCGGGTCGGGCTTTTTTGGCTGCCGCCGCGCTTTTTTCCAGCGCCGCTTTCACGCGCCGCTTGATCAGGGCGTGATCAATCGGCTCGTCTTCGCGGAAGGTCCAGACGCGGGCCCGGATCTGCGACTTTGAATTGTAGGCGGCACGCGCCAGAAACTGCTGAGACGAGGACTGGACAATCGCGGTGGCGCCCGGTTTCATCTTCTCGTTCGGCTTGCCGTCGACTTTTTCAACGGCGGAGGCATAAATCCAGGTTTCGCCGGCCAGCAAGCTCTTTTCCTTGCCCTGTTTGATGGTGATGATCAGCATTCTGTTCCAGTGGTAGACGTTACAAGCGCACATGATACCGCCTCGGGGCCCAATTAGAGTCTCCCCTCTAGCCAGGTGCGAAATAGTTTGCCACTGGACCGATCGGTCTATAGCATGAAGAGCATGCAAATACCCGACGCAAAAACCCGCTTGATTGCCGCCATGGTCGACGCCATGCAGCGCCGCGGCTTCCATGGCAGCGGCCTGACGGAGCTCCTTGCTGCCGCCAAAGCGCCCAAGGGTGTGCTGTATCACCACTTCCCCGGCGGTAAGACCGAGCTGGCCGTCGCGGCCGTGCACGCCACTGTTGAACGCCTGTGCGGCCTACTTGACGAACGCATGCGCTCGGGCGACCCGGCCGTTGCGGTGATGGCGTGGATCAACGGCGCCCAGAAGCGCCTGGAAGGCAGCGGCTACGAAAAAGGCTGCCCGCTGGCCACCATCGCACTGGAAACCACAGCGCAGGATGTCGAGATCCGCGCCGCCCTCGGCGCCGGCTTCGCGCGCATCCGCGTGCGCATGGAGCAAGGCTTGCTGGGCGCCGGCTACCCGCCTGCCAGCGCCAGCGCCCTGGCCGCCCTGATTCTGGCCGCGTACGAAGGCGGCCTGCTGCAGGCGCGCGCCGCCGGCACGCCGGAACCCATGACTTTAGTGGGTGAGGCTCTCCTCTCCCTCCTCACGCTGCACCGCCCCAAGGAGCAAGACCATGAACTTCCCCACTGAAGTGCTGACCCTGACCACCGCCGACGGCTACCCCATTGCGGCCACCCGCTACCCGGCGCATGGTGAAGTACGCGCTCATCTGGTGGTGGCCGGTGCGACGGGCGTGCCACAAGGCTTTTACCGCCGTTTTGCCGAATTCGCGCGCAGCCAGGGCTACACGGTGATGACGCTGGACTATCGCGGCATCGGCCGCTCCCGGCCAGCCAGTCTGAAAGGCTTCCGAATGAATTACCTGGACTGGGGCCGCCAGGACCTGGCCGCCGCAGTGGACGCCATGAGCGCCCCGGGGCTGCCGCTGTACATCGTCGGCCACTCCTACGGCGGCCACGCGTTCGGGCTGCTGCCCAACCATCACAAGGTCGATGCGCTCTACACCTTTGCCACCGGCGCCGGCTGGGATGGCTGGATGCCGCTGGCCGAGCGTCTGCGCGTCAAACTGATGTGGCAAGTGGTCGGCCCGCTGATCGTGCGCCTCAAGGGTTACCTGGCGTGGAGCTGGCTGGGGATGGGCGAAGATCTGCCGATCGACGTGTACCGCCAGTGGAAGCACTGGTGCAGCTTCCCGCGCTACTTCTTCCAGGACCCGCAGATGGCGCATCTGGTGGCCGGTTTCGACAGCGTGCGCACTCCGATCATGGCCTGCAACGCGCTTGACGACCTGTGGGCGCGGCCCAAGTCGCGCGATGCCTTCATGAGCGGCTACCGCAACGTGCAATGGCTCAAGACCGATATCGACCCGCGCCTGGCCGGCATGGGACCGATTGGCCATATGGGTTATTTCAAGCAGCAATGCCAGCCCCTGTGGCAGGGTGCGCTCGAGTGGCTCGAGAACAATGGCCGCACCAGCCCCGCCCGACTGTCGCGCTAAACTGCATTCTGTCCGGCGCGCGCTGCGTTTTGTCGCAAACGGCGCGCACGCACCAGCGTGTTTTCCTATGATTGCCAACATCAGACAATCAAGGAGAGCCCACCATGAAACCAGCATTCTTCGCCGTGTCCCTGCGCCAGATCGCTCTTGCCGTAACCGTGCTTGCCTGCGCGATTCCCGCGACCCAGGCGCTGGCTTCGCCGCTGGACTGGATTGCCGGCGAGCGGATTCAGGGCAGTGGCGTCATCAAGACCCAAAAACGCGAGCTGGCGCACTTCACCGGCGTCAGTCTGAGCCTGCCGGCCAATATGGAGCTGCGCATTGGCGCCACCGAGAGCGTCACCATCGAAACCGACGACAATCTGCTGGCGCAGGTGGAAACCGTGATTGAAAACGGCACGCTCAAGATTCGCCCCGTCAAGCGCAACAGCAATCTGACCAGCCGCGCGATGAAGATCATTGTCACAGCCAAGGAGATCGATCGCATTGCCCTGGGCGGTTCGGGTTCGATCGAGTCGGATGCCCTCAAGGCCGCCAAGCTGGCCATCGATCTGGGTGGTTCAGGGTCGATCAACGTGAAAGGCCTGGATGCCGATCTGGTGTCGGTCAGTGTCGGTGGCAGCGGCAATCTCAAGACCAGTGGTGGCAATGCCGGCTCGGTATCGATATCGATTGGCGGCTCGGGCGACGTGGATCTGGGCCAGCTCAAAGCGCGTGACGCCAGCGTCAGTGTGGCCGGTTCCGGCGAGGCGACCGTTTGGGCCAGCAATGCACTGAGCGTGACGATTGCCGGCTCCGGTGATGTCAACTACTACGGCGATCCGAAAATTAGCCGCTCGGTGGTTGGTTCGGGCGGCACCAAGCGGCTGGGCGGCGCGCCGCGCTAACACGCGCTGCGGCCGACCAGTCAGTCACAAATCCCAGCGTAGTTCGGCCAGCACGGTACGCTGGGTATAAGGATGAAACGCCCAATACGTCGCGTTATTCAGGTTATCCAGACCCAGTGCCGCACTCCACTGCCGGTTGAACCGGTAGCGCACGCGGATATCGGCTACCGCATAGCGCGACACCCCCATATACGTCTCCCCATGCGGATCGCTGTTATCAAGGGTGCCGTACTGGCGTCCGCTGTAGCGCACCCCCAGCGTGGTGCTCCACTGGTCATTCATCTGCCATGCCGCCATCAGATTGGCGCGCCATTGGGGCACACGCGGCTGACGCTTGCCCACACTGGCCGGAAAGCCGGCATTCTCGGCGATTACCGAATCCGCATACGTCAGGCTGCTGTTGATGCTCAGGCCAGGCACCAGCACATGGTCTGCCTGATGCGCCAGTTCCAGCCCATTGGTGCGGATACGGCCCACGTTCTGCACCGTGTTGACCAGCCCTGTCAGCGCCTGCGAATACAGTGCGTCGCGCGTGGTCTCGTGGAATAGTGTGATGCGCAGCAGTGCGTCACCATGCGCCTGTTCGGCCGTTAGTTCACCGGTCCACGATTTCTCCGCCCGCAAGTTGGGGTCGCGGTTGACGATGACCTGATCGACGATCGAACCCTGGAACAATTCGGCCGCGGTGGGATTGCGCACGGCACGCCCGAGCGAGGCCTTCAGAGCCCATTCGCCCGTCCCCTTCCACGCAAGCGCCGCCTTCGGCGACCAGTTGTTCTCGCTGCGCGCGTCGAACGGCAGCGGGGCGACCGAATTGGCATTCGACATCTCGCCGCCAAAGGCGCGCCAGTGTTCGTAACGGATGCCCAGCGTCGTCTTCCAGGCGGGATTCAGACGCCAGGCATCCTGCAGATACAGGCTCTGAAGCCGGGTATTGCCATTGAAGGTAGACAGGCGCGCCGCGCTCGCGTCGCCGCGCCAGTCCGTGCTGGCCCAGACGGCATTGCGCAGCATCGC
>DASWMN010000189.1:0-37366 GCA_036399735.1 Telluria sp. | reverse complement strand
ACCGTAATGCCGCTGTTGCTGGCATAGGCCACCTGCACGCTTTCGCGGTCCGGCGGCAGCTGATTGAATTCAATGTTCATGCGCGGCTGCTCGAAGCCCGCCAGCGGGACGCCATCGGCGCTCAGAATCTGATAACCGACCTTGTACAGTCCCAGCTTGCGGCGCGCGGCATTGCCATCGGTCTGATCGTAGGCATCTACAATGATGGCAAGCGGGCCGCCCGTGCGCGGCACCAGCAGGCGCTTGCCTTCCTTCGCGGCCAGGCGCACCCCACCGGCATCGTGCAGCGCGATGCTGTCGATGCGCGGAATGACGCTGTCCTCGATCCCCGGGAACGGCAGCGCCAGCGGATTGGCTTCGCCTTTCGCCGTGCGCTGTATCAGGTGTACATGGAACATGCGATTGATCGTGCCAAGCGTGTCGCCAACGGCGAAACGGGTGCCGCGCTTGACACGCACCCGGGCCGGCTTGCCTTTGTCGTCGTCGAGCAGGGTAAAACGCGCCGCGTCGAATGGGGCGTTCTTGATATCACGCCCGACCCGCATATGGAGGTAGGTAAAGCTGTCCAGCGCCAGCCCTTCACCCAGTTCGCCGAAGCCCCAGTTGGGCAAAGGGCTGCTGACCTTTTCGCTTTTCACGGCCAGCACCTTCTCGCCCATATTGCCCTGCACATCGAGGCCGTTGTGGAAATGGTGGCGGCTTTCGCCTTCATAACTGCCACGCACTTCACCAATGATGCCGACCACTTCGTGCTTGCCGAACTGCGGATGCAGCGGCCACGGGAAAGGTGCCGGCGCGGCAGCAAGTGGCGCAGGCGGCGCGGCCAGCGGTGCCGCAACAACGGACCCGGACGCACCGCGCACGGCCACCTTGCGCAGCACGCGCTGCAGGGCGTCGGTCACGTACAGCGCGCCGTCGGCGGCAATCGCTATCCCGGCGGGCCGGCCAAAGCGGATCGCTTTGGCGTCGCCAATCTGAATGTCGATACCAATGCCGGTCAGCCCGCCCAATTGTCCGGTCGGCGCGAGCTGCAGGATCCGTCCGCGCGCCATATCGCCCACATACAGAAAGCCGTCGTGCGTGACCGCCAGCGACAGCGGGCGGCGCAGCAGCGGGTCATCCGCCTCCGGGTCGGACAGCGCCAGCGTGCTGACCTGGCCATCCAGGCCCAGTTTGCGAATCGCGCCCAGCCTGGCGTCGGCCACATACAAAACACCGGTGCCGTCGACCACCAGCGCGGTCGGCGTATCGAACATCGCCTGCGCGGCCGGCCCATCCTGGGAGCCGGGAATGCCGTTTCCCGCCACGGTGCTGACCGTGCCGTCGATCGCGATTTTGCGCAGGCGGTCGTTATAGCTGTCGGCCACATACACGTTGCCGGCCTTGTCGAGTGCGACCCCCAGCGGTCCGTTGAAACGGGCCTGGCGCGCAGGCCCGTCGGCGTAGCCCGCGCTGCCGTCGCCAGCGAGTGTGCTCACCACGCCTGCCGGCGTAATTTTGCGAATCGCGTTGTTACCCGTATCAGCCACCAGCAGATTGCCGGCAGCGTCGATCGCCATGCCGGACGGGGTATGAAAGGCCGCCGCACTGCCGCTGCCGTCGGCAAAGCCTTCGACACCGCCCGCCAGAACAGACACGGTACCGTCAGGCGCGATCTTGCGGATCTGGTTGTTGTCCCCGGCATCGGCCAGGTAGGCATTGCCGGCGCGGTCCAGGACCACGCCGAACGGGTCTGAGAAACCGCCGGCGACATCGCGTACCGTCACCTTCCAGCCCATCACCGTGGGCGGCTGCTTGACGATGATGCGCGTCACGCGCTCGCGCAGCGGAGCGCTGCCGCCGCCTGAGAATAAATACACACCCGCTGCCAGGGCCGCCACGGCCACCAGCCCTACGACGATCAGCTTCTTTTTGTTTTGCTTCAAACCTTCACCCTGGCTACCGTTAAGGAGTCAGAAGCTTACCCGAACGCCTGCTACACTACCAGCAGCTGGCCAACCATAAAACCGAGGGGACAATGGCACCACACCCAATCAATGCCATGATCGCGGCCGCCGACGATGCGATCAACCGCGAAGACTTCGACGCGCTCATGGAGTTTTATACCGACGACGCCACGCTGGTGGTGGTGCCGGGCCGTGCCGCCAACGGCAAGGAGGAGATCCGCAAAGCCTTCGTCGCCATCGCCGCCCACTACGAACACACCTTGTATCTGACCCAGGGCGACATGATCGTCATCGAAGCGGGCGACACCGCGCTGGTGATCGCCCAGACCAATGTGCGCGCCAACATGAAAAGCGCCACCCCGACCCTCGAAACGCGCAACGCCAATTATGTGTTCCGGCGCGATGCGGACGGCGAATGGCGCTGCATGATCGACAATTCATACGGCGCCGCCCTGCTCAATCACGTGGCAGACTAGGAGCCCGTCTCGGGCAAAAATTCGACCAGGGCGCTGTCGTCATTGCGCTGGCCGCGGCGCACCGCGGCGTGCACCGCGAAGCGCACTTCCTTGACGGCTGTTTCGGCGGCCGGCGTGGTGCGCCGCCGGGCCCGGTGATGCAGCACCACCCCGGACGGCGAAATCAGCGAAGCCGCGGTCATCGGCCCTTGCGCATAAATCTCCACGCACTCCGACTGCGCCGTGGTGGACAACAGATGGGTATGGCCTTGCGCGTCGCAGGTGCCGAATTCGAGCCTGCCGCTGGCACGCACCACCGCGTATTCGCGCCGCGCCAGCGGGCTGCCGTCGCGTTCATCGAGCAGCGCAAAGCGGTCGGTGTACACGTGGGTAGGGGCACCGCGGGCGACGGGCGCTTCGACCGGATGCGACAAGGCACGTCCCGAATCCTTGATCACCTGGCAACGCCGGTTCTGGTTGGGCAGCAGCTTGGGCGCGCTGGCGCAGCGGCAAATGCACAGGTCATTCTCAAGCGCGACGTTCTTGCCGTTCCAGCTTTCCGGAATGCGCGGCCCCACACACAGAATTTTGCCGGCCGTGCGGCACACCGGGCAGGTCACCAGATCGCCCTCGAGCGCGATCGGCAGGCCGTCGATATTGCCGTCACTGCTGGCCGAAATGACTTTGCCACCGCTGGTCGTCGAGGCGCCCAGGGTAATCGTATAGCGCCTCATGCGTGCCGGCCCATGCGTGGTCTTGCTGCTGTCGTCGATTTGCTCTTCACCCTGTGCTCCTGTCCCGTCATTGCGCCCACATGGCGTGGCCGAGTATTAAGGTTACGGGGCGTAACGTTTCCAGCTTTGATTTTGGTCAATTATTGTCTGGCCAATTCTTGCGCGAGAGCCTTGCACGCCGGGCAAGGGCAATCTGGAACACATGGCAAGTATGCATTTTTGGAATCAAAATAAGGGCGGCCAATGCGAAATGACTGTGGTATTGTCGTTTCGTCCGACCAAGCCGGATTCCATCGCCGCGCCCAAACCTTGCGCCGCAGTCCTCTTCTTAAATGTGGAAAAGAGAGATCTCGCGTGCACCAGCAAGACAGAACCAACACCGAAATGGCGCTTATTGTCGAGCAAGGCCTGGCCCGTGACCGTGAGCACGGCTCCGTCGTGGCCTGGAAGTTTCTCGCAGCGCATCAAGTTCCCGACGCCGTCATCCTGCGTGTTCTGACCGAACCTGTCATGCGCCGTGGCGTGGACACCACAAGCGTGGATGCGCCGCCGCGCGCCGGCCCTGACCCTGAGCGGGAATAGCCAGCTCTGCCGTAATCGTTGTCTTACACAGCGACAGCCCCACTGCCGATACCAGCTTGACTGTGTCCGATAGATAATTGTTTCCATTATCCATTGGACGGCCAAGGCCATGCGACTGATCGAACAGCGTTTCCTGCGGGGACCCAACTTGTGGAGCAGCGGCAGCGCTCTGCATGCCGTGCTCGACCTAGGCCCGCTGCAGCAGGCCATGAGCTGCGACACGCACGGTTTCAGCGAGCGCCTGCTCGCCTGCCTGCCCGGGCTGGCGCGCCGTGCCGCCGCCTTGCACGATGGCTGCCTGATCGCCGAGGTGCTGGGTATGGTGATGCTCGAACTCCAAGGCCAGTGCGCGTCGCCACCCGCCACCGGCCGCGTTATCGTTGTTCTGGGCCACCGGGGTCAGGCGACAATCATCGTTCCCTGCACTACAGCGGCCGCTGGCGCACAAGCTTGTGCGGCCGCACTTGCCATCGTCGCCAGCCTGTTGACAAGCAAACCCGCCGGCGTGCCGCGTCTGGCGCCGCCGATCAGGATGCCCCCGCTGACTGTGCCTGTCGCGCCCCACCTGCCCGCGCTGGCTCAGTGCGCGCCTTGAACCAGTCTGCCGTCGCCGCGTCCGCCGGGAAGAAGGTTTCTATCCGTAACTCGTGCAAGGTGACATCGCGCGGCGTGCCCAGGGTAGAGATGGTGGTGAACAGTTGCAGCGCGACATCGTTCTTGCTGATGCTGACGGGCAGAAAAGGCAGTGCTGCCCGCTCCTCGTTCGCCTCCAGCGTGCCGGCCAGCCGGGTCAGTTCGGCAAGCAATGCACTGGCCTGGCTGCCGGGGCCATCCCCCAGCGCCTCGCGCGCGATCCAGTGCAGCAGGTCGGCAGCCACCTCCCGCCAGTTCGACAAGTAAGGGCGCACGCCGTTCGGATCGAGCATCAGGCGCAGCACATTGAGTGAGCCATCCAGCGCGATCGGCGTGCCCGGCGGCAGATCCAGCAGCCAGCAGAACAGCCCTGCCGCCGGTGCATTGCACATGCGCAGATTCCATAGCCGGTCCACCACCAGCGCAGGATACGGGGCCTGCTGCGCCAGCATGAAGTCCAGCGCCATGCGCACCGGGCCCAGTTCCGGGTCCGCCAGATCGCGCTCGCGGTAAGCAGGCGCGAAGCCGGCCGCCAGCAACATCACGTTGCGCTGGCGCAGTGGAATATCGAGGGCGATGCCCAACTTGAGAATCAGATCCTTGCTCGGTTGCGCCCGCCCGCTTTCCAGAAAACTCAGATGGCGCTGCGACACCGAACCGAGCGTCGACAGCTGCAGCTGGCTATAGCCGCGCTTGCCCCGCCAATAGCGCAAGGCGTCCGGAAAATTGCTGAAATAATCGCGCGCTGTCGCGCTGGAAGCTGTTTTCGTGTCCATACAATGACTCTAGCATGGCTTTCGCACCCACCCTATTACCTGGCAGGTAATTGCCGGCCCTACGTGCGGCGCGCACACTGGTTTCGTCACCAACCAAGGAGAAATGCCATGAAAACGATCCAGCCAGCACCCCTGCTCAAGTTTGCCCTGATTGCCGATGCCATTGCGTGCGCGCCTTTGGCCCTGCTGCAAGTTGCCGCCCCGGACTGGCTGGCTAGCCAGACCGCCATTCCGGCCGCCCTGCTGACCGGCAGCGGCACCTTTCTGCTGCTCTACACCGCCCTGTTACTGGTACTGGCGACCCGACCATCGGTCTGGAAAGCGATGATTGAACTGGTCATCGTCGGCAACGTCGGCTGGGGCCTGGCCTGCTTTGGGCTGCTGCTGGCCGCGCCGTTCGCGCCCAGCGCGCTCGGTGCAGGCTATCTGATCTTGCAGTTGCTGGCAGTACTGGCACTGGCGGCGCTGGAATGGCGTGGCTTGCGCGCTTCAGCGCTAAATACACAAACCCGAAGCGACCGCGCTCATCTGGCACCAGGCCGATGAACAAGACCATCCTGCTGCGCTCGTCCCAGACAAACGGGGCGCCATCATAAGGATTGCGCAGAATGGCGGCGGCCAGCCGGGCAGGCATCTGTTGCGGCTCGCCAGCCGCCGCGCGTAGTTCGGTCGTCAGCACGGCCGCCCTTCGCGCGCCTTCCAGGTCGGCCAGCGGACGGCGTAGCTGCCCCAGTCGGCCATCTCGCTCTGCAGCTCAAGCCTTCCGGCCAGGTTGTAAGCTTCGAAACGCGACGCTGCATCTTGCTTCGCCTTTGCCGCTGCTGCAGTTTGCTTCAGCGCTGACGGAAGTTGTGGATAGTCGACGTCCAGGGTCGCCACCGCCTCCACCAGGACTGATGCGAGCCAGTTCGTGTTTGCTTGGTTCTGGATCAGGGGTGCCGTGATCGACCACCACACCCATACTGCGAGGTCATCGTGCAAGGCGACCTCGCTGGCCGCATCCTCGCCCCGCTTTTTATTGAAAAGATATTCACCGAGAAAAACACGATTGAGCGAGCGCTCCTCGATACTAATCGGAATGCGCCACTGCGCGGGGACCGCGGCGATCTGCGCCGCCGGAGGCAGTTGGCTCAGCACGATATTGCCCCACTCGAAATTACGCTTGAGGGCGACAGTGGCATACATCGTGGTGATCAGATCGTCGTTCTATGCGTACACCCTCCGCCAGAACTGATGATCGGCAGCGAGCAATTGCGCAACCAGTCCTGTCTCTCCGGCATGGGCTTGCTCCAAGGCCGTGAGCATCAGCAGTCGCTGCCCATCAGAAGCACAACGCAAGTCAGGCACCTTCTGGTCCATCGCAAACGGCAGCGGCGCTTGCCATCCTGCGTGCGCGATCAATTCACCGTAACGCGCCAGCATCCATGCTTCGTCCTGCAGCACCTGCGCAATGTCGTTCTTGCTTGCCTGAAGCTGTATCAGGCAGGCCCGGTCCACTGCGCTGCAAGCGTCTTCGATGGCCTTGAGCGCGGGCTTGTCCTGCTTGCGGTGGGCGGGGTCGCCGGCACGAATTGTTCCCCAGCCTGCCAAGTAGGTATGGCCGTTATCGGCATCTGCCAACGGCACGCGGGCGCGGAAGCGCGCGTCGAACTGCGCCGCTTCCGGCCCGACAGGCGCATCGCTGCGATTAATGAACAGCAAGACAAGGTAAAGCGATGCCGCGAGCATCAGGGGCCACACAATCAGGCGGACCACAACTTTAAAAATAGAAACCAGTTCATGCCAGCGCCGCCTTAATAAATGAACGTATGGATGCCGCGGTCGCCATCCTCGAGCCCTTCGAAAACGATACTGCCAGTGGGCGCGAACCACGAGAATGGCCGCGCGGGATAGGGACTTTGCAGCGGCGCTGCCGTCAGCCGTATCGCGATCTGATCAGGGGCCACGCCTTCGCTGCGCAATTGGGATGTGCAAAGCGCCGCCAGGCGCATGCCCTCCAGGTCGGCCAGACGCAGCACATACTTGAGCACACTTTCCCGCTCGTCGCCGATGAGGTATTTTCCTAAAACGTTGTACCCGTTCAGGTAGCGCTGATTGCCGCTGGAGGCGGCGAGCATTTGTTTCGCCTTGGACTTGGCCGCGGGCAAGCTGGCGTAGTCAATGTCGAACAAGGCAGTCGTTGCGCTGACGTGCGCTGCATAATCATTCATGCTGGCCTGTGGTTTCAAGGCCGGCAGCGCAAGGACCCCGATCACCTTGTTCCATGTCCCGTCGGCATGCTGCATTTGCTCTCTGCGCTGCGCAAGCACGGCACCGATGAAGCGCATTTCGCCAGCGACTGCGGACAAGATGGAACGTTCGTCTATCGATACCGGCAACCGCCATTGGGAAGGTATAGCGCTCGACTGAAGCGCGTGTGGCAGGCGCCGCAACACAATATTTCCCCATGCCAGATTACGCTGGAACCCGTTGGTCATTATCATCTTGCCCAGCAGATCGTCGGACGATGCAAGCGCCATGCGCCAGAACCGGGCATCCTTTTCCAGGGCCGTTCTTACGCCCCCCGCATCGCCGGCGCCGGCCAGCGTCCAGGCGCGCAGCATAAACAGGCGCTGACCATCGAACAGGGCGGCAAACTCAGGCGCAGGCGCATCCGGACCCGCCAGTGGCGCAATACGCCAGCCGCTGTGGCCGATGATTTTTTCGTAGTGCGACAGCAGCCATGCATCCGCCGCCAGCCAGGCGCGGATATCCTGCTCGCCCGCCGCCAGCGCGCTGATGCAAGCGCCATCCACGTCGCGGCAGGCAGCGGCCAGTTTTTGGGCCTGCGGCGCCAGCTTGCGCCGACGCTCCGGCGATTGCCCACGCAGGCTGGGGGTCGCGGCCAGGTAGCGATAGCCATTGTCGGCATCGGCCACGGACGGGCGTCGGCCGGCCATCACTTCGAGCCGTCTGGCTTCGGCACTGACTGGCGCGTCGGTCCAGTTGATTGCAAGCAGGACGAGATACAGCAGCACGCCCAGCAACAGCGGGCCGCCGATAATCCATCCGAACAGCAGACGCTTCCTAGGTAAATTCATTTTCCATAAGGCTAGTCCATCCAGACCACAAGTGTAACAAATGGCAACTATGCCTAAGGGAAATAAATTTCATCGTTATTTTTATAAGCAATACAGTATGATGTTGCGTAATGGAAATTCGAATGCAGCTTGGACGAGCAACATGGCCGAACATGAATTGCCTTATTTTTTCGCCCGCCTGTCACTGGACCCGGCGGCCGATGCCCGTGCCATCAAGCGCGCCTATGGCCGCGAACTGCGCCTCATTGATCAGGAAAAAGACCTTCCGGCGTTCCAGTTACTGCGCGAGGCCTATGAAGCCGCGCTGCAGTGGGCCGAACACCAAGCATGGCTGAACCAGCAGGACGCGCCGGATAATTCCCTTGCACAAGCCGTGTCGCTGTCCAAGCTGGAATCCGCCACGAGTGATATTGTCCGACTGCCGGCCGAGGCCG
The DNA here is from genome assembly GCA_036399735.1 of Telluria sp. GTDB lineage: Bacteria > Pseudomonadota > Gammaproteobacteria > Burkholderiales > Burkholderiaceae_D > Telluria_A. The sequence continues at coordinate 28,726 of DASWMN010000189.1, read as the reverse complement.
GAATGGAAGCGCTCGATCCATCCCGCCCCGCCTATGCCGTGTACCAGGGCGTGATTGCCAGATGCCAGAAGCTGGGCGACGCGCCAGCGACGCAATGGGAAGAGGTGATTCGCGCCGGCCTTGCCGAAGAGGACATGTACAGCCTCGCAGCGCGCAACGCGTTCGAAAACCTGATCGTCGAATGTCTTGCCGAAGGCTGGAAACCGGGCAAGGAAAAACTGCTGGCGGCAGCAGCCGAAGTCTTCGCGTGGGAAAAGGACCATCGCCACCTGCAGCAATTCGGCTATGCCGGCATGATCGTGAACAACGCCATTGATGAGCGCGAAGTCTTTCTTCGGCAGCCCGACGAGGACCTTGCAATCGACCGAACGATTATCAAACGCCTGCGCAGCGAAACCGCACCCGACGCCAATCAGCTTGACTATGACATGGCTTTTCTGGAACGTCTCATGGCGCGCTTTCCCCACCTGATGGCCCTGAGCGTGGACGAAACGATGGTTGCACGCTGGCGCGAAACATTCGTCGCGAACGGCGGCGATTTGAAAAAAGCCGTCATCCAGGGCCACACATACACTGCCCCCTTATCGGACTTGGCAATTTCCCCGTGGTCCCTGCTTTTCTTGTTCGTTTTGATCCTGCGCGGCTGTTTCTAGACGGGCGACGGCAAGCGGGCAGAGGTGCTAGCCTGTCCAGCCTAGCCACCCGCCGGAGCATCACATGCACATTCTCATGGTACTGACCTCGCACGACCAGCTCGGCAACACCGGTCACAAGACCGGCTTCTGGCTGGAAGAATTCGCCGCACCGTATTACGTGCTCAAGGACGCCGGCGCCAACATCACGCTCGCCTCCCCGGCTGGCGGCCAACCGCCGCTCGACCCGAAGAGCGACGCTGCCGACGCGCAAACCGAGGCCACCCGCCGCTTCAAGGCCGATCTGGATGCGCAGGCTGTGCTGGCCGCCACCTATCGCCTGGCGGACATGTCCGCGGCTGCTTTTGACGCCGTGTTCTATCCGGGCGGCCACGGCCCCCTGTGGGATCTGGCACAAGACCGGGACTCGATCGCCCTGATCGAAGCCACCTACGCGGCCGGCAAACCGCTCGCGCTGGTATGCCACGCGCCCGGCGTGCTGCGCCATGCCAAGGGCGTGGCCGCCAAGCCACTGGTCAGTGGAAAGAAAGTGACTGGCTTTACCAATTCGGAAGAAGAAGCGGTCGGCCTCACCAGTGTCGTGCCCTTTCTGGTTGAGGACATGCTCAAGGAAAACGGCGGCCTGTATTCCAAAGGCGCCGACTGGCAATCTTACGTCCTGACCGACGGCAATCTGATCACCGGGCAGAATCCTGCCTCATCGGAGGAAGCCGCCAGAGCGCTGCTCGACCTGCTCAGAACAGAGACTGCTGGGGACTGGTCAGTGCCGTAAAATCGTCCTGCACGAAAGGCAGAATGGCGTCGGCGACCGGCTGCAGCTGGCGCGTCAGATAGTGGTGATAATCGATCGGCGCGCGCCGGGTTTCCAGCGGCTCCGGTCCGGCCACCGTGATCACATAGCGAATCCAGCCGCCGCTCTGATATTGCAGGGGACGTCCCTGCTGCCGGTTGAAGTCGTCCGCGACGCGCGCTGCCCGCACATGCGGCGGCACATTGCGTTCGTAATCGTCGAGCGGGCGGCGCAGCCGTTTGCGATACACCAGCAACTCGTCGAATTCCCCCTTCGCGGTGCGCTGCACATAATCGCGCACATATTCCTGGTAAGGCTGGCCCTTGAAGATGCGCGCATACAGCGCCTGCTGGAACTGCTGCGCCAGCGGGGTCCAGTCGCTGCGCACCGTTTCCAGGCCTTTGTAAATCATCTGCTCGGTGCCATCGCTCTTGTGCACCAGGCCCGCATAACGCTTCTTGCTGCCCTCTTCCGAACCACGGATGGTCGGCATCAGAAAACGCCGGTAATGGGTTTCAAACTGCAGTTCCAGTGCGCTGTCGAGATTGAATTTCTCGCGCAGATGCTGCACCAGCCAACGGTTCACATGCCCGACCAGGGCGCGGCCAATCTCGGCCGCCTTCTCCTCGCTGTGCGCATGCTTGAGCCAGACAAAGGTCGAATCGGTGTCGCCGTAAATCACCTGGTAACCCTGCTCCTCGATCAGCTGGCACGTCAGATGCATGATCTGCTGCCCGCGCAGCGTGATCGATGACGCCAGACGCGGATCGAAAAAGCGGCAGCCGCTGGAACCGAGCACGCCATAAAACGCATTCATGATGATCTTGAGCGCCTGCGACAAGGCCTTGTTCTGCTCGCGCTTGGCGGCATCACGCCCGTCCCAGATCTGCTTGACGATCGCGGGCAGGCAGTGCTTGTCGCGCGCAAAGCGGGCCCCGAGAAAGCCTTCCACCGTTGCGCTTTCGTCCTGCGTGCGCATGCCTTCCACCAAGCCGACCGGATCAATCAGGAAGGTGCGGATAATCGACGGATACAGGCTTTTATAATCGAGCACCAGCACCGAATCGTACAAGCCCGAGCGCGAATCCATGACATAGCCGCCAGGGCTGTTCTCGCCCGCGATGTCGCCCAGATTCGGCGCCACAAATCCCTGCCGGTGCATCATCGGCATGTACAGATGCTCGAACGCCGCTACCGATCCGCCACTGCGGTCTGCCGCCAGCCCGGTCACGCTGGCCCGCTCCAGCAAAAACGTCAGCAATTCGGTCTTGGCGAAAATGCGCGTGACTAGCTCGCAGTCTTTCAGGTTATAGCGCGCCAGCGCCGGCTTGTCTTCGGCAAAGCGGCGGTCGATTTCGGCCATGCGCTGATACGGGTTATCGATCGACTTGCCCTCGCCGAGCAGCGTTTGCGAAACGTGTTCCAGACTGAATGAAGGGAAACTCCAGGTCGCCGATTTGAGCGCTTCGATCCCGTCGATAATCAAGCGGCCCGCCGCGGCCGCAAAGAAATGCTGCTGCTTGCCACCATGCTCGCGCCATTCCATGTCGCTGCCGTCACGGCCAAAACGCAGTGGGATGTTGTAGCGTTCGGCGTGCTTGCGCAGCACACGCAGGTCGAACTGCACCAGGTTCCAGCCGATGATCGCATCCGGATCGTGGCGCGCCATCCAGTCATTGAGACGTTCGAGCATCTGCGGACGATCGTCGCAATAGACCAGATCGAAATCCAGGGCCGCATTGCCACCATTCGGCGGGCCCAGCATGTACACCTGGCGCTGCCCGCAACCTTCCAGTGCGATTGAATACAGGTCGCCATGGGCAGTGGTTTCAATGTCGAGCGACGCCAGTCTGAGCGTGGGCCGGTAGCCTTGCGCAGGCTTGAGCTGCGCCTCGCCAATCAACACCGGCGCGGTGATGAAGCGTTCCATCAGATAGCGCTCGGGTGGCCGGATGTCGGCTTCGTAGACGTCGATGCCGAACTCGCGCAAGCGCTTCGACAGTTTCTGCAGCTGGCGGTACTGCCCGCAATACAGGCCCAGTACCGGGCGGTGATGGAAATCGTGCAGCGACAGCGCGCGCAGTTCCCAGCCGCGTTCGTTGGCAAGCACCTGCGCCGCCTGTTCGCGCTGCTCGGCAGGAACGAAGGCGACCGAGGTTTGCGGCGGCAGACACAGCCTGCGCGGTCCGTCGTCGGTGGCGAGCCAGAACACGACTTCGGTGCCGTCGGGCGTGTCGCGCCAGTGGCGCGTCAGCAGAAAGCCTGGCTGTGCTGGATCCACGGTCATTTCCTGCCGGCGGATCAGACCGGGTCGGCAGCGTCCAGGAAGAAGATGGCGTAAGCCTTGGCAGGCTCGGTTTCGGTCGGCTTTTCGATCTGCACCTGGGCGCAGTCATCAGTCACCAGGCTGCGCCAGTTTTGCACGCCAGCATTCGAATAGATGGCGTTCGCCTTTGACGACAGACTGATATCGAGCGCCAGACGGGCGTTGCGCTTGCCGGTTTTGGCATAGTTGACGCCACGCAGCTCGAAGCCGTAAGCCGCCAGCCAGGGTTCCCACAAACCCGATTCCACGCCCTGCACGATGCGATTGAGCATTTCGTGCAGTGGCAGGCCTTTCTTGATCACGCGGCGCAGCATGTCCAGCGATGGCGCCATGCGCGCATCCGGACTGTTTTTGCCGGCGCCGTGCTCGGCGATGGCCTTCAATTCCTTGGAAAACGCGGCGTCGCGCTCGGTGTAGTCGCGCATGCGCCCATAGAACTCGGCATCGAGAAACGGATTGTCCGCGCGGCCGGTGGCAATTTCGGGTTCGCGTTTGGCGGCGGGTGGTTTTTTGTTCGACATGGCTTTGGACGCGAGAGATAAGGGCTGTAGTTTAACACCCGCGCCAGGGGATCATTTCATCACAGTGAGCCGGTGTCGTTTTCCGCCACGGAAAGTGTAGATAGTGAGCATGCCATCCTTGACGTCGCCGCGCTTGTCGAAGGCAATCGTACCGGTCACGCCCTTGTGGCTGATCTTGGCAAGAAACGGCAAGTACACGGCTGGATCGGGCGATTTTGCCTGTTGCATCGCGTCCACCATGGTAAGCAGGGCATCATAGGTGTAAGGTGCGTAGGTCAGCACATCGATGCCGTATTTGCGGCGGTAGGCCAGGCGGAAATCATCCATGCCTTTTTGCTGCGCCGCCTCGACACCGCCGGCTTCCGCGCAAATCACCTGATCGTCCGACATGCCGTCGCCGGCCAGCCGTGGCACGGAATCGGAACACATGCCGTCGCCGCCCATGAAATTGGCCTTGATGCCAAGCTGCTTCATCTGGCGCAGCATCGGGCCGGCCACCGCATCCATGCCGCCGAAGAAGATCAGGTCGGGCTTGGTGGCCTTGATGGCAGTGAGGATCGCATTGAAATCAGTCGCTTTGTCGGTGGTAAATTGCTGCGATACGATGCGGGCGCCGCCTAGGCGCTTCACGTTCTTGACGAACTCGTCGCCCAGGCCCTTGCCGTAGGCAGTGCGGTCGTCGATCACGGCAATCTGTTTCGCCTTGCCGATCTGCACTGCGTAACGTGCCAGGGCAGCGCCCAGCTGCTCGTCGTTCGCAATGTTCCGGAACGTGGTGTTGAAGTTCTGGCGCGTGTACTGCGGGTTGCTGGCCGACGGGGAAATCTGTGGAATGCCCGCGTTGAAATAGATACGCGAGGCGGGAATCGAAGTACCGGAGGTCTCGTGGCCGATCACGCCGTTGACCTTGGCGTCAACTAGCTTTTGCGCCACCACTGTGCCCTGCTTCGGGTCTGCGGCATCGTCCTCGGCCTGCAGCACCAGCCGGTAGCGCTTGCCGCCAATCATCAAGCCCTTGGCATTGATTTCTTCGACGGCCATGCGGGCGCCGTTTTCATTGTCCTTGCCCAGGTGCGCAATCGCGCCCGAGGTCGCGGCGACGTGGCCGATCCGCACCACATCTTCCGCCTGCGCAGCGCCCGCGCACAGTCCCGCCGCCAGTGCCATCGATCCCAACTTCAACATGCTTATCCTCAACGTAAATATACTGCAGTGCAGCAACGATGGGAGAGCATACCATGGCGAAAACGGGCTTGCTGCGGGGCTTGCACGTCCTTATTTGACGGCGATATTGATCAGCTTTTGGCCGTCCGCACTGACGACGCAGCGCGCGACCATGCTTGTGGCCATACCCTGTTCATCCTTGGCCGAAAACTTCAGCGTCATTTCGAGCTGGCCGTTGGCGGCTTTGGTCACCGGAGCCGCCCCATCCTGGTAGGAAACGGAGCTCTTGTTGATGGCACGCGACGCGATAGTGTCCATGCAGATGCGGCGCGCGCCTGCATCGAGCGGGCCTTCCGGTGCTGCCGTCTTGCTGCATGCCGTCAGCGCAAGCAGCGCCAGTATCGTCAGTTTTTTCATGGCATCTCCAAAATTTTGTTGGAGATGATACACGAGGCCAGAAGACGCTAATCGTCCTTCTCCACAAAACTCTTGAGCCGGCCCAGCGCCATTTCCCACTCGCGGCCAATCGATTCGAGCGTGCGGCGCGCGTCATCGATGCCGGCCGGCTCCAGCTGCCACAGCCGTTCACGGCCCACTTTCACATCGCGGACGACACCGGCCTCGGCCAGCACATGGAGGTGCTTGGTCACGCCCTGGCGGCTGATCTCGGTGTTTTGCGTCAGCTGCGCGATGGAACATGCGGCGCCGCCACTGAGCTCGGCGACCAGGCGCAGCCGCGTCGGGTCGCCCAGCGCGGCGAATACATGGGCCAGCGATTCGTTGGCAGCCGCAGAATCGCCGGACCCGGTCCGGCTTGCCACCTTATTCGCTGACATAGCGGGCGATATTTTTCAGCTGCGCATCCCAGCCATTGCCGTTCGCTTCGAATGCCTTGCGGCGGCGCGAGGCGGGCACCTTGTCAAACCCGGACTCGACGACCGTCAGCAAAATAGCCTTGCCCGGTGCATCCTGGAGCGTGAAGGTCACCAGCGTCGGTTCTTCCAGTGAATAATCGATCGAGGTATCCATGGGATAAGGGTGCCAGTGCAGCGACATGGTTTCCTGCGGGTCGATGCGCTCGATCTGCGCGCTGAAAATCAGACCGACACAGCTTGGATGCGTGAACGGTCCGGTCATCTTGCGCCCCGGCTCGAAGGCCGCGCCGGCAAAATCGACACCGAACCAGGCGCCGAACTGAGCGGAGTCCGTCAGCGCGCGCCAGACACGCTCGCGTGAGCCCTTGATCAGGATGCTGCGTTCAATGCGGTCAGTTTCGCTTGGGCTTGTCATGCGGCGGCTCTCTTTTCCAGTGTGTGCGATGGCGCGGCAGGTGCGCCCGTGTAAGGTGTGCCTTCCCCCGTTTCCAGGTATTGCTGCAAGCTTCCGAGGAAGTGTGCCCAGCCATTTTCGCAGATTCCGTAGCATTCCAGCGAAGGCAGCAGGCCACGATGCTCAAAATCGACGCGCGTGCCCGCCTGGCCAGCGTCGTGCAGATGGAATACCGGCTCGGTGCCGACCCATTCATCTGGCCGGGTAATGGTTTCGCCAATCGTGTGCGCGCGTGTGCAATGCCAGCGGACCTCCCGCGCCGCCTGGGCCGCCTCGACGCGCATGTCGTTGTAGCAGGCGCCAAAACGGAAGTGGATTGTCCCACCGACGGCGGTGCTGCCGTCGCAGTCCTGGGTCCACCAGTTACGCAGACCGGCTATTGTGGTCAGGGCGGCATAGACTGCCTCGGGGCGCGCTGCCATGGTCACACTCTTCTGAAAATGGTTCATTTCGCTTCTCCTTTTAAGCAACCACTTGGTTGCGTATTGAAGTATGGCGCAGCTTTCAATGAAATGCAACCATTTGGATGCTCTTTTTTTACCCTGGCAGTTGCTTGGGCAGCCGCTGCCACTTGCGCCAACCCAGCCCGATGAACAGCACGGACAAGCCAAGCAATGCCAGCACTTCGAGGCGCACCTCATGCAGCGAAGCACCCAGCTGATTGGTCGCGATAAACCCCTGGATGGCCGCGCTGGAGGGGAACAGCCAGCGTATCTGCTGCACGACGGACGGCAAGGCGCTGATCGGCCAGCTCAGGCCGGAGAGGAAGATAATCGGCATCGACGTCGCAACAAGCAATTGCACGCTGCGTTCGCGAGTACGGAAAAATAATCCCATCAGGATGCCCAGTGCCGCAACGCAGTACGCGAAGAGGACGGTCAGCACCAGCGAACCGGCAAAGTTACCGCCGCGCGGGTAATCCTGCCACCAGAATACAAAGCCGAAGAAGTACATCGCGTTCAACACCACCACCAGTGCGAACGCGTTGAGCGCCCCGAAATAGGCGGCCGCGGTGCGCTGATACGGGAACGATTTGCCGCTGGCCCAGGTGCCGAACAACAGGCCGATGCCGAGCAGGAAAGTCTGCTGCATGAGCAGCACGACCACGCCGGGCACGATATACGAGGCATAGCCCTCGCGCGGATTGAACAGCGGGACCGATTCGGTGCTCAGGGGCTGCCGCTGCTCCTCGATCTGCTGGCGCGACGGCGACGCCGCGTTCAGGCGCTTGAGTTCGACACCGGCCGAGATCGTCCCCACCACTTCCGCCAAGGCATTCAGGGCAACCTTGTTCAGCATGAGATAGCTGCCGTTCCCCGAAACATCCACCTCCGGCTGCTGGCCGGACAGCAGTTTGCCGCTGAAGTCCGCCGGAATCAGTACCGCGCCGGAGACGGTGCCTTTCCACAGCAAGTCCTGTGCGTCCTCCGGCCTGCCCGTCACGGCAATGACTTCCAGACCAGGGTGCGCTGCTGCGTAGCGAATCAGTTGGCGCGACAGCGCCGAGTTGTCCTGGTCGATGACGGCAATCGGCACCCGCTGCACCGTCTCCTTGCTGTAAGGGAGCGGATAGAAAAAGGAGTAAATAATGCCCGACAAGAAAAATAGCGTGATCGCCGCCTTGTCGCCGAGGATCTGCCGCCAGGTGATCGCGTACGCGCCCAGGAAACCGTTCATGTCTTGCCCCAGCTCTCGGGCTGCTTGACGCGCCGCGACAGCAACAGATAAGCCAGAGCACCAAACCCGAGCGTGAAGGCGAGCAGCACACCGATGTCACCCAGGCCGTAGCGCAGCGGTGCGCCCGCCATCCAGGTTCGGTTCAACAAGGGCAGATAATGCGTGAGTGGCAATGACTCGGCCCACACGCGCGCCACCAGGGGCATGGCCATGACGGGAAAACCCTGGCCGGTAAATGCGAACGCCGGTGCGGTGATAAAGGCGCAGGCCGACAGTGCCGCCCGCAGCGATCCGGTCGCCGCGGCCAGAAATGCGCCAAGCGCCAGGTAAGCCGTGGTCAGGCCAAGCGTGCCAAGAGCCAGTGCAATGGCACTGCCTTCGATCGGCCAGCCCAGCAGGCCGCCAAACAGCAGCACGATCAGCACCGCATGCAGCACAAACGCAAGCAGGGGAATCGCCAGCTTGGCGCCCAGCGCCGCCGCCAGATTGCCCTGCGCGGATGCCAGCCATTCGACCACGGTGGCCATGCGCAGTTCGCGCCCGATGGCCGTCACGCCCGCCAGCGTCATAAAGATGTGCAGCAGGCTGAAGGCGACCGGCAAGGCCAGCGCCGGCTCGTAGCTGCCGTTCTCGTTGTACAGGCTGGTCGCCCGCGTGCGGATCGGCTCGTACAACGCCTTCGCCTGCACCGATGTGCTGCCCCGCTTGGCGCGGGCCTGCAGCTCAATACCGGCGGACATGGTGGTGACGACCGTGCGTACGTCGCGTGTCATCGACCCTGTGTACGACGGAAATTGCGCGTTGTACGCCCACTGCACTTTGGCACTGCGCCCGCTGGCAATGTCGCGCTGCAAGTTGGCAGGAATCGTGACGACGCCGTAAGCCTCGCGCGTGCGCAGCATGCTGATCGCCTGCGCGTCGCTGGTCACGCTGTCGATCACGCGCAGGCCCGGCGACTGGTCCAGCATGCGCGTCAGACTGCGTGACATGGCGGAATGGTCCATGTCCTGTATCACCAGTGGGAGATCACGCGGAATGCCTGACGAAAAAATCCACCAGCAAAAAACCACCAGCGCCAGCGGGATCGAAGTCAGCATTGCCATATCCCATCGGTCCGCCCGCAGGCGCGCCCATTCGCGTGCGATCGCGGAAGCCCAAGGTCCGGATGTCGAATCGTGCGTCATGAACAGGCGAGCTTAGCGGTCGAACACGACGGTCATTCCCGGCCGCATGCCAGCGATTACCGTGGTCGGCCGTAACCGCACTTCGAAGGTACGCAGATCGGTGCCGCCGGGTCGCGCGGCGCGCCAGGTTGCAAAGGCCGGTAGCGCCGCCACGTAGGTAGCCTTGAACTGTGCCCGGACCTTGAGCGCGGGCACATAGCCTTCATGCACGGTGCCCGCCGCAAAGGGTTTGAATTCATCTTCCCGTACCGACACGACCGCCCAAATATCGGACAGGTCAACCAGCGTCATCACCGGAAAGCCCTGCGGCGCCAGCTCTCCCGTCTGGATCGACACCTTGCTTATTTCTCCTGCAGCAGGCGCCTTGATCTGCGTTTCCGCGAGTGCAGCTTCGGTTTCTGCCACCACACCACCGACCTGGCGCGTCTGCGCCTCGGCCGCCAGTTTGTCTTCCGGCCGCGCACCGATTTTTGCCATGTTGTACTGGGCCCGCGCTGCCTGCGCAAGCTGCTCGGCGGCACGCCACTGTGCTTCGGCTTCATCGCGTTTCTGCTGTGCGATCACGCCTTCCGTGAACATGGCTTGCGCACGCTGATAGGTCAGCTTGGCAATGCCGGCGCCAGTCTGCGCCCGTTCCCAGTTGAACTTGGCCGCGCTCACTTCTTCCGGACGGGCGCCCGCCTGCGCCTTTTGATACACAGCGCCAGCGGCGTCCTGCGCTGCTTTCGCCTGCGTCATCTTGGCCCGTACTTCCGGACTGTCAAGCTCGAAAAGCACCTGCCCTTGCGTCACCCTGGCGCCAAGCGCGACGTGAATTTTGCCGACCCGGCCCGGCACTTTCGACGAGACATTGGTTTCCTGCGCTTCAAGCTGGCCCTGCACCGGCTGGCTGACTGGCTGAAAGGCGGCATGCAGTCCCCAGCCCAGCAACGCGATGATCAGCACGGCGCCGAGTCCGGTACCAATTTTTTTGGAGGAAGTCGACATGGTGTTCAGTCTTTCGTAAGTTCAATGACGTTGCTGGCCGATGTAGACAGGGACGCAAGTCGCTCCGGCTGGCCTGCAATACCGAGCAGTTTCGCCAGCGCCAGATCGTATTCGTACGCGGCCTGGGCTCGTTCAAGATGCGTTTTGGTCAGGTTGAGCGAGGCGTCAGCAACATCGCTCGAAGTCGCTTGCGCGTTCTTGAAGCCGACCTGCGCCAGGCGCAGTGTTTCGTTCGCCAGTTCAATGGCCGATTGCATCGACAGGTAGCGCAGACGCGCGTTTTCCATCGTGCGCCACTGGTTTTCGGTCAGCGTTGGAATGTCGCGCTTGGCCTGCTCTGCCATGACCTCCACGCGCTGCTGCTCAAGCCGCGCCGCTTCACGCATTTTTGATTTGTCGATCCGGTCCACTAGCGGCACGCTGACCGACATGCCGACCAGCCAGTTGGTGCGCGCATAGGTGCCACCGCCACGGTTCAGGTTGTAATTGGCTACGGCCACCACGGTCGGACTGTACTCGCTGCCTTGCAGCTTGAGCGCGCCCGCAGCCTGGGTGCGCTTGCTCTCGATCTGCTTGAAGGCAGCGTTCGATGTCAGGGCACTGTCGACAAACGATGCGAGCGAACCGACGCTCTCGCCATGCACGAACAGCGGCGTACTCGGCTGCACAAGGTCCTTGCGGCCGAGCAGGCGGCTCAGCGCAAGCTGGGCGATGTCGAGATCGCTCCTGGCTTTTGCAGCCTCGCGCGTGGCGTTGTCCATCGCCACATCGGCCTTCAATCGTTCCACTTTCGAGATCAGACCAGTGCGCTCCAGCTTGCCGGCCATGCGCTGATGGTCAGCAACCACTGTGACGGCAGCCACGCGCAAACGCCATGCTTCGCGCGCCAGCTGCACCGAGAAATAGCGCTGCGCCAACTGGCCTGCGATCTCCTCGTCGCTGCTCTGAAGCGCGGCGCCCGCTTCCTCGGCACGCCCTGCCGCAATGCGCTTGACCGCGTCCAGGCGCCCGCCTGTGTACAAAGGCCATACCGATGCCAGACCAAGCGAACGCAGGTTGACGATGCGGTCGGTGCCGATCGAGTTAGGAATCTCCGGCAGATTCAGGCCGGGAATCTGCGGCAAATTGTCGATGATGGGATTGCCGGCTTGCGCCAGCCCACTCGTGTCCAGATTCACGCTGGTGGACACCCGCCCGAGGAATCCCGACAAACGCAGATCAGGCCCGTCGATGCGCCGCAACGCCGCTGCCTGCAGCGTTTTTGCCTGCATGTCGAGTTCGGCGCCCTGCACCGCGCCGGCGCTCTGCCGGGCCATGCGCAAGGCATCGTTGTAATCGACCGCGTTCACTTCCTGCGCTTGCGCTGCGCTCGAGGCACAGGCCGCAAGCAAGAGTGCATTCCAATACTTCATTGCCCGCATGTTCACTCCGATCCGATCCAATTGCCGCCTTAGCAACAATACAGGGAATGTCTGTACATCGTCCACTCAGCAGTATGGAGCCCATCCTCTATCGAAACCCATGGACAGAAATCCGGTCCGATATCGAAACCGGCATCGCTGCAAATGCTGCTGGGAAGGCGGTTTGTAATGACGCCACATAGGCAACATTATTCGGTCAATACAGTTAACAAAATATGATCGCAGAATGTCACCAACTAGCTTGACACTCTGCGGCTGAAACCGCTAACCTGCCGTACATACGAAAAGTTTTCAAACTTTATTTTTCGTCAGACGGGCCTCCAGGAAATCATATTTCCTCTATGACGCCACTGGATAGTCGCGTCTTTTATTTTCCCAAATACAATTTTTTATGGCAAAAAATACATGTAAGTTTCAGTAAAAAATGAAATCGATTTCATTTAAAACTGTTAAATGCGATTTGCATCTAAATTTCTTTTGATCAAGTTTTATTTGACAGTATTGATGCACTATTAGCAATTTTTACACACCAGTTTCTTCATAAAAATCAATCAACCAAGCAGGAGACTTTCCATGACTCACCTCACCAGCGCCGTCCAACAATCCACGCCCCGTCTGAACTGGGCCAGCCGCGCCATTCTCGCCATCGCGGCGGGTACGACCCTCACCCTGTCGCTGATGCATGTGGCAAACGCCGCGCCGGATTCCGAGTACAACAAGCGCTTCCTGGCCCAGTACCAGAAGATCAAGAACCCGGCCAACGGCTACTTCAGCGCCGAAGGCGTGCCTTACCATTCCGTGGAAACCCTGATGGTCGAAGCGCCTGACCACGGCCACGAAACCACCTCCGAGGCCTACAGTTTCTGGCTGTGGATGGAAGCGCAGTACGGCCGCGCCACCGGCGACTGGGGGCCACTGAACGCGGCCTGGGCCAATATGGAGAAGTACATCATTCCATCCCAGGCCGACCAGCCCACCAACAGCTTCTACAATCCAGCCAAGCCGGCCACCTACGCGGGCGAATATGACCTGCCGAAAAGCTATCCCGCGCCGCTGAATAGCGGCGTGCCGGTCGGCACCGACCCGATTGCCAACGAGCTGCAGACTGCCTACGGCACCCGCGACATCTACGGCATGCACTGGCTGATGGACGTGGACAACTGGTACGGCTACGGCCGCTGCGGCGACGGCACCACCAAGCCGGCCTACATCAACACCTTCCAGCGCGGCGCCCAGGAATCGGTGTGGGAAACCGTGCCCCACCCTTCGTGCGAAACCTTCAAATGGGGCCGCACCGGTGGCCAGCAGGGATTCCTGAGCCTGTTCATCGGCGATTCCAGCTACGCCAAACAATGGCGCTACACCAATGCGCCGGACGCCGATGCACGCGCCGTGCAGGCGATTTACTGGGCTTCGGTCTGGGCCAAGGCACAGGGCAAGAGCGCTGACGTGGCCGACCTGGTCAAGAAAGCGGCCAAGATGGGCGACTATCTGCGCTACGCCATGTTCGACAAGTACTTCAAGAAAATCGGCAATTGCGTGGGCAACACCACCTGCCCGGGCGGCAGCGGAGCCACCGACAACCAAGGCATGCGCGACAACCAGCATTACCTGATGAGCTGGTACTACGCCTGGGGCGGCGCGACTGACACCAACGCCGGCTGGGCATGGCGCATCGGCTCCAGCCACAACCACTTCGGCTACCAGAATCCGCTGGCGGCATGGGTGCTGTCGAGCCTGCCGGACTTCAAGCCGCTGTCGCCAAGCGCCGCCGGCGACTGGGGCAAGAGCCTGACCCGTCAGCTCGAGTTCTATCGCTGGCTGCAATCGGCCGACGGTGCGATCGCCGGCGGCGCCACCAACAGCTATGGCGGCGACTACCTGGCAGCACCGGCAGGCACCGCCACCTTCCACGGCATGTTCTACGATGAAAAACCGGTCTACCACGACCCGGCGTCGAACACCTGGTTCGGTTTCCAGGCCTGGTCGATGCAGCGCGTGGCCGAGTACTACTACGCCACCGGCGATGCCCGCGCCAAGACCGTGCTCGACAAATGGGTAGGCTGGGCACTGTCGCGCACCACCCTGTCGGCCGACGGCAGCTTTGCGATTCCGAACACCTTGTCCTGGAGCGGTCAGCCTGATACCTGGAACGCTGCCGCGCCAGGTGCCAACGCCGGCCTGCGCGTCACCGTGGTCGATACCACCAATGACGTCGGCGTCGCCGCCGCCTATGCGCGCACGCTGATCTACTACGCAGCCAAGGCCAACCACGCGGCCGCCAAAGCGATGGCGAAGCAATTGCTGGACCGTATGTGGGCCAAGAATCAGGATTCGCTCGGTCTGGCGGTCGACGAGAAACGCGCCGACTACCTGCGCTTTGACGATGCCTACGATCCGGCGACCGGCTCCGGCGTCTACATTCCCTCGGGCTGGACCGGCACCAACGGCCAGGGTGCAACCATCAACTCGAGCGCGACTTTCCTGAGCATGCGACCGAAGTACCAGCAAGATCCGCAGTGGCCAAAACTGAAAGCCTATCTGGATGGCGGCCCTGCGCCAACCTGGCGCTACCACCGCTTCTGGGCCCAGGCCGACATCGCCATGGCAATGACCGACTATGCCAACCTGATCGGCGGCACCGACACCCCCTCGGTTCTGGCCAGCACGGCATCGCTCGCGGTACCGGAAGGCGGCAGCGCCAACGTCGGCATCACCCTGTCGAAAGCACCGGCGGCCAATGTGACCGTCGCGGTTGCCAAGGTGGCCGGCGGCGATGCCGACCTGACCACCGCCAGCACCAGCCTGGTCTTCACGCCGGCCAACTATAACGTGGCCCAGCCAGTCGCGATCCGCGCCGCGGTCGACGCCGACCAGCTCAATGGCAGCGCCGGCTTCAACTTCAGCGCCACCGGGCACCTAGCCGCTGCCGTCACCGCCACGGAAATCGACAAGGACGTTGTGGTGCCAGTCACCCTGGTGGTCAGCGGCGCGCCGCTGTCTGTACCAGAAGGCAACAGCCGCCCCTTCCAGGTCCGGCTGGGCGCGGCACCAAAAGCCAACGTTTCCGTCGCAGTAGCGCGCACTGCGGGCGACACCGACCTGGTTGTGACGACCGGTTCGGCCCTGACCTTTACGCCGGCCAATTGGAACGTGGCGCAGAACGTGACGATCGCCGCCGCCAACGACGCCGACAGTGTCAATGGCAGCGCCACCTTTACCGTGTCGGCCAACACGGCAAGCAGCGTGACAGTCAGCGCGACCGAAGTCGACAAGGATGTCGTGGTGGCTGGCAATTGCGCGGTGGAGTTCAACACCAGCAACGACTGGGGCAGTGGGCAGGTGCCGGCCATCACCTTGCGCAATACCGGCGCGACGCCAATTGACGGCTGGTCGCTGACCTGGACCGAGTCGAACGACGTGATGCTCTCCAATTCCTGGAGCGCGACGCTGAGCCAGTCGGGCCGTAATTTCCAGGCATCGGGCGTGTCGTACAACCAGTCGGTCCCGGCTAACGGCAGCGTCAGCTTTGGCATGCAACTGGGCTATAGCGGTGCGAAACCATTGCCGCTGAACCTGAAGTGGGCCGGCCGTAACTGCACCATCGCCGTCAACTAAGGCGCAGGCGCCGCGCACCGTGGCGTGCGCGGCGCTTGTCGGTCCAATACCGGAGGACAATGTCCATGAAAACTCGCATTATCAGCTTTACCCTGGTGGCTGCCGCGCTCGCACTGGTTGCGGGCGCAGTCGCTGATACCTACCGCAAACTGAACCACTTGAAGGCCAGCAGCGACGAAGCGTGGAGCGAGATCGCTGCCATACAAGAACAGCGCGCCACCGTGGCGATGGCGGCGCTCAATAGCGTTGCCGGCAGCGTCGATCCGCACTTGCTGCTACAGCTGCGCGAAAAATTGCAGCGTTCGACCGCGATACCCGCCAAGCGCGTCAAACTGGACGACCCGGCTGCCATTAATGCCTATAAACAAAGCCAGGGCGAACTGACCGGCGCCCTGTTCATGTTGGCCACCCAGGCTACCGTGTCAACCGGGCCGCTGGAGCAACTACGAACGCAGCTGCCGCGTGAGGAAGCCGCATTGGCCAGCGCGCGCGAGCGCTATCGGGCGGCCAGTGCCGCATTTAATGCCCGCAACAGCGGTGCGCTGGCCTCGCTGCTGCGCTACCGACCGCTGGAACAAACGCTTTAAAACCAGCAACTTACTCAAGAGGACACACAATGACAATCAAACACCTCCGCCTGCGCCGCATTGCGCTCGCTGTCGCCATGACCCTGGCGGCGGTCGCGCCGCTGCAGGCACATACCGTGTCAGGCACGAAGATACTGAATGACAACGGCCAGCAGATCGTGCTGCGCGGCGTTAACTGGTTCGGTTTTGAAACGCCAGACAACTCGGTGCACGGCTTGTGGGCGCGTAACTGGAAGGACATGCTGACCCAGATGCAGAACAACGGCTTCAATGCCATTCGCGTGCCGCTGTGTCCGGCCGCGTTTCGCGGCAACGGCAAGCCCAACTTTGACGCCACCTTGAATCCGGACCTGGTCGGGCTCAATTCGAGCCAGTGGCTCGACGTTTTCCTGAAGGAAGTCGACCGCCGCGGCATGTACATTCTGCTGGACCATCACCGACCCGACTGCCAGGCGATTTCGGAGCTGTGGTACACGCCCGCCTACAGCGAAGCGCAATGGCTGACCGATCTGGAATATCTGGCACAGCACTTCTCCGGTCTGCAGAACCTGATCGGCATCGATATCAAGAACGAGCCGCATGGCAGCGCCACCTGGGGTACGGGCAATACCGCAACTGACTGGAATCTTGCGGCGGAACGGGCCTCGGCGCGCATCCTGGCGGTCAACCCACGTTTGTTGATCTTTGTCGAAGGAATTGAGCGCAACCCCAGCTGCCAGGGGAATGCCGGTCACTTCTGGGGTGGCAACCTGGAGCCGCTCGCGTGCAAGCCCCTGAACATTCCACGCAACAAGCTGGTGCTGTCGCCGCACGTCTACGGTCCCGACGTGTACAACATGGACTATTTCAACGCCTCCAACTTCCCCGCCAATCTGCCTGCGATCTGGGACGCCCATTTCGGCCGCTTTGCCGCCACCTATCCCGTGGTCATCGGCGAATTCGGCGGCAAGTACGGCCATGGCGGCAACGCGAAGGACAAGATCTGGCAGGACGCGCTGGTAAGCTACATGAAGCAGCGCGGGATGACCAGTTCCTTCTATTGGACCTGGAATCCGAACAGCGGCGACACCGGCGGAATCTTGCAGGATGACTGGAAGACTGTCTGGGCTGACAAGGTTTCGCTTTTGAAGCGACTGTGGGATACGACGCCAACGCCGACGCCAACCCCGACGCCTACGCCCACACCGACGCCAACGCCAACACCAACGCCAACACCGACTCCAACGCCGACGCCGACGCCTACACCAACACCGACACCAACGCCAACGCCAACCCCAACGCCAACCCCAACACCGACACCGACCCCAACGCCAACGCCGACGCCGACGCCAACACCGCCGGGCATCTCCACCACGCTGCGCGTCAGCTCGGAATGGAACAGCGGCTATTGCGCCGACGTTACTGTGAGAAACAGCGGCACCACGCCGGTCGACTGGAAAGTGCAGTTGACCGTCCAAGGCACCGTCAACAACCTGTGGAACGCCGACTGGACGCAGACAGGCAGCACCCTGAAAGCTTCCGGCAAGGACTACAACAGAACCGTCCAGCCGAACGGCAGCCAGGCGTTCGGATACTGCGCGGTAAAGTAAGAGGCTAGCGCCGATCGCCCGGCAGCATCACCTTGTCGGGCGTCATCGGCGTGCTGCGCACTCGGCGGCCGGTCGCATGGTAGATCGCGTTGCAGACTGCTGCGGCAACGCCGACCTGTCCGATCTCCCCCACGCCCTTGGCGCCGATGCTGCTGACGACGCGGTCGTCCTCGTCGACAAAGATCACGTCGATATCGTGAATGTCGGCATTGACTGGAACATGATACTCGCTCAGGTTGTGATTCATGAAGCGACCCAGACGCGGATCCTCCTGCGTTTCCTCGTGCAATGCCTGGCTGATGCCCCACACCACGCCGCCGACAATCTGGCTGCGCGCAGCCTTGGCGTTGATGATCCGCCCGGCCGCCACGGCACTGACCACGCGCGTCACGCGCACCGTACCGAACTGCTCGTCCACCCGCACCTCGCAAAACACGGCGCTGTGCGTGGCGCGCTGGAATTTGCGTTTCTTCAACGCCGACGGGATCAGCATATATTTATCGTCGACGCTTTCCTTGCCGCTTGCCGCGAGCAGATCTGCCAGCCTGATCGCTTTTTCTGGCGCGGCACGCAGACGAATGCACCCTTCCGCAAATTCCACCTGCTTGAAATGGGCCTTGGCCAGCACTGAACCCGGCATCGCCTTCGCCAGACGGAACAAACGCCATTTCAATTTATCGCAGACGCCCTGCACCGCCGAGCCGACCGTGGCCACGTGCGATGAACCGCCTTCGACCGGCGCCACCGGCAAGGTCGAGTCGCCCAGCTGAAAACGAACCTGTTCCAGGGGCAGGCCAAGTGCCGCGCTGGCAATCATGGCCATTGCGGTGTAGGTGCCTGTACCAATATCGCTGGCTGCACTGCTGACGACCAGACTGCCATCTGCGTGCAGTACCGCATGCGCGCGCGCAAACATTTGCAGCGCGTCCCAGATGCCGCTGGCCATCCCCCAACCGACCAGTTCCTGCCCCACCCGCATCGAGCGCGGCGCCAGCGGGCGTGCTTCCCAGCCAAAACGGCGTGCGGCTTGCTCATAGCATGCGCGCAACTCCTTGCTGGAGTAAGGCAAGCCACTCGAAGGATCGGTGTCGGCGTAATTTTTCAGGCGCAGCGCGAGCGGATCCATCTGCAACTCATAAGACAGCTCATCCATCGCGACTTCGAGCGCGTGCACGCCGTGCGCCGCGCCCGGAGCGCGCATGTCAATCGGGGTAAAGCGGTCGAGTTCGACAACGTGGTAGGCGAGACGGATGTTGTCGCAGGCGTAAAGCTGGCCGGACCAGTTCACCACGGTCTCGACGAATTCCTCGTTATACGATGTTTCCGCCACTGCCTCATGGATGATGGCACGCAGCGTCCCATCGGCATCGGCCGCAAGCCGGACGCGCTGCTGCGTTTCCGGCCGATGGCCAAAAGTGAACATTTGCTGGCGCGTGAGCACCACCCGCACCGGGCGCTGCAACTGCAATGCTGCCATGACTGCCAGTGGCAGTTGATATTGCGGCCGCAAGCCAGCCCCGAATGCCCCGCCCACATACGGATTGCGCACCGTCACCTTGTCCTTCGGCAGCCCGAACACATGCGAGAGGTACCATCGGCAGTTCTGCGAACTTTGCGTCTTGTCGTAGATGGTCAGATGGCCATCCGGACCAGGAATGACGGTCGAGGCGAACAGTTCCATCGGATTGTGATGCTCGACGCCGGCGTAGTAATCGCCCTGCATCTTGCACGGCGCGTCCTCCCAGGCACGGTCGGCGTCGCCTTTCGGCGCAGGCGGCGGCGAGTAGCCCGGACGCTTTTTTCTGGGCTCGTGACTGCGCGCCAGGCTGGCATGCAGCCGCGTTTCGTGTGGTGCGGACGCATACGTGACTGCGACCAGACCGGCGGCGTGGCGCGCCGCTTCAAACGTTTCCGCAATGACCAGTGCAACAGGCTGACCGTGGCTCAGTATCTTGTCGCTGCCGAAAGGCTTGAACGGCGAACCACCGGGCGCGGTCATATCCTTGTAAAACAGATTGACCGCGCTGACAGCCGGCCGGTTCAAATGCGTCAGGACCGAAACTACGCCAGGAACGGCCAGCGCAGCCCCGTCATCGATGGCGCTGATGCGTCCTTTGGCAATCGTTGCGCTGACCACCACGCCATGCAGCAATCCCTCGGCGGGATATTCAGCGGCGTAGCGTGCCGCGCCTGTCACCTTGTCGCGGCCATCGACCCGCGAAACCGCCATCCCAATGGACACTGGCCCGGTGCCGGCCTCGGCGACCGGCGTGCGCAATGCGTCGATCAATCGGCTCATGCCATACCTCCTGCCTGCAACAAGGCCCGCACGACCGCGCGGTGCGCCATCGGAATCTTGAAGTCGTTGCCACCTTGCCCGACTGCGCCAGCGAGAAGAATATCCGCCGCCGCACCGCACACGGCAGGCGTGAGTGCCTGACCAGCCAGCACCTGCTCGGCCGCCGGAAGACGCCATGGCTTGTGCGCAACGCCGCCCAGGGCAATGCGGGCTGCGCGGACACTGCCAGCCTCATCCATATCGAGCATGACAGCAACCGACACCAGCGCAAAGGCATACGATGCGCGATCGCGAAACTTGAGGTATACCGAGCGCGCGGCAAACTGCTGCGCGGGCGGCAAGGCGATGTGCGTGATGAGTTCGCCCGGCGCGAGCGTCGTATCCTGCTCCGGGTGCGCGCCTGGCAAGCGATGGAAGTCGGCGAATGGAATGATCCGCTCGCCGCCCGCGCCGCGCACATGCACGCGTGCATCCAGTGCGGCCAGTGCCACGCACATGTCCGACGGATGGGTGGCAATGCAATCCGGACTGGCCCCAAGTATGGCGTGCTGGCGCGTGACGCCGCCAATTGCCGAGCAACCACTGCCGGGCGTGCGCTTGTTGCAAGGCAGGTCGACGTTATAGAAATAGTGGCAGCGCGTACGCTGCAGTAAATTGCCGCCGTTGCTGGCCATGTTGCGAATCTGCGGCGAGGCGCCGGCCAGGATCGCCGCGGAAAGCAAAGGATAATCGGTGCGAATACGTGGATGGTAGGCAGTGTCGGCATTGCGCATCAAGGCGCCCAGCAACAGAGCGCCATCCGGCGCGTCCTGCAGCTGCGCCAAAGGCAACTGATTCAGATCGACCAGTGTGCGCGGCTGTACGACACGCTCCTTCATCAGGTCAATCAGGTTGGTGCCGCCACCAATCGGCATGCAACCCGGCCCGGCGCTGGCCAGCAGCGCGCCTTGCAGATCTGCGGGCAATTCGTAGCGCAAAGGGTTCATGCGGGCACCGTGCCTGGCACGTAGCGCCGATCGGGATCGTCCTCATCGTCGGGCAAGCCCATGACCTGGCTGACGGCAGCGACAATCTGCGGATAGGCGCCGCAGCGGCAGATGTTGCCGCTCATGAGTTCGCGGACGTCGGCAACCGTGCCCGCTTCGCCCTCTTCCATCAAGCCGACGGCGGAACATAGCTGGCCGGGTGTGCAATAGCCGCACTGGAAGGCATCGTTATCGATAAAGGATTGCTGCAATGGATGCAGCTGCTGACCATTGGCCAAACCTTCCACCGTCGTAATGCGCTTCCCATTCTGCATCACGCCCAGCGTCAGGCAGGCATTCATACGCTTTCCGTCGACCAGCACCGTGCATGCGCCGCATTGCCCGTGGTCGCAGCCCTTCTTGGTGCCGGTCAGGCCGAGCCGGTCACGCAGCAGGTCCAGCAGGGAAACCCATGCCGCCAATTCGAGCTGATGCGTCTGCCCGTTGACGTTCAGGCGAATGGGATAGCGCGGCACATCGTCCATAAGAATCTCTCGGAAAGGGATGCGAAGAGAGTACATACAGCTGAGTATTTTGACTGTGCGCTCGCGAACGGAAAACTGGCACCGGCCAGAGATTGCCTTGCCCTGCACAAGACGAATACAATGCTCTTTTGTCAATTCAACCAAAGTGCACGTGACGCAACTATTCGAAACGCATTACGACCAGCTCAAGGTCCTCCGCAGCGCACCGGTGGAAGTCATCAAGGCCTCCTACCGCGCGCTGTCGCAGAAGTACCATCCGGACCGCAACCCGGATCCCGATGCCGTGCGACGGATGACGCTGATTAATCAGGCGTGGGACGTGTTGCGCGACCCTGAAAAACGGGCCACGCACGACCGCTGGATTGCCAGGCAGGAGCAAAAGGCGGTGCCGGCAGAAGCGCCTTCTCCGCGCCCGGGGCCGGTAGGAGCAGGCGCCTGGATCGACCAGTACGGCATGCGTCTGTGCGTGGGGGTGGTCGTTGCGACCGCCCTGTTCTTTGTCGTCGCGCACTTCAGAAAGCCAGCCCAGACCATTGATGAGCTGCAGGCCACGATGGCGCCATCGGCCAGCAGCGCAGACAGCGCGCCGGCAGTATGGCCCGAGCGCCCGTGGGAAAAAGTGCCCGCCAAACGGCTCCCGCACGGCTACCTCGGCAGCGACGTGCAGTACTTCTCCGACGGCGCATCGAGCGTCGAGATCGACAACAGCAGCGGCGACATCGATGCCGATGTGCGCTTGTACCGCAACGGCAGAACGGTGCGCAGCATGTTTGTCCATCACGGCCAAAAATTCGTGGCCGAAAAGCTTCCTGCCGGAACCTACACCCTCAAATACAAACTGGCCGAGGGCGGCAGGATGCATGCCTACCAGGCCAACGCCAATTTTCAGCTCACGCAATCGGGCGACGAGGCCAGCGCTGTAAAGCTGAACCTGTCGGATGTGAGCGGCGGCACCTACGAAATACCGCTCGACCAGATCTAGCCAACAGGCAGGTCGGAATGCGCTACACTTTGTGACCCAACAAGGAGCCCGACCATGCGACGTGCCTTAGTAGCCCTGGCCTTTCTGGCCGCCAGTCCTGTATTTGCAGCGCCACAAGATAACCCTGCCCTGCACCAGTTATTTGCCGACGAGTGGGAGCGCGGACTGCGCGACAGCCCGGAAAACGCCAGCTTCCAGGGCGATAACCGCTTTAACGACCGCTGGTCGGACCAAAGCCTGCAAGCCATTGCCAAGCGCGATGCAGCAGACCGTGCCGCGCTGGAACGTCTGCACAAGATCGACCGCAAAACCCTGTCGGAAATCGACAAGCTCAATTACGACACCTTCGAGTGGCAGCTCAAACAGGCGGTGGCGCGCCAGCGTTTCCATGAGTATCTGCTGCCGATCGGTATGTCCGGCGGCGTGCAGACGCTGGACGGCATGGCAGAAGTGCTGCCTTTCACAAGCGAGAAGGATTTCAAGGACTGGCTGGCGCGTCTGACCGCGCTGCCTGCATTGATCGACCAAAACATTATCCTGTTGCAGCAGGGAATCAAGGAAGGCATCATGCCGCCTGCCGTGCTGATGCAGCGCGTGAGCAAGCAGATCGCCCGCCAGGCCAGCGCCAAGCCGCTCGAGAGCGCCTTCTACAAACCCTTCCTCACTTTGCCGGACAGCTTCACCGAAGCGCAGAAGACTGTCTTGCGCAGCCAGGCCGCGCAGGTGATCGGCGACAAGGTCGTACCCGCGTACGCCCGCCTGTCGAAGTTTTTCGACAGCACCTACTTGCCCAAGTCGCGCAGCACCATCGGCGCCTCTGCCCTGCCAAACGGCAAGGCTTATTACGACCTGCTGGCCTCCTACTACACCACCACCGACCTGAGCGCAGACGCTATCCACGCCACCGGCCTGGCGGAAGTGGCGCGCATTCGTGCCCGCATGGAAGAAGTCAAAACCGAAGCCGGATTCAAGGGCACGCTGGAGCAGTTCTTCACCTTCCTGCGCAGCGATCCGCAGTTCTTCCACAAGAATGGCGCCGACTTGCTGCTGGCCTACCAGGCGATGAGTAAACGCATCGACCCGGAACTGGTTAAAGTGTTTTCCGTGTTGCCAAGGCTGACCTACGGCGTGCGTGCTATCCCGGACAACATCGCGCCCGACACCACCACCGCCTACTATCAGCCTGCTGCCGCCGACGGCAAGCGTGCCGGATTCTATTATGTGAACCTGTACAAGCCGGAAGTACGGCCGACCTGGGAAATGCTGGCATTGACCTTGCACGAAGCCGTGCCCGGCCACCACTTCCAGTTCGCGCGCGGGCTCGAGCTCGAACAGTTGCCTATGTTCCGCAAGACCGCCTACTTCGTCGCCTACGGCGAAGGCTGGGGCCTGTACGCCGAGCAGCTCGGCTATGACATGGGCCTGTATAACAATCCATACGACAAGTTTGGCCAGCTGACCTACGAAATGTGGCGCGCCGTGCGGCTGGTGGTCGATACCGGCATGCACGCAAAAGGCTGGAGCCGGCAGCAAGCCATCGATTACTTCAAGGCCAATGCCCCGAAAACCGAACAGGACATCGTCAACGAGATCGACCGCTACATTGGCTGGCCGGGTCAGGCCCTGGCGTACAAGGTCGGCCAGCTGAAGATTTCGGAGTTGCGCAAACGGGCCAGCGCCGCGCTCGGACCGCGCTTCGACCTGCGTGCTTTCCACGATGAAGTGCTCGGCACGGGCTCGATTCCGCTGGGCGCGCTGGAGACCCATATCGACGAATGGATCGCGCGCGAGAAAGCCAAATAGCAGGGCGCCATCGCCATACATACATCGCACGTGCTGATGCCTTTGCCAAAGAAATCAGCACGGCGAAGCGGTTTGCTACTAAAATATGAGCAATTCAAATCCCGACATGTTTATCTGTCAATGAACCGCAACCTGTTCCTCCGTGTCCTGCTGTCGCTTCTGCTGCTCGTTTCGCAGCAGTCGGCGATGAGTCACGCCGTGTCCCATTGGACCGGCAGTGCGGACCAGGCGGCGCAGGCGCAGACCAATGGCAAGCGCACGCTCCCGAACAGTGTGATCGATGACGCTGGCTGTGCCCAGTGTTTGACCTATGCGCAGATGGCCTCGGCCGTCGGCAGCCCGTCGTACGTGTTGCCAGCGCTCGATATCGGGTCCGTCCATCAGATTGCTGCCATCCCTTCCGCAGACTGCATCCGCACCGTCTGCGTCTTCCAGTCCCGCGCGCCACCTCAAGCCTGACATTCATCGCTCCCTGACCATGCCGGCATGCGCGCAAGCGCTGTGCGCGCTGTGGTCGGTTTCGCTATCTGTCTGAGGTAATCCATGTATTCACGACGCACACCAGGTGTTGCGGCGATCTCGACCATTCATCGGCGTGTACTGCGCCGTTTGATGCTGTGCTTTGTGCTGCTCTGGTCGCAGCACGCCGCGCTCGCCCACACAGTGACCCATTTTTCGCCCGTGCAAAGCACGGCGACGAAAGCGCTGCTCCAGGACCTCGGCTGTGCCGATTGCCTGGCGCACGCACAATTTTCCTCTGCGCTCGCCAGTCCCTTACAGGCACTGGCGGCAACGATTCCCGTGCCGCTGGCAATCCTTTCGCCAGCGACGCAAAGCTGCTGCATTACCACCGACTGCGTATTCCAGTCGCGTGCTCCACCTCAACTATGACGCGCCACCACACGATAAGTTCGCACGGGCCTTTCGCCGCCCGCGCTGTTTCGCCCGTCACTATTTCATTGTTTGAGGTACCCATGAATGTTCAACGCACGCTGATCGCTAGCGCCATCCTGTCCATCGTCGCGCCCATGTCGCAGGCGGAGCCGGACGATGCTCCCATCGCCAAGGTGGTGGTCACCGCCTCCCCCTTCAAAAACACGGAAGGGGACCAGATTCTGACGCCCGCCAAGATCTTGTCCGGCGACGAACTGCGCGACAAAGTCGGCAGTTCTCTCGGTGAAACTTTGTCGCAGGAACTGGGCGTGTCCGCCTCCGCCTTCGGCGCCGGCGCTTCCCGCCCCATCATCCGCGGCCTGGAAGGTGCACGCGTCAAGATGCTGGAGAACGGCATGGCCGTGACCGACGTGTCCGGCTTGTCGAACGACCACGCCGTTGCTGCTGAAGGCGCCATTGCCCAGCAGATCGAAATTCTGCGCGGCCCTGCTGCCCTGCTGTATGGTTCAGGCGCAATTGGCGGTCTGGTCAACGTGGTCAATGAGCGCATTCCCACTGCCCTCGAACCAAAGCCGATTGGCCAGGTCGAGGCGCGTTACAGCAGCGTCGACAAGGGACGCGGCGCTTCCGCCACGGCCGATGCCGCCTTTGGCAACATTGCCGTCCACGCCGACGGGAATGTACGTGACACCGATGACTACAAAATCCCGGAAAACCGCGTCCTCGGTGATCCGAACTCGGCCAGCGGCCGCCTGCCGCATTCCGATACGCGCCAGCGCAGCGGCGGCTTTGGCGCTTCGCTGATTGAAAGCTGGGGCCACCTCGGCGCCTCGGTATCCACCCTGAGCAATCTGTATGGCATCCCGAGCGAGGAAGGTTCCAAGATCGACCAGAAGCAGACCCGCTACGACATCGACAATCTGATCAACACGCCGTTCGCCGGCTTTGAAACCTTCAAGTTCAAGCTAGGCTATACCGACTATGAGCACGCCGAACTGGGCGCCGACAACGCGCCGGAAGTAATCTTCAAGAACCGCTCGCTGGAATCGCGCTGGGAACTGACCCACAAGCCGGTGGCTGGCTGGCATGGCACCTTCGGCATGCAAACCGAAAACACCCACTTCTCCGCCCTGAGCGCAGAAGGCGGGCCGGACACCGTGCCCGTCACGCACTCGACCTCGACCGCCGGTTTCCTGGTCGAAGAAACCGATATTGGCGTGGTCCGCGTGAACGCCGGTGCGCGCCTCGAATCGGTCAAGCGCGAGCCCGTTACCGGCCAGGACCGTTCGTTCCACCTCGGCTCCTACTCGCTCGGTGGCCAATGGCCGTTCATGCAGGGCTACGCCGTGGGCGTGACTGCCTCGGTGGCTCAGCGCGCACCGGCAACCGAAGAACTGTACTCGTCCGGCCCGCACGACGCGACCGTGACTTTCGACCTCGGTAACGCGGACTTCAGGAAAGAAACCTCGCGCAACGTTGAACTGACCCTGCAGAAAAACTCAGGTCTGGTGCAATGGAAACTGAACCTGTTCCAGAACAACGTGAAGGACTTCATCTACGGTCACATCACCGGCAACTTGGTCGACGAAGAAGGCAATCCCGGCACCGAACTGCGCCAGCGGATTTTCGAGCAGGCCGATGCCAAGCTGCACGGCGCGGAAGCCGAGCTGACCTTCAACCACACGGGCCAGGGCTGGTCGGGCCGGGTGTTTGGCGATACCACGCGCGGCTCGCTCGACAGCGGCGGCAACCTGCCGCTGCAGCCTTCAACACGCGTGGGCGCGAGCGTGGGCTATCGCCAGGGCGAACTGCGCGCGGGGCTGTCGCTGGTGCATGCGATGGAGCAGGACCGCCTGGCCTCGTTCGAGACCAGCAACACGCCGTCGTACAACCAGCTCAACGCCAATCTCGCCTACACCATGCATGCCGGTGAGACAGACCTGACCTGGTTCATGCTCGCGAAGAACTTGCTCAACGAAGACATCCGCGCCTCGACCTCGGTGCTCAAGGATATTTCGCCACTGCCAGGCCGTAACCTCGTGTTTGGTGTGCGCGCCAAGTTCTAAGCCACGTTTGTATCCCGTTTGCCCTGCGCCGAGCAATCGCCGCAGGGCTTTTTTATCTGCGGCAACGCTGCGCGGGTTTTTGCCTTGCTTGCTTAGAATGTTTTCGTTGGCGCAAACGCGTCGCTCTTTTCAGGAGACAAGAACATGTCGAACAGCGAGCAAAAAGCGAATCCCCCAATTCCCACCCATCCCGCAGATCCTTCCGCGAACGGCGATGAAGCGAAAGTCGTTGGCAACCCGGGTGCGGTGCGCAACAACGATTACAACGTGCCACCGCCCGAGGGCGCCAGCAAATCAAGCGGCGAGGGGCTCGATCAGGTTGGCGGCGGTGGCCTGGGAAAACCGCCCGGGAAATAACCCAGGTGGATTTATTGGCATGATAAAGTTGTCTCCGTAAAAGACCCCCAACTATTGCGGAGACAAGATGTCCTTCCCATTCAAATTGCACACGGTGCCCGGCAGCGAGGCGCTGTCCAAACTCAGCGAACTGGCGTCGGCCGGCAATGGCTTTCCGGTCATCCTTGGCGATAGCGAAGAGTTCGAGCACACCGAAGAAACCTACGAAGCAAACGCTGATCAGTCGGTTGAAGAGCTGATCGCCGCAGCGCGAAAAATCGATCCCGCCAACTGGTTTGTCGACCGCCAGGCATCCGATCCGGAATATTACGATCTGGAAGAGGACGAATGGCCCGCAGACGAAGCGCCAAGTGAGCACGGCCTTTCCTCGCACCGTAACGTGCTGACCGGAAAACCGCATGCTGCCGTCAATATCGCGATCATTCCCGCCGCCGAAGCATGGATGGTGCCGTGTTATATGCGGATCGGTGGGTGGAACGAATGCCCGAGCGCAGAAGAACACGCAGCCTTGTTCAAGTACTGGGGCGAGAAATTCGGCGCCACTGTCGCCTGCATCACCGGCGACGTCATCGAAATGCAGGTCGCGCGCCCACCAGGCAGCAGGGAAGCCGCGCTCGAACTGGCCAAAGAACAGTATCTGTACTGCCCGGATATCGTGGACCAGGGCACCGAGAGCATTGAAGCGCTGGCTGCCGGCTTGATCGATTCGAAGGTCTGGTTCTTCTGGTGGGATTAATACCTTCGTCAGGACCTCCAGGTAAATTCATGCCTAATGGCGTGCTCAAGTGAACGGCGTTTCGCTATCGCTACGTTCACGTCGCCAAGAACTCGTTGACGTATCGCGATTTGCACACCACCCCAGCGGCAAGTCGGCTAACTCCAGGATCGAGGGGTCGATTTTTGCAACTTCACCCAGAGCAACAAGCCTGGCGTCAGACATTTCAAATGGTTCGCCTGTGAGAAATTGCC
>DASWMN010000188.1:0-11063 GCA_036399735.1 Telluria sp. | reverse complement strand
CCTGCATGAAGTGGGCGCGGCCATCGACCGGGTCAAGGCCGCCGGCAAGCCGGTGGTGGCCTGGGGCGGCGCCTACAACCAGAAGCGCTACCTGCTGGCCTCGCACGCCAGCGAGGTCTACATGCACCCGATGGGCTATGTGCTGATCGAAGGTTTCGGCCGTCACCGCAACTACTACCGTGATGCGCTCGACAAGCTCGGCGTGACCGTGAACCTGATGAAAGTCGGCGCCTACAAAAGCGCGGCCGAGCCCTACATCAGCAATGGTCCGTCGCCGGCGGCGTCGGAAGCGGAAGCCTATCTGTACAACGCGATGTGGGAAGGCTACACCGCCGACGTCGAGAAGAACCGCAAACTGCCAGCCGGCAGCGTCATGAAAATGATCAACGATCTGCCCAAGCTGATGGAAGACGCCAAGGGCGATGTCGGCAAGGTCGCCATGGACAACAAGCTGATCGATGGTCTGAAGACGCTCGATGAAGTGCGTGCCATGCTGATCCAGCGCGGCGCCCTTGACGAAGAGAAAAAAACCTTCCGCCAGGTCGCGTTCAACGACTACCTGTCGCGCGTGCATCCCAAACTGTTCGGCGACGCGATCGGCGTGGTGGTGGCATCCGGTGAAATTACCGACGGCGTGGCGGCACCCGGCGCCATCGGTGGCCAGTCCACCGCCAGCCTGATCCGTCAGGCCCGCGAGGACGACAATATCAAGGCCATCGTGCTGCGCGTCGATTCGCCTGGCGGCAGCGCCTACGGTTCGGAACTGATCCGGCGCGAACTGGAACTGACCCGCGCCGCCGGCAAACCGGTTGTCGTTTCGATGGGCAACGTGGCTGCCTCGGGTGGCTACTGGATTTCAATGTCGTCCGATGAGGTGATTGCCGACCGCTCCACCGTGACCGGTTCGATTGGCGTGTTCTCGCTGATTCCAACCGCTGACAAGGTTGCCGACAAGCTTGGCATTCATACCGCCGGCCACACCACGACCTGGCTGGCCGGTGCCTACAACCCGCTGCGCCCGCTGGATCCGCGTTTCGGCCAACTGATCCAGAGCAGCGTCAATCGCATCTATGGCGATTTCACCGGCAAGGCCGCGGTGGCACGCAAGACCACCCCGGCCAAGATCGATGAAGTGGGCCAGGGCCGCGTATGGACCGGTATGCAAGCGAAAGAACGCGGCCTGATCGATACCATCGGCAGCTATGGCGATGCGGTCAAATCGGCGGCCAAGCGCGCCAAGCTGGGCGACAACTACCGCCTGGCTTACATCGAACGCGACGGTACCGCCTTCGAAAAACTGCTGACCAAACTGGGCGCCACCTCGACCCAGATCATCAACGTCCAGGTCAAACTGGGCATGTTGCCGGCAGGTCTGCCGCAGGGCGCAGTGGCCGACGTGAGCAAGGAACTGAGCTGGCTGAACGATATGTCGGCTGGCCGTACCCCGTTCCAGGCGATCACGCACTGCATGTGCAGCGCGCCTTGAGCTAGTTTGTAGCAATTTTGTAACGGCTTGTAGCAGCTTGATCGGGCCGTCATGACGGGCGCATGTGAACCATGCGCCCGTTGTCATTGGGGCGCCGGTTTTCGCCCCTGCTGCGCTGCGCCAGCGCGCACTTGCAAGGGCTGTCCTATGTAAACGTTCCTGTGCGCTATGAAACATATGGAACGCAAGCCGCATGCTAAAGTCACCCCGATATTCGTTGCAATCGAGACAAGGACAAGCATGGACGCCGCCCTCACCACCAAACCACCGCGCAAGCGCCGCACCAAGCTCATCGGCAGCATCATCGCTGTCCTGGCCATGGCCGCGCTGGGCGGTCTGGCCTGGTACCTGACCCATCAGCCGAAAGAAGGGGGCGGACCCGGCATGCAGGCCGGCGGACCTGGCGGCGGATCCGGCGCAGGTGGGCCGGGCGGCCGCGGCGGACGCGGCGGCGCCACCACGGTCGGCGTGGCCACCGCCGAGGTGGCTGACATTCCCGTCAGCCTCGATGCGCTGGGCACCGTGACCGCCGCCGCCACCGCCACGGTGCGCCCGCAGGTGTCGGGTATTTTGCAGAAGGTGCATTTCGGCGAAGGCCAGCTGGTCAAGGCGGGACAGGTGATGGCGACCATCGATCCGCGTCCGTTCGAGATGGCGCTGCTGCAGGCGTCCGGCCAACGCCAGCGCGACGAGGCCCAGCTGGCCAGCGCGCGCGTGACTTTGGCGCGCTTCAAGACGCTGCTGGAACAGGATTCGATTGCGCGCCAGGAGGTCGATACCCAGGCCGCGCTGGTCAAGCAGCTGGAAGGCACGGCCATGACCGACCGCGCCGCCGAGGGCATTGCCAAACTCAATCTGAGCTACACCCAGATCAAGGCGCCGATCACGGGCCGGGTCGGCTTGCGCGTGGTGGACATGGGAAACCTGGTTGGCAGCGGCGACGCGGCCGGCATTGCCGTGATCACCCAGCTGTCGCCAATCGACGTCGAATTCGCGGTGCCGCAAGACCGGGTGCCCGATCTGCAGGCCAGCATGCGCAGCGGCGGCGGTTTGCCGGCGCTGGCGTTCGACCGTACCCGCACCAACAGTCTGGCCAAGGGCAAGTTCGCCGCGCTCGACAACCAGGTCGATGTGCAGACCGGCACTGTGCGCGCCAAGGCCCGTTTCGCCAATGACGACCAGGCCTTGTTCCCCAGCCAGTTCGTCAACCTGCGGCTCGAACTGCGCACCATCAAGGATGCGGTCATGGTGCCGGTCACGGCGCTGCGCAACAGCAGCACCGGCGACTTCGTGTACGTGCTCAATGCCGCCGAGCGCACCGTCGCGGTGCGCCCGGTAACGCGTGGCCAGGCCACGGTGGACAAGGTGCAGATCAAGACCGGCTTGACAGCGGGCGAGCAGGTCATCACCGAAGGCGCGGACCGCCTCAAGGATGGCGCCAAGGTCACGCTGCCAGGCGACAAGCCGGCGGCAGGTGGTGCTGGCGCTGGCCGCCGCGGTGGCCGCAATGGTGGGGGCAGGGGGGCGCAGACCGAGGGCGCCGCGCCGGCAGCTGGTGCGACGGCGCCTGCAGCGCCGGGTGCGACGGCGCCTGCAGCGCCGGGTGCCACCTCACCTGCAGCGGCGGGTGCAGCAGCGGCGGGCGCACCCGCAGCCGACGCTGAACGGCGCCGCCGTGGTGACGGTGCCGGCGGCGAACGCCCGCGCCGCCAGCGTGAAGGCGCGGAGCAGCAATGAGTCCGTCAACCCCTTTCATCCGCCGCCCGGTTGCCACAGCGCTGCTGATGCTGGCAATTGTGCTGGCGGGGCTGGTCGGGTTCAAGTTCCTGCCGCTGTCGGCACTGCCGCAGGTCGACTTCCCGACCATTCAGGTACAAACCTTGTATCCGGGCGCCAGTCCGGAAGTCATGGCGCGCACCGTGACGGCGCCGCTGGAACGGCGTTTCGGGCAGATGGCCGGTCTGAACCGCATGAGTTCGACCAGCGCGGCCGGCGTCTCGATCGTTACCCTGCAGTTCGGCCTGGGCCAGACCCTGGACGTGGCCGAGCAGGAAGTGCAGGCGGCGATTAACGCCGGTGGTTCTCTGCTGCCGACCGATTTGCCGGCGCCGCCGGTGTACGCCAAGGTCAACCCGGCCGATGCACCGGTGCTGACGCTGGCCATTACCTCGGACACGCTGCCGCTGACGGAAGTGCAGAACCTGGTCAACACGCGCCTGGCGCTGAAGATCAGCCAGGTGTCCGGCGTCGGCCTGGTGACCCTGAGTGGCGGCCAGCGCCCGGCGGTGCGGATTCAGGCTGACACCGGCGCGCTTGCCTCTTACGGGCTGGGACTCGATACCCTGCGCACCGCCATTTCCGGCGCCAACGCCAACAGCGCCAAGGGTAATTTCGACGGGCCGTCGCGTTCCTACGCGATCAACGCGAACGACCAGCTGATGACGGTGCCCGAATATGAAAACCTGATCGTCGCCTATCGCAACGAGGCAGCTGTGCGCCTGAAAGACGTGGCCAAGGTGGTTGACAGCGCGGAAAACGTCAAGCTGGGCGCCTGGGCCAATATGAAGCCGGCCATCATTCTGAACGTGCAGCGTCAGCCTGGCGCGAATGTGATCGCGACCGTCGACGCCATCAAGAAGCAGTTGCCGGAACTGGCCGAAGGCTTGCCGGCCTCGGTCAAGCTCGATGTGCTGTCCGACCGTACCACCGGCATTCGCGCCTCGGTCATGCACGTCGAGATCGAGCTGCTGCTGGCCGTGGCGCTGGTGGTGCTGGTGATCTTCGCCTTCCTGCACAGCATTCGCGCCACCGTGATCGCCAGCCTGGCGGTGCCGATTTCGCTGATTGGTACCTGCGGCGCCATGTACCTGCTCGGCTACAGCCTGAACAACCTGAGCCTGATGGCGCTGACCATTGCCACCGGCTTTGTGGTCGATGACGCCATCGTCATGATCGAGAACATCGCGCGCTACATCGAGAAGGGTGAAAAGCCGATGGATGCCGCGCTCAAGGGCGCCAGCCAGATCGGCTTTACCATCATTTCGCTGACGGTGTCGCTGATCGCGGTGCTCATTCCACTGCTGTTCATGGGCGATGTGGTGGGGCGCCTGTTCCGCGAATTTGCCATCACGCTGGCGATCACGATCCTGATTTCGGCGGTGGTATCGCTGACACTGGTGCCGATGATGTCCGCGCGCTGGCTGCGCAGCCACGAGGATGAACATCCGGGCGCCATGGCGCGCCGCACCCAGGCTTTCTTCGACCGCGTGATTGTGCACTACGACCATGCGCTGAACTGGGTGCTGGCGCGCCAGGCGCTGACCCTGATTGTCGCGCTGGCCACGC
The DNA here is from genome assembly GCA_036399735.1 of Telluria sp. GTDB lineage: Bacteria > Pseudomonadota > Gammaproteobacteria > Burkholderiales > Burkholderiaceae_D > Telluria_A. The sequence goes on along the minus strand of DASWMN010000188.1, from coordinate 6,232 downwards.
TGATCCTGACCGCGCTGCTGTATATCTGGATTCCCAAGGGCCTGTTTCCGACCCAGGATACCGGCCAGTTGCAGGCGCGGGTCGAAATGCGCCAGGCGATTTCGTATGACCGCATGGCAGAACTGCAGCAGCAGGCCGCGCGCGCGATTCTGGCCGATCCCGATGTGGCTTCGCTCAGTTCCAACGTGGGTGTGGACGCGGCCAACAACATGATGCTGCACACGGGCCGCATGCTCATCAACCTGAAGGACAAGCGTTCGTCCGACCAGGAAGAGACCATCAACCGCCTGCGCCGGCGTGTGGCCGATGTGGCCGGCGTAACCCTGTACCTGCAGCCGACCCAGGATCTGACCATCGACGCCGAATCGGGCCCGACCCAGTACCGCGTGTCGATTGAAGGCGCCGACAACGCCACCGTCACCGAGTGGGCGCAAAAGCTGGTCAAACACCTGCAGACGGAAAAACAGGTGCGCAATGTGGTGACCGATGCGGGCGCCGTGGGCGCGGCAGCCATGGTCAGCATCGACCGCGACAGCGCCTCGCGCCTGTCCGTAACCGCGGCCTCGATCGACGACGCGCTGTACAGCGCCTACGGCCAGCGCATCGTCTCGACCATCTTCACCGAGACCAACCAGTACCGCGTGATTCTGGAAGCGCAGCGCGACGAAGCCATGTCGGTCGGCGCGCTGGGCCAGCTGCCGCTCAAAACCGGCTCGGGCAAAACCACGCCGCTGTCGGCCGTGGCCAAGGTGGTGGAACAGGATGCACCGCTGCAGATCACCCACGTGGCGCAATATCCGGCCACCACCATCGGCTTCGACACCGCGCCCGGCATCTCGCTCGGGCAGTCGGTGGAATCGATCCGCGCCGCCGCCAAGGCCATCGGCATGCCGGCCTCGGTCAGCATGAGCTTCCTGGGCGCGGCCGGGGCGTATGAAAATTCGCTGTCGAACCAGCTCTGGCTCATTCTCGCTGCGGTGGTGTGCGTGTACATCGTGCTGGGCGTGCTGTACGAGAGCTACATCCACCCGCTGACGATTCTGTCGACGCTGCCTTCAGCGGGCGTGGGCGCCTTGCTGGCGCTGATGATCAGCGGCCAGGATCTGGGTGTGATCGGCATTATCGGCATCATTCTCTTGATCGGCATCGTGAAAAAGAACGCCATCATGATGATCGACTTTGCCATTGAAGCCGAGCGCGAGCAGGGCATGGCGCCGCGCGAAGCGATCCAGCAGGCTGCCTTGCTGCGTTTCCGTCCGATTCTGATGACCACGCTGGCAGCGCTGTTTGCCGCGGTGCCGCTGATGCTTGGTTTTGGCGAAGGCGCCGAACTGCGCCGGCCGCTGGGTCTGGCCATTTTCGGTGGTCTGATCGTCAGCCAGATGCTGACCCTGTTCACCACGCCGGTGATCTATCTTGGCTTCGACCGCCTGGCGCGGCGCTGGACCGGCCGCGGCGATGACGCACCGCTCGAGGTGGCCAAGTGAATCTGTCGGAACCGTTCGTCCGGCGCCCGATCGCCACCGTCCTGCTGACGCTGGGAATCGCGCTGGCCGGCATTGGCGCTTTCTTTGTGCTGCCGGTGTCGCCGCTGCCGCAGGTTGATTTCCCCACCATTTCAGTGAGCGCGTCGCTGCCGGGCGCAAGTCCCGACACCATGGCGACCAGTGTGGCCACGCCGCTCGAGCGGCGCCTGGGCGTGATTTCGGGCGTCAATGAAATGACGTCCAACAGCGGCAGCGGCTCGACCCGGGTCAGCCTGCAGTTCGACCTGAACCGCAAGATCGATTCGGCCGCGCGCGAAGTGCAGGCCGCCATCAGCGCCGCCCGCAGCGACTTGCCGGCCACGCTCAAAAGCAATCCGACCTACCGCAAGGCCAATCCGTCGGACGCGCCCATCATCATCCTGGCGCTCACATCGCCGACCAAGACACCCGGCCAGATTTTCGAATCGGTGTCGAACCTGGTGCAGCAGAAGCTGGCACAGGTCAAGGGCGTGGGCGACGTGGAGATCGGCGGCGGCTCGCTGCCCGCCGTGCGGGTCGAGCTGCTGCCGTATGCGCTCAACCGCTATGGCGTGTCGACCGAGGATGTGCGCGCGGCCATCCAGGCCACCAATGCCAACCGCCCGAAAGGCGCGATCGAAGGCAATGGCATGCGATTGCAGATTTACTCACAGGCGGCCGGCACCAGCGCGGGCCGCAACGCGGCCGACTACCGGGGCTTGATTGTCGCCTGGCGCAATGGCGCGGGCGTGCGCCTCGATGACGTGGCCGAGGTGATCGACGGCGTCGAAAACGTCAATACGCTGGGCCTGTTCAATGGTGCGCCGGCGGTGGTGGTGCTGGTCACGCGCCAGCCCGGCGCCAACGTGATCGATACGGTCGATGGCGTGCGTGCCCTGATTCCGTCGCTGCAGGCCCAGCTGCCCAAGGATATCAAGCTGGAAGTGGCATCCGACAGTACCAATTCGATCCGCTCCTCGCTGCACGAGATCGAGGTCACGCTGATGATCTCGATCCTGCTGGTGGTGCTGGTGGTCAGCGTGTTCCTGCGCAGCGTGCGCGCGACCATCATTCCGACCGTGGCCACGGTGGTGTCGCTGCTGGGTACCTTCGGCGTGATGTACATGCTGGGCTTCAGCCTGAACAACCTGTCGCTGATGGCGCTCACGGTGGCCACCGGCTTCGTGGTCGACGATGCCATCGTGGTGCTGGAAAACACGGCGCGCCACATCGAGCAGGGCATGGACCGCATGCAGGCGGCCTTGCTGGGCGCGCGCGAGGTCGGCTTTACCGTCCTGTCGATCAGCCTGTCACTGGTGGCGGTGTTCATTCCGCTGCTGTTCATGGGCGGGCAGGTGGGCCGCCTGTTCCGCGAGTTTGCCGTCACGCTGTCGGCGGCGGTCATGATCTCGCTGGTCATTTCCCTGACCACCACCCCGATGATGTGCGCCTGGCTGCTCAAACCGGGCGGCACGCCCGAGCGGCAGCCGGGCCGGCTGGCGCGCTGGGCCGAGCGTGGCTTCGACTGGGTGCACAAAACGTACGAACACTCGCTCGACTGGGCGCTGGGCAGCGTGGCCCTGATGATGGTGATCTTCTTCTTTGTGATCGGCCTGAACGTCTACCTGTTCGCGGCCGCGCCCAAGGGCTTTTTCCCGCAGCAGGATACGGGCCAGATCAATGGCGGCATCCGCGCCGACCAGAGCATCTCGTTCCAGGCAATGCAGGAAAAGCTCAAGCAGCTGGTCGATATCATTCGGGCCGACCCCGCCGTGGCGACCGTGGTCGGCTTTACCGGCGGCTCGCGCGCGGGCGGCGGGTTCATGTTCATCAATCTGAAACCGGTCTCGGACCGCGACGTGGGCGGGCAAGCCGTGATCGCGCGGCTGCGCCCGCAGCTGGCGCAGGTGACCGGCGTGTCCATGTTCCTCAATCCGGTGCAGGATCTGCGCATGGGCGGGCGCCAGTCCAACTCCACCTATCAGTACACCCTCAAGAGCGACAAGCGCGAAGACCTGAAGCTGTGGGCAGGCAAACTTGCCGATGCCATGAAGCGCCAGGCGCCGCTGGTGGATGTGGATACCGACCAGGCCGAGAACGGCGTCGAGATGTACGTCAAGATCGACAAGGACAGCGCGGCGCGCCTGGGCATCAACCCGCGCGACGTCGACAATGCGCTCTACAACGCCTTCGGCCAGCGCCAGGTGGCGACCATCTACGACGAGCTCAATCAGTACAGCATCATCATGGGCGTGGCCAAGCAATACTCACAAACGCCGCAGGCGCTGTCGGACGTGTATGTGCCGGCCAGGGCCGCCGCGCAAGCCGCGCCAGCGAATCTGACTGCGGCGCGCGACCCGTCCAGCGGCCAGGCGCTGTCGGGCGCGGCGACCACCATGGTGCCGCTGTCGGCGATTGCCAGCTTTGCCGAGAGTGCGACACCAACCTCCGTCAATCACCAGGACGGCGAACTGGCGACGACCATCTCCTTCAACCTGGCCGAGGGCAGCAATCTGGCGGACGGCAAGGCTGCCGTGAAGCAGGCCGAAGCCGAGATCGCGATGCCGACCAATGTGCGCGGCAGCTTCCAGGGTACGGCGCGGGCGGCGGATGAATCGAACAAGGAGCAGCCGCTGCTGATTCTGGCCGCCATCGTGGTCATCTATATTGTGCTGGGCGTGCTGTACGAAAGCCTGATCCATCCGATCACGGTGCTCTCGACCCTGCCGTCGGCGGGCGTGGGCGCGGTGCTGGCGCTGCTGCTGTTCAAAATGGATTTCTCGATCATTGCGCTGATCGGCGTGTTCCTGCTGATCGGGATCGTCAAGAAGAATGCGATTCTGATCATCGACTTTGCGCTGGAGGCTGAGCGTACGCGTGGCCTGACCGCGCTGGAAGCGGTGCGCGAAGCCTGCCTGCTGCGCTTCCGTCCGATCTTGATGACGACCCTGGCCGCCGCGCTGGGCGCCTTGCCGCTGGCAATCGGCTTTGGCGAAGGCTCCGAGCTGCGCCGCCCGCTTGGCGTGGCCATCATCGGCGGTCTGATCGCCAGCCAGCTGCTCACGCTCCTCACCACACCGGTCGTGTATGTGATGATGGACAAGCTGCGCCGCCGTGGCCCGGCCGAGCGCGAGCTCGGTCACCACAGCGACCATGCGGTAATACCCCAATAAACCAGGAAACCTGATATGCGTCCACTTACCCTGACCCCTCTGGTCCTCGCCCTTATCCTCGGTGCTTGCGCCGTCGGCCCGGCCTATCAGGTCCCGGCCACGCCCGAACCGGTCGCCTTCAAGGAGGCTGCCGGCTGGGTCGCCGCAGCGCCGGCGGACACGCTGGAACGGGGCCCCTGGTGGACCCTGTTCGAGGACCCGGTGCTCAATGCGCTGGCCGCGCAGGTGGAAGTATCGAACCAGAACGTGGCGGCCGCGGTGGCGTCCTATGCGCAGGCGCGGGCGCTGGTGCAGGAACAGCGTGCCTCGCTGTTTCCGAGCGTGGGGTTGACCATCAGCGGCGACCGTTCGGGCGGGCGCAATGTCGAGGTGGAAAACAGCTTCCGCGCCAATATCGGCGCCAGCTGGGAACCGGACATCTGGGGCCGCCTGCGTGCCGGCGTGACCAGCGCCGGCGCCAGCGCCCAGGCCAGTGAAGCCGATCTGGCGGCGGCACGCCTGTCCGCGCAGGGCGAGCTGGCCATCAATTATTTCTCCCTGCGCGAAGCCGACGCGGCCCACGCGCTGCTGCTGACCACCATCGAGGGCTATGAACGGGTACAGAAGATTACGCGCAACCGCTTCGAGGCCGGCATCGCGGGCAAGTCGGATGTGCTGCAAGCCGAGACCCAGCTGGCGAACGCCCGCGTCGACGAGCTGACCCTGGTACGCCAGCGCGCCCAGCTTGAGCATGCCATCGCCATCCTGGTCGGCAAGGCGCCGGCCGACTTCACCCTGGCGCCGGCCGACTGGCGCGCGAACGTGCCCGATATTCCCGTCGGTGTGCCTTCGGTGCTGTTGCAGCGCCGCCCCGACATCGCCTCGGCAGAACGGCGCGTGGCGGCGGCCAATGCGCAGATCGGGATCGCGCGCTCCGCCTATTATCCGAATATCGGCCTGTCCGGTTCGGTCTCCTCCGGGGCCAGCCGGCTGGGCGACCTGTTCAGCGCCTCCAATCTGCTGTGGTCGGTCGGCAGCAGCGTGGCCCAGTCGCTGTTCAATGCCGGCGCCACCCGCGCCAGTGTGGCCGGGGCCGAGGCCCAGCACCAGGCCACCGTGGCGCGCTACCGCCAGACCGTGCTCGATGCCTTTGGCGATGTGGAAAACCAGCTGAGCGCCACCCGCATCCTGGCCCAGCAGCAAACCTTGCGCCAGCAGGCCTCGCTGGCGGCGGATCAGGCCGAGGCGCAGATGCTCAATCGCTACAAGGCGGGGCAGGTCAGCTACACCGAAGTGGTGCAGGCCCAGGCCACGGCGCTGTCGGCGCGGCGTGCCCTGGTGCAGCTGCAGGCCGACCGTCAGACGACCGCGGTCGCGTTGATACAATCGTTAGGCGGAGGATGGCAAGCTTCAGTAAAATAGCGCCACCATGACGAAAAAATCCTCCACTCCCGAATCCGTACCACTCGACCCCGTGCCCTTCGAGGTGCGGCGATCCGCCATCCATGGCAATGGCGTGTTTGCCAGCCGCCACATCAACGCCGGCGACTGCATCACCGAATACGTGGGCGAGCA
>DASWMN010000187.1:0-29975 GCA_036399735.1 Telluria sp. | reverse complement strand
CAGCGGCGAACCGCTGCTGGTAATGGCGATGACATCGGCACCGGCGGCGCGCGCCGCATCGACTGCGCTCAGCAATTCGGGCAAGCGGCCCGAATTCGAAATCGCCACCACCACATCGCCCGGCTGCAGCAATTCGGCGGCCAGCGTAAACAGATGCGAATCGCCGTACGACGCCGTTGGAATCCGGAAGCGGAAGAATTTGTGCTGGCCGTCCAGCGCCACCACGCGTGAATTGCCGAGCGCGTAAAACTCGACCCGCTTGGCGTGGGTGAGCAGTTCGATGGCGCGGTCGATCGAACGCACGTCGAGCTGGTCGCGGAATTTCAGAATGGCGGACACGGTGTTGTCGATCACCTTGGCCGACACATCGTGCGTGCTGTCGCCGGTGCGCACCTGGCTGTGGCGCACGGGAATCGCGCCAGTCAGACTGCTGGCGAACTTGAGTTTGAAGTCGGCCAGACCCAGGAAGCCGAGCGAGCGGCAAAAGCGAATCACCGTTGGCTGGCTCACTTCAGCCAGGCGCGCGATACCGGCAATCGGTTCGTTCAGCACCAAGCGCGGATGCTCGAGCACCAGCGTTGCCACGCGCTGCTCTGCCGGCGTCAGTTCATGCTGCAGATGGCCGATCCGCTCCATCAGCGTATTGGCGCCGCTGCGCCCGCGCAGGTGCTCGGACAGGATAGTCGCCACGCCGTGGAAGGCCGGGTTCGGGGTAGTGATGACAAAGGTCGGAATGTCGGCCAGGTAGGTCGAAAAGCGTCCCTTTGCCTCAAAGCGCGCGCGGAACTGCGACTGCGCGAACCACTCACCCATGCGCGGCACAATGCCGCCGCCAATGAACACGCCGCCAAACGACCCGAGCGTGACCGCCAGGTTGGCGGCAGCGCCGCCCAGCATGCCGCAAAAACAATCCAGCACTTCCAGGCACAGGGGATCGCGCTCGTCGAGCGCCCCGCTGATGATATCCGGCGAGCTGCGCGGCGGCGCCTTGACGCCATTGCGATGCGCCAGCGCGCGGTAAATGATTTCCATGCCAGGACCGGAGATCAGCCGCTCGTTCGATACGTGCGGCCACTCCTTCCAGGCGAATTGCAGAATGGCGAACTCGCGTTCATCGGCCGGCGCAAAGTTCACGTGGCCGCCCTCGGAGCCCAGCGTGACAAAACCGTCCGCGGTCGGAATCACACCCGACACACCGAGACCGGTGCCGGGCCCCAGCACGCCAACCACCGCATTACCGGCCGGTGTGCCGCCGCCGACCTTCATCAGGTCTTCGGGCCGCAGGCCGGGAATGGCCATGGCCAGCGCGGTGAAGTCGTTCACGATCAGGAGCGTCTGCAGCCCCAGCGCGCGCCGCACCGCGTCGGTCGAGAACTGCCAGTCCCGATTGGTCATGCGGACCTGGTCGCCGTTGACCGGATTGGCCACCGCCAGCGCCGCATGGTGCAGCGGCGCGTCCTCGTGATCGGACAGATAGAAGCGCAGCAGCGGCACGATGCCTTCGAAGTCATCGCAGCGCAGCACGCGCACCGAGCGGAACACCCCTGGCGCCGTCTGCAGCGCAAACCGCGCATGGGTGGCGCCAATGTCGGCCAGCAGGCGCGGGCCGTCGGCAAACGCCGTGCGGGCAAACTTCTCCGGATCGGTGTGATCGTTCATGATCAGTTTTTGCTGCCGAACCAGGCGCCGTAAGGGGGCAGCGTCACCGTGCTGCCGTCCACGCTGCCCGGCATGCCGTGACCGCTCATTGCTGCAGCACCTGCAACGGCAGGCAGCGTCACGCTGACGGGATCCGGTCCCAGATTGAACACCGCCACCACCGATGGATGGCCAGCCAGATCACGCTGCAGCGCCAGCACCGGTTCCGGCGCATCGAAGAAGACGATCTCGCCGCGCGTGAGCTGCGGCTGCTGGCGGCGCCAGTTGATCAGGCGGCGCGCAAAGTTGAGCGTGGAGTCCGGGTCGTTTTCCTGCAGCGACGCGGCCGAGGCCACGTGCTGGTCCGCCACCGGCAGCCATGGCTTGCCGCTGGTGAAGCCGGCGTGCGCTTTCGACGCATCCCACGGCATCGGCGTACGGCAGCCGTCGCGGCCCTTGAATTCGGGCCAGAAGGTGATCCCGTACGGGTCCTGCAGCAGTTCGAACGGCACGTCCGCTTCGGTCAAGGCCAGCTCATCGCCCTGATACAGGCAAGGCGTGCCTTTCAGCGCCAGCTGCATCGCCAGCACCAGGCGCGCCACGGCCGGCGTCGGGTTGCTGCCGCCCCAGCGCGTCATCACGCGCGGCACGTCATGGTTACCGACCGACCAGGAAGCCCAGCCGCCCTTCACACGCGCCTCGAATTCTTCGCCCTGGTTGCGGATGTACGCCGCCGTGAACACCGGCGTGAGCAGGTTGAAGCTGTAGGCCATGTGCAGCTTGTCGCCATCGGCCGTGTAATCGGCCATCACGCCCAGGTTATCGTCGGCGCCGACTTCACCAATCGAGATGGCGCCGAATTCGTCGAGCAGTGCGCGGATCTTCTGCAGGAATGCCAGATTCTCGGGACGCGTCTTGTCGTAGACGTGGGCCTGCATGCCGTACGGATTGACGTCGCTGACGGTGGCGGTATCGCGGTTGACCGCCGGGGGATTGCTGCGCAGCGCGGGGTCGTGGAAATGGAAATTGCAGGCATCCATGCGTACGCCGTCGACGCCGCGCTCGAGCCAGAAGCGCAGGCAGTCCAGGTGCGCCTGCTGCACAGCCGGGTTATGGAAGTTCATGTCCGGCTGGCTGACCAGGAAGTTATGCAGGTAGTACTGCTTGCGGCGCGTGTCCCAGTGCCAGGACGAGCCACCGAACACCGACAGCCAGTTATTCGGCGGATTACCGTCCGGGAGCGGATCGGCCCACACATACCAGTCCGATTTCGGATTGTCGCGGCTCTTGCGGCTCTCGACAAACCACGGGTGCGCTTCGGCCGTGTGCGACATCACCTGATCGATCATGATCTTGATGCCCACGCTGTGCGCCTTGGCGATCAGCGCATCGAAGTCGGCCAGATTGCCGAACAGCGGATCGACGTCGCAGTAGTCGGACACGTCGTAACCGAAATCCTTCATCGGCGACTTGAAAAAGGGCGAGATCCAGACGATGTCCACGCCCAGCGACGCGATGTAGTCCAGTTTGGCGGTAATGCCGGGCAGATCGCCCACACCGTCGCCGTTGGTATCGAGAAAACTGCGTGGATAGACCTGATAAATGATGGCTTCGCGCCACCAAGGCGTAATGGAATTCGGCATGGGCTGTCTCTGGGTTTGATTTGTAGATAATATACATCACTTATCCTGATTTAACAATATTGTGCGCGTCGCCCATATTTCGCGTTTTTCTGAATATAATCAGTAACTTATATAAATACATCACGACAAATTGCGGCGCCATCTGTAGGCAAACTACAGCAACAAAATCAGGTGTTGCCAGTTTTGTCGCTTAGCGCTTAGCATCGCGTCTGGTCTTATCCCCACGGAGCAAGAATGTCGCAGCTGCAAAAACATGATGGCAATGGGCCCATGCCCCGGCAAATCCCCTTTATCGTCGGCACCGAAGGCTGCGAGCGCTTCAGTTTTTACGGGATGCGCAATATCCTCACCCCCTTCCTGATCAGCACCCTGCTGCTGTTCATGCCAGGCGCCGAACGCGCCGGCGCGGCCAAGGACGTGTTCCACACCTTCGTGATCGGGGTCTACTTCTTCCCGCTGCTGGGCGGCTGGATCGCCGACCGCTTCTTCGGCAAGTACGACACCATCCTGTGGCTCAGTTTTGTCTACTGCGCCGGTCATGCCTGCCTGGCGATCTGGGACGACAACGTCACCGGCTTCTACATTGGCCTGTTCCTGATTGCGCTCGGGTCGGGCGGCATCAAGCCGCTGATCTCCACCTTCGTCGGCGACCAGTTCGACCAGACCAACAAGAACAAGGCCAAGGTGGTCTATGACGTGTTCTACTGGATTATCAATTTCGGCTCCTTCTTCGCATCGCTGCTGATGCCGGTTTTCCTGAAGAACTATGGCCCCTCGGTCGCCTTTGGCATTCCGGGCGCGCTGATGTTCATCGCCACCATCATCTTCTGGGCCGGGCGCAAAAAATACGTGCACCTGCCCCCCACGCCGCCGGACCCGCACTCCTTCCTCAGCGTGTGCCGCAGCGCCCTGCTCGCGCGCAAGCGCGGTGAGGGGCGTCCCGGGCTGATCGTGGCCACGCTGGGCGCTGCCGGCGCTGCCGCGTCGCTGGCGATGTCATTCTCGTGGGACTTCGTCATCGCCGCATGCACGGCACTGGTACTGCTGCTGGCCTTTGGCGGCATCGGTACCGCGATGCAGCTTGAGCGCGCCCGCGGCCTGCATCCGGATGACGCGGTGGACGGCGTACGCGCCGTGCTGCGCGTGCTGATCGTATTTGCACTGGCCACGCCATTCTTCTCGCTGTTCGATCAAAAGGCATCGACCTGGATCGTCCAGGCCAACGCGATGGTTGCACCCACCGTTACAGCGTTCGGCACTGCCTTCACCTTTGTGCCGGCCCAGATGCAGGCGCTCAACCCGCTGCTAGTCATGCTGTTCATCCCCCTCAATAACGTGGTGCTGTTCCCGCTGCTGCGCAAGGCCGGCATCGAACCTTCGCCGCTGCGCCGCATGACAACCGGGATCGTGTTTTCCAGCCTGTCCTGGATCGTCATCGGAGCGGTCCAGCTGGCGATCGACAGCGGCACGCCGGTGTCAATGGCCTGGCAGGTGCTGCCCTACGCCCTGCTCACCTTCGGCGAGGTACTGGTTGCGGCCACCGGACTCGAATTCGCTTATAGCCAGGCGCCCAAATCGATGAAGGGGGTGATCATGGCGTTCTGGTTCCTGACCACCACCGTTGGCAATTTGTGGGTCCTGATCGCGAATAAAGGTGTCAAGAATGAAGCGTTGATTGCACACGTCGATGGCAGCGGCATCAGCATCATGGCCTTCCAGATGTTCTTCTTCGCCGCGTTTGCCATGGCGGCGGCAGTGGCCTTCGGCTGGTATGCCACCCGCTACAAAATGACTGACAATTACCGGAGCACGGTAGCGTAGTAAAGCTACATCAAATGGGCTAAACTCCTGATTCAATTGCAGTCTTACGCTACAAAATTATGTAGCTTGAGTAATTAATCAGGAATACCCATGCGCTTCACATCGACTTTCGCTGCCCTCTTCCTGGCACTTGTGTCTCCCTGCGGCAGCGCCGCTGTTACGCTCGATTCGTGCAACAGCACTGCCTTCCAGAGCGTCCTGCACGCGAACAGCACATCGATTCCGGCGCGCGCCGTTTGGCTGAACCGCGGCTTGCTTCAGTGGCCAGGCGCGCCTGCAGCGGGAAGCTTCAAGCTGTATCACTCCCCGCTCGGCAGCATCACGGTTGCAGATGGTCGCCTCGACGGTGCCGCGGGATTCGTGCCACTCGATCGCGCCACAGAGGCAGTTCCCGAGCGATTCAGCTATGTCGGCAGCGGAGCCGTGCTGGCCGTGCCCGCGGGCGCTCTGGCGCGCCTGCGCAAGCTGCATCGCGAGCAGCTGGTACTGGTGCAGGAAGCCGCCGATGGTACCGTCATCGGCGCCACGCGGATACAGGCAGCCGGCGCGCTCGACGACCTGTTCGGCGCCGCTGCCGCGGCTCCCGATCTGGGCGCGGCGCCGACGTCGCATGGCACCACCTTCAAGCTGTGGGCACCAAGCGCGCAGCAAGTGGCGGTGTGTGTCTATGATGGCGCGCACAGCCCAGCGACGAGCGTCACCGCGCTCCGGTCCGATTCCGCCACGGGGGTATGGCAGGCCCGCAACCCCCGCAATCTGTCGGGCCGCTATTACCGCTACCTGGTCGATGTGATTGCCGACGGCGCGGGACTGGTGCGCAACCTGGTCACCGATCCGTACTCGGTCAGCCTGAACACCGATTCAAAGCGCAGCTATATCGCAAACCTGGATAAGCCGCAGTTCAAGCCGGCAGGCTGGGACAAGCACACGGCACCAGCGCGGGTGCAGGCCCGGACCGATATGGTTGTCTACGAGCTGCACGTGCGCGACTTTTCCATCAACGATGCCAGCGTACCGGTGCACAAGCGCGGCAAATACGCCGCCTTTGGCGAAGCCGGTTCGAACGGCATGCAGCACCTTTCCGCATTAAGCCGCGCCGGCATGACCGACATCCATCTGCTGCCGGTCTACGATATCGCCAGCGTGCCGGAAAAAGATTGCGCGGTGCCGGCGCCGGGCGGCGCACCAGACAGTGAATCGCAGCAGGCACTGGTGATGGCAACGGCGAATAGCGATTGCTTCAACTGGGGTTACGATCCGTATCACTACAGCGCACCCGAGGGCAGCTACGCCAGCGACGCTGCCGATGGCGCGCGCCGCATCATCGAGTTTCGCGAGATGGTCATGCACCTGCACGGCGCTGGCCTGCGGGTGGGGATGGACGTGGTGTACAACCATACCTTCGCGGCCGGACAAAAAGAACGCTCGGTACTGGACCGTATCGTACCCGGCTATTACCACCGCCTCGATGCGGACGGCAAAGTGGCGCAATCGACCTGCTGCGACAATACCGCCACCGAAAACCGGATGATGGAAAAGCTGATGATCGATTCGGTCGCATTATGGACAAAGCACTACCGCATCGACTCGTTCCGCTTCGACCTGATGGGCCACCAGCCGCGCGCCGCCATGGAGCGCCTGCAGGCGCGCGTGAACCATGCCGGCGGACGGCATGTGAACCTGATCGGCGAAGGCTGGAATTTCGGCGAGGTGGAAAACGGCGCCCGCTTCGTGCAGGCATCGCAACTGTCATTGAATGGCAGCGGCATCGGTACGTTCAGCGACCGTGCGCGTGATGCCGTTCGCGGTGGCGGCGCCGGCGATGCCGGCACCGACATGTTCAAGCGTCAGGGCTACATCAACGGCCTGGTCTACGATCCGAACGGCTACGCGGGCGAGCGCCCTGCTGCGGATCTGCTGGCAGCGTCCGACATGGTCAAGGTTGGCCTGGCTGGCTCGGTGCGCGGCTATCCGCTGCCAACCTGGGAAGGCAAGGTCCGCCAGCTTGGCGCGATCGACTACGCTGGCCAGCCCGCCGGCTATGCCAGCGAGCCGGGCGAAACCGTCAACTACGTCGAGAACCACGACAACCAGACACTGTATGACATGAACGTGTTCAAGCTGCCGCTGGGGACAAGCAGCGCCGAGCGCGCGCGCGTGCAAATTCTGGCAGCCGCCATCAACGCCTTCAGCCAGGGCGTGGCCTACTTCCATGCGGGAATCGATACGCTGCGTTCCAAATCTCTTGACCGCAACAGCTTCAACTCGGGCGACTGGTTCAACCGCATCGACTGGACCTACCAGGATAATTACTTCGGCACCGGCCTGCCGCCGGCGGCCGACAACGGCAAAGACTACCCTCTGCTCAAGCCACTGCTGGCCAACCCTGCCCTCAAGCCGGCGCCCGCCGACATTGCCTTTACGCGCGACGCGTTCCGCGACCTGCTGCGTATTCGCGCCAGCTCCACGCTGTTCCGGCTGCGCAGCGCGGCCGACATCGGCGCGCGCCTGCGCTTCTACAACACCGGCCCGCAGCAGGTGCCAACGGTGATTGCAGCGCGCATCGATGGCAAGGGCTATCACGGCGCCAATTTCAGCGCCGTGAACTACTTCATCAATGTGGACAAGGAAGCGCGTGCCATCGCAGTCGATGCCGCAACTGGGGCGCGCATGCGCCTGCACCCCGCGCACCAGGCCGATCCGCGCGCCGCGCAGACACGCTACGACAGCACCACCGGGATGATGTACATCCCGGCGCGCACGGCGGTGGTCTTCGTGGAGTGAGGGTCAGATATCGAGGTGCGAGATCAGCATGCGCTTTTTCTCGGCCTCGGTATCGCTGATGGCCTGCGGGCCCAGTGAAATGCCGACTGACAGAATATCGATCAGCAGCAGTTGCAGGATACGCGAGATCATCGACAGGAACGAGGTGCTGTCCTCACTGTGATCGACCGCCAGGCATACTGTCGCCTTTTTCGCCAGCGCGGACTTGCTGCTGGTGATGGCGATGACGGCAGCACCGGCTGCACGCGCCGCGTCGACTGCTTCGAGCAGCTCGGGCAGCTGGCCCGAGGTCGAAATCACGATCACCACATCGCCCGGCTGGAGCAGCTCGGCGGCCAGTTTGAACAGATGCGAGTCGCCGTAAGCCGAGGTCGGAATACGGAAACGGAAGAACTTGTGCTGGCCGTCCAGCGCCACCACGCGCGAATTACCCATTGCGTAGAACTCGACGCGGCGCGCATTGCGCAGTAGTTCAATGGCGCGATCGATCGACACCACATCGAGCTGATCGCGGAACTTGAGAATGGCCGACACCGTATTGTCGATCACCTTGGCCGACAGGTCGTGGGTACTGTCCGATACCCGCACCTGGCTGTGCCGCACGGGGATGGTGCCGGTCAGGCTGCTGGCAAACTTGAGCTTGAAGTCGGCCAGGCCAAGGAAACCGAGCGAACGGCAGAAGCGGATCACGGTTGGCTGGCTGACATCGGCCAGGCGCGCGATCTCGGCGATCGGTTCGCCCAGCACTTTGCGCGGATGCTCAAGCACCAGCGTGGCCACGCGCTGCTCGGCAGGCGAGAGCTCATGCTGCAGGTGCTGCACGCGTTCCATCAGCGTATTGGCGCCACTGCGCCCCCGCAGATGCTCCGACAGAATCGTCGCCACACCGTAGAAGGCCGGGTTGGGCGTCATGATGACATAGGTCGGGATCTCGGACAGGTAGCCGGTAAAGCGGCCTTTCGCTTCGAAGCGGGCGCGGAACGCCGACTTGGCAAACAGTTCGGCCATGCGCGGCACAATGCCGCCGCCGATGAAGATCCCGCCAAATGCACCCAGCGTGACCGCCAGATTGGCGGCCGCGCCGCCCAGCATGCCGCAGAAGCATTCGAGCACTTCGAGGCAAAGCGGATCGTTCTCGTCCAGTGCGCCGCTGATGATCTCGGGCGAGGTGCGCGGTGCGACCTTGATGCCGTTGCGTTCAGCCAGGGCGCGGTAGGTGATCTCCATGCCGGGACCGGAAATGAGGCGTTCGTTCGACACGTGCGGCCATTCCTTCCACGCGTACTGGAGGATGGCGAATTCGCGTTCATCGGCCGGCGCGAAGTTGACGTGGCCGCCCTCGGAGCCCAGCGTGACGAAACCATCAATGGTGGGAATCACACCCGACACGCCAAGGCCCGTGCCCGGTCCGAGCACGCCGATCACCGCGTTTGACGCGGCAGCGCCGCCACCGACCTGCAGCAGATCGGCACCCGACAGGCCAGGCAGCGACATGGCCAGCGCCGTGAAGTCGTTCACGATCAGCAGCGTATTGAGACCAAGCTCGCGCCGCACCTCGTCGGTGGAGAAGGTCCAGTCGCGGTTGGTCATGCGGATCATGTCGCCGCTGATCGGGTTGGCCAGCGCGAAGGCCGCGTGGTTCAGACGGATGTTCTTGTGGTCGGCCAGATAGGAGTGCAGCAATGGCACGATACCGGCGAAGTCATCGCATTTGAGCACACTCACCGAGCGCAGAACGCCGGGAGCGGTTTCGAGAGCAAAGCGCGCATGGGTGGCGCCAATGTCCGCCAGCAGGCGAGGACCATCGGCGTAGGCGGTGCGGCTGTATTTCGGTTCGGAGTCGGATTCTTTGGTCATCGCGGTAAATGGGGCCAGGTTCGCGCGTAGCATACCCTATTGTACGAAATGCACCAAAAAATGACGCCGCGTTATCAGTAACCAATCAGCACAATGCCATTACCGGCTTCGAACCTGACCTTGCCTGCGCTGACCACGGCTGTCTTCCCCGAATAATAGTCGCGCACCGTCTGCCCGTCGCCAAACACCCCGGCCACGCTGACCTCCGCCGGTTTTTCCTTCGGCAGATCGAGCGCCACCACCACGCGGTCGCGCAGTTCACCGCGCTCGAGCACGCGCTTGAACGTATAAGGGCTGGCCTGCATCTGCGTGTGCACGCCCGCTCCCACCGCTGGATGCGCCTTGCGGAACAGGCCCAGACGACTCCAGTGATCGTGCAGGTCACCCACGCGGTAGCCGGTACGCTGGGCGTTATTGGCCAGATCGTCCCAGTTCATGAAAGAGCGCAGGGTCGCGTCCCCGACCGCGCCTTCGATCTTGAGCAGGCGCGCCGTCTCGTCGCCATAATAAATTTGCGCGCTGCCCGGTGCCAGCATCAATTTGGTCGCCGTTTCAAAAGCACGCGTGCGCAGCGGATCGAAAGGATTGCCATCGTCATGTGAACTCATGTAGTTCAACACCTGCCCGCCTGCCGGCGTCGCGTGCAGGGTCGTCGAATAGCTGCTGAACAGCTTCTCGTACCCCTGCTTGGCATCCGTCGGCAGGCTGAAGTTAATCATGCTGTCGAAGCCGTTGGCGTAGAAATCGACAAACTGCCCGCCACCCATGTCGAATTTTTGCCCATGCGTGATCGCATAGTTATACACCTCGGCCACCATGTAGAACTTGTCGTCGCCGAGGCGCTTGGATGGATTGGCGCGCTTCCAGTCTTCGTATGCTTCGCTGGCGACCTTTTTCAGATCCTTCCACACACCCGGTTCGGTGTGCTTGACCGTGTCGCCCCTGAAACCGTCAAAACCATACTTGCGCACCCAGTCGGCGTGCCATTTCATCAGGTAGTAGCGTGGCGCCCTTGGATAGCCCGTACGCTTGAAGAAGGCATCGAGTTCGCCCACTTCGCGTTCATAGCGGCCTTCTTTTTTCCACTTGGCGACCAGCGATGGCGGCAGCAACACGTTCTTGTTGCTGTCGGTGCGGACGTCAGGCAGGTTCTTCACCAGCGCGCAGTCGACCGTGGTGCGGGGGTCCTTGAAAGTGCACACCGGATCCAGACGCACCCATTGCTTTGGCCAGGCGGGATCGGCAGCGGTGACCGGGCCCGTGTGGTTCATTACCACGTCGAGCAGCACGCGCAGGCCATGGGCGTGCGCGGTGTCGACCAGCTCGTGCAGGTCGGCTTCGGTGCCAAGATTGGCGTCGATGCTGGTGAAGTCCTTGGCCCAGTAGCCATGGAAACCATAGGAAGTGCCGGTGCCTTCATCGGTGCTCGCATGGTTCTGCTCCACTGGCGGAGAAATCCACAGCGCGTCCACGCCCAGGGCCTCGAAATAGCCTTCCTTGATTTTGGCGGTGATGCCCGCCAGGTCGCCCCCCATGTAGCCACGTAAGGTGGCGCCGTCGGCCTTGCGGCCGTACGCCAGATCGTTGGCCGGATTGGCGTTGTTGAAGCGGTCGGTCAGCATGAAATACACCGTCGCGTTCTCCCACAAGAACGGTTTGGCCGGTGCTTGCGCGGTGACCGGCGTAGTGGCAGCACCTGCGCAAGCGCAGGCCAATGCCAGGGAGAGAGCGAGTGCAGAATATTTCATGCTTTTCCTGTGGTGGTTGGTATTGATCAGGTGACCACGGACGGCCCCTGCCGTCCTGTGGTCGCTTTCAGTGCGGCCAGCGCGTCCGCCGCTTCTGCCAGGCCGGCCAGCAAGGCCTGGGCATCGAGCCCATGGCGCGCAGGATCGGCTTCGTACTGTTCGAGATACAGGCGAATCGTCGCTCCCTCGGTCCCTGTACCGGACAGGCGGAACACGATGCGTGCGCCGTCGGTCATGACGATGCGGATTCCCTGCGCCAGCGAGACCGAGCCGTCCACCGGATCGGTGTAGGCGAAATCATCGGCCAGCGCCACGGTATGCCCGCCAAGGTTCTTGCCGGTCAGGCCAGGCAGGGCCGCGTGCAGGCGCCGCATGACGGCGTGCGCCGCGTCGCTGTCGACCGCCTCGTAATCATGGCGCGAATAGACATTGCGGCCAAAGCGGGCCCAGTGTTCGCGCACCATGGTGTCGACCGGTTTACCGCTGACAGCGAGCAGATTGAGCCAGAACAGGACCGCCCACAGGCCATCCTTTTCGCGGATATGGTCCGAGCCGGTGCCGTAGCTCTCCTCCCCGCACAAGCTCACCAGGCCGGCGTCCATCAGATTGCCGAAGTACTTCCAGCCGGTCGGGGTCTCATAGCATTTGATGCCCAGGGCCTCGGCCACGCGGTCGGGCGCTGCGGACGTTGGCATCGACCGGGCAATGCCCTTGATGCCGGCGCGGTAGCCCGGCGCCACCGTGGCATTGGCCGCGATGATGGCCAGGCTGTCGGCGGGGCTGACGGCGATGCCGCGCCCGACGATCATGTTGCGGTCGCCATCGCCATCGGACGCAGCGCCAAAATCCGGCGCGTGCGGCGCGTTCATCAGCGCGACCAGGCCGGCCGCGTTGACCGGATTGGGATCGGGATGATGGCCGCCGAAGTCTTCCAGCGGGTCGCCGTGAATGACTGTGCCCGCAGGGGCGCCGAGAATGTTTTCAAGGATCGCGTGGGCGTATGGTCCGGTGACGGCGTTCATCGCGTCAAAGCGCATCGTGAAGCCGCGTGCGAACAGGGCGCGGATCGCATCGAAATCGAACAGGCGCTGCATCAGCTGCGCGTAGTCGGCCACCGGATCGATCACTTCCACCAGCATCTGTTCGATGTGTGCACTGCCAATCTGGTCGAGATTGGTGTCAGGCGCATCACTGATGCGGTACGAGGCAATGGTCTGGGTCAGGCGATAGACTTCATCGGTAATGCGTTCCGGCGCGGGGCCGCCGTTGGCGCTGTTGTACTTGATGCCAAAGTCGCCGTCCGGGCCGCCCGGGTTGTGGCTGGCCGACAGCACGATGCCGCCAAACGCCGCCTGCTTGCGCACCACGCAGCTGAGCGCCGGCGTGGAAAGGATGCCGCCACGGCCGACCAGCACCTTGCCGAAGCCGTGCGCCGCTGCCATGCGCAAAATGATCTGGATCGCCTGGCGGTTGAAGTAGCGGCCATCGCCGCCGACCACCAGGGTCTGGCCGGCGCAGTCGCCGATGGTGTTAAACAGCGCCTGGACGAAATTTTCAAGGTAGCCCGGCTGGCGGAACTCGCTTACTTTTTTCCGCAGCCCGGACGTGCCGGGCTTTTGCCCGCTAAATGGGGTGGTGAGAATATCCTGGATCGTCATGTCGATTCACTCCTGTCTTGGAGCCGGAAGGATACGACATATTGACAAAACAAGACGCCAGTCAGCTGGCCGCGACGGCATCGTCTTTCACGAACAGCGTGCACAGTCCACCAATGACCATGCACGCGCCGCCCAGCGCCAGCGCATTGACTGCGTGGCCGCCCAGGAATTTTACTGTAATCGGGCCGAGCACCAGGCCGGCGATAATTTGCGGAATCACGACGAAAAAGTTAAACACGCCCATGTAATAACCCATTTTTTCAGCGGGCAGCGAACCGGCCAGGATCGCGTAGGGCACGGTCAGGATACTGGCCCAGGCGATGCCAACGCCAATCATTGGCAACAACAGCAGCTCCTTCGTATGAATGAACATGATGCTGGCCAGACTGGCGCCGCCGATGATCAGGCAGATCATGTGCAGCACTTTGCGGTTGGTCTTGCGGGCGATGACCGGCAGGATGAACGCCGCCAGGGCGGACACGCCGTTGGAGACCGCGAACATGATGCCGACCCAGTTGCCGGCGCTCTGGAAGGCATCCGACTTTGCATCGAGGGTACCGAAGGCATTGGCAGCAACCGCGTTGGTGGTGTTGACCCACATGACGAAAAATGCGCTCCACGAGAAGAACTGCACCGCAGCGAGCTGGCGCATGGTCAGCGGCATCTTGCCGAAGCCGGCCAGGATCTCCTTGATGGCGGTGGCAAGCCCGCCGTTGCTGGCGCGCTCGGCGCGGAATTTCGCCAGATCGGCAGGTGGAATCTCTTCGGTCGTGAGCACGGTCCACAACACCGCCCCCATGAACGCGACGCCACCAACATAGAAGGAGTAACGCACCGTTTCGGGAATGCTGCCGTTGACGGCCACGTTGCTGAACCCGGCCCAGTCGAACATGCTCGGCAGGAGCGACGCGATGACCGAGCCGCAGCCAATGAAGAAGGCCTGTATCGCAAAACCGGAGGTCTGCTGCGACGGATCGAGCTTGTCGCCGACGAAAGCGCGAAACGGCTCCATCGCGACGTTGATCGACGCATCCATGATCCACAGCGCGAAGACCGCCATCCAGATCGCCGTTGAATTTGGCATCAGGAACATCGCCATCGTCGCCAGCAGCGCACCGGCGAAGAAGAACGGCCGGCGCCGGCCCCAGCTCGGGTGCCAGGTATTGTCACTCAGGTAGCCGATGATGGGCTGCACCAGCAGACCTGTCACGGGAGCGGCCAGCCAGAACCAGGGCAGATCGTCAGGGGAAGCGCCGAGCGTGGAAAAGATACGGCTACTATTGGAATTTTGTAGTGCGAAGCCGAACTGGATGCCGAAAAAGCCGAAGCTCATGTTCCACAACTGCCAGAAGGTCAGGCGCGGCTTGATTGCCGAAAATTGCATGTGCATCAGTGTCCCCAAATGATACTACTGGATATTGTGTAATTTGTAGCAAAGTAACATGGCGTTTTCTGAGTGTCAATCCAAACCGTTCCATAGTAGAATTGGCGTAGCAAACCAACAAAAATAAGCAAATTTGTAGTCAAATAACAGAACGGATGGGGACACCATGCTGGACATGCAGAAGCGGCTGAGTAACTTTTTCTATGCAACGATGAGCCTGCCCTCGACGGCAATGGGCTTCGCGCTGTGTATCCAGATTTCAGCCCTGAGCTGGATCCTGTCGACCAAATTCGGGCTGGAGATCCACCAGGTCGGCATCGTCTGGGCGGCAGGTCCGACGGCGGGCATTCTCGGACAAGTGCTGATTGGCCTGATCAGCGACAAGACCTGGTTCTGGGGTGGCCGGCGCCGGCCCTTCATTCTGATCGGCGGCACCCTGGCCGCGCTCATGGTCTTCCTGCTGCCGCGCATCGACGTGGTGGACCGCCTGCTCGGCGTGGGCAATATCCTCGCCGTGGCGGTGGTGATTGCGCTGGTGCTGGACCTGTCGATCAACATCAGCTTCAACCCGACCCGCTCCATCATCGCCGACCTGACGCCGGAGGGCGACGCCCGCACCAAGGGCTACACCTGGATGCAGACCATTTCCGGATTCTGGGGCGTGATGGCCTACCTGGTCGGCGCCACCTGGGGCAATGAAGTGCTCATTTCGCTGGGCGCCATCATCGTGTTCGCCTTCTCGGTGCTGCCGATGTTCTTCATCAAGGAAGAGCGCGAGCTGGCGGCCCAGGCCGACAACGCCGCGGCCACCCGCGCCGACTGGGGCCAGTTGTGGCGCATCTATATCGCGCATGGCTTCTCGTGGCTGGGCGTGCAGTCGATGTTCGTGTACACCTACGGCTTCATTCAGACCCATATCGTGCCGGCCGGACTGCCGGAAGCGCAGGCCAATATGCAAAGCGGGCAAATCATCGCGTATTCGTTTGCGATTCTCAATACGGTCGGCTTCCTGCTGCCGGCGCTGGTACTGGGCCCGCTGGCAAAACGCATCGGCCGGGTCAGCACGCAGGCACTGTGCGTGGCGATCATGGCTGGCGCCTACTTCGCCATTGCCGCGTATGCGCGCACGCCATTGATGCTGTATGTGCTGATTGCGGTAGCAGGAATCGGCTGGAGCGCGATTGTCAGCCTGCCGTTCGCGATCATGAGCGACAAGGTCGACAAGAGCCGCATGGGCTTCTTCATGGGCGTGTTCAATCTGTCGGTGGTGCTGCCGCAGCTGATGTCGACCGGGGTCGGCTATGTGCTCAAGGATGCGGGCAACAACAGCGTGCTGTATGTGATTTGTGGCGGTTCGCTGGCGATTTCGGCGGCGCTCTGGCTGCTGGTGAAGGACAGACAGGGGGCGGCGATGCCGCAGGCGGCACGCACAGCCGCACACTAAAACCAGCATCGTCCTCGCACCAGGGCAGCTCGCGGCGAGGACGATATTGGTGGTCAGGACTTGGTCAGCTCGACCCCGTCCACCGTCATCTTCCAGACTTCGCCATCCTTGTGCGGCGGCACCTGCACCACGAACGTGGTTTCGATCGGCCCCACACCCACCGTGAATCCATTGCCGACAAATGCCTTGATCGGTGCGTCGATCGACGTGGAATGGTTGACATTGTCCGCTGTTTTCTCGACCTTGCGATAGGCGATGGTCCCCTCCTGCGCGATCTCGAGACTGATGCCTTCTGCACGCCATTGGCCCGCATACGCCGCATGTTCGGGCGTCAGTGGCTTGGCGCACCCCACCAGCGCCACAACGATCATCAACAAGGCCAGCAGTCTGGATACGCGCATAACGACACTCCTTCAGGGAAAAATCAAACGCCAAGCAAAGGCCCGGCCGACTGCTCCAGCAGCTCGACCAGTTCGGCATCCATATATTGGTAATCGTCCGGCACATCCAGCACGTGAATGGCCCGGCCTTCAATCAGGCGGCCAAATCCGGCCTTGAGACGGGACTTGTGTTTTTCTTCCATCTCCAGAATCACGCTGGCCCAGGCGATATCGTTTGCCGATACCGTGCGGCGGGCGTTGGGACTGGTGCCAGCAGAGCGCACCGACAAGCCCGGACGGCGGCGGAAAACCTGCTCCGCCGTCGGGCTGCGCCACTGATTCCTGCTGCAGATGAACAGGACGTTTTGCCGGGCCGTGGGAATCAAGCTGGCTTCGGTCCCTTGCGATGCTCCTTCTTCTTGGAGTCGTAGGATTTTTTAGGTCCCAGCTTTTTCTCCTCGAAGCGGCGGTCGCCACCGGCTTTTTTCGGCGCGCCCGCTTTTTTCGGCGCCGGTGCTTCACCGTCACGCGTGATGTTGAGCTGCTGGCCGGCGACCCACACACCCTTGAGCTGATCGATCAGCTCCGGCGGCAGGTTCGAAGGAAGATCGAGCATGCTGTAGTCGTCGTAGATTTCGATGCGGCCGATGTACTTCGATTCGATACCCGCTTCATTGGCGATCGCGCCGACAATATTGCCTGGCTTGACGCCATGCGCGTGGCCGACTTCGATACGGAAGGTGCCCATGCCGTCTTCCTGCGGACGCGCGACGCGTTCACGCTTGAAGGCCGGCGCATCGCCGCGGTCGGCGCGCTCGGGCCGTGGGGCCGAGTCGGAACGCGGCGCACGGGCCATCGGCGCTTCATCCTTCCAGGACGGCGCAGCCTTGGCATCGCGGTTCGGTTTTTCCAGCAGCAGCGGCACGTCGCCACGCGCCAGGCGCGCCAGTGCCGCGGCGATCTCGATTGCCGGCACGTTCTGCTCACGCTCGTATTCTTCGATCAGCGAACGGAACACATCAAGGCCGCCGGCGGCAATCGCCTCGGTGATCTGGTCCTTGAATTTGGCGATACGCACATCGTTGACGGCTTTGACGGTTGGCAGCGTCAGTGGCGCCACCGGCTGGCGGGTGGCGCGTTCGATGGCCTTGAGCAGACCCTGCTCGCGCGGTGTGATGAACAGGATCGCTTCACCGCTGCGGCCGGCACGGCCGGTGCGGCCGATACGGTGGGTGTAGCTCTCGGGGTCCGACGGCACGTCGTAGTTGATCACGTGACTGATGCGTTCCACGTCCAGGCCGCGCGCGGCCACGTCAGTCGCGACCAGGATGTCGATCTTGCCGTTCTTGAGCTGTTCGATGGTGCGTTCGCGCTGCGCCTGCTGCATGTCGCCGTTGATGGCGGTGGCGGCAAAGCCGCGCGCCTGCAGCTTCGACGCCAGCTCCTCGGTACCGAGCTTGGTGCGGGCGAAAATGATCATGCCGTCGAACGGCTCGGCTTCCAGAATCCGGGTCAAGGCCTCGGTCTTCTGCATGCCACTCACCATCCAGTAGCGCTGGCGGATATTGTCGGCAGTGCCGGTCTTGGCGGCCACGGTCACTTCGGCCGCGTCGCGCAGGTAGGTCTTGGCGATGCGCTTGATCGCCGACGGCATGGTGGCCGAGAACAGGGCGGTCTGGCGCGTGTCCGGGGTCTTTTGCAAAATCTGTTCAACGTCGTCGATAAAGCCCATGCGCAGCATCTCGTCAGCTTCGTCGAGCACCAGGGTCTTGAGCTGGGACAGGTCGAGCGACCCCTTTTCCAGGTGATCGATGACGCGGCCCGGGGTGCCGACAATCACGTGCACGCCGCGGCGCAGCGCCGACAGCTGGGGACCATAGCTCTGGCCGCCGTAGATCGGCAGTACGCGGAAGTCCTTGATGTGGGCCGCATAGGTCTGGAAAGCCTCGGCAACCTGGATCGCCAGTTCGCGCGTCGGGGCCAGCACCAGGGCCTGGGGCGACTGCTGCTTAAGGTCGATGCGCGAGAGGATCGGCAGCGCAAAGGCGGCGGTCTTGCCG
This sequence comes from Telluria sp., assembly GCA_036399735.1. Classification (GTDB taxonomy): domain Bacteria; phylum Pseudomonadota; class Gammaproteobacteria; order Burkholderiales; family Burkholderiaceae_D; genus Telluria_A. The sequence goes on along the minus strand of DASWMN010000187.1, from coordinate 11,558 downwards.
GTACCGGTCTGGGCCTGTCCAAGCACATCGCGATTGGCCAGCAGCAAAGGAATAGTGGCCGCCTGGATCGGCGAAGGCGTTTCGTAACCGACCTCTTTCATGACTTTCAGCACCGCGGCGGAAAGGTTGAGATCGGAGAACATCAGGATTGGGGCTTCAGACATGGGAACACTCGCAAATAAACACGCTGGCCCGAACGGGACAGCATCCTGTAGTTTACCCTGTTCAAGGGAAGTTAGCGCGAAAAACACTCTTCCCTGTTAGGGGAACACCTCCAGAGCGCCCCTGCGCCCCTTCCAGAGGGGAAATGCCCCATTTTTGTGCGTCCCAAACGAAAAAACCCCGCCGCTTGCGCGACGGGGTTGCTGACCAACAGTCTGGCGACTTAGAACTTGTAGTTCGCGCCAGCCATGATGGTGCGGCCATACTTGCCGTATTCCAGCTGCTTGTCACGCGAACCAGCGTAGGTTTCGTAAGCGGCGTTGGTGATGTTGTTCACCTGCAGAACCAGGCCCAGGCCCTTCATGCTGCCTTCTTCGAAGCTGTAGCCGATCTGGAAGTCGACCACGTTTTCGCCAACCACATAACGCAGGGTACGGTCATTGGCGAAGTTGCCGATCTCACCGACGAAGTCCGAACGCTTGCGCTGCGAAACGCGGGTCTCGAAGCCGTTCTTTTCGTAGTACACGGTAAAGTTCGATACGCGCTTAGACAAGCCTGGCAGCGTGATCTTGGTGCCGATGTTGCTGGCAGCATCTTCAATCGCGATCGAGCTGTCGCTGAAGGTGGCGCTGGCCGACACGCCGAAGCCGTCCAGTGCTGGCGTGATCATGTTCAGTGGCAGCGATGCCGACAGTTCCAGACCCTTCAGCGAGCCACCGTTCCCATTGTATGGCGCGGTGTAGTTGCCGATATTGGTCGTGGCGGTCGAACCAGGGGTGAACTTCGAGAAGTCGTAGTCCTTGGTCTGGGTGAAGATATAGGTGTCGAGCTTCTTGTAGAAGAGCGCGGCAGCCAGGTAAGCCTTCTTGCCGAAATACTTCTCGTACGAAACGTCGACTGCCTTCGCGCGCCAAGGATCGAGCTGCGCATTGCCGCCGCTGCCGCCCGGTTTGAAGGTGGTGGTGTCGACGCCGAATTCCAGCGCCGAACGCAGCTGATCAACACGCGGACGGGCGATCTGCTTGGCGGCGCCAAGGCGAATCGTCTGCTGGTCCGGCAGGCCGAAAACGAGGTTCATGCTTGGCAGGTAGTCGGTGTAGGTCTTGCCGTCTTCCACTGGCTTGACCTGCTGGCCGACTGGCGCGGTGCCGTCGTAGTAATTGGCAGTCGAGGACTGGTCGGTGTGCTGCATCTGCAGGCCGAAGTTACCGCGCAGGCTGATATCGCCAAAATCATGGTCGATATTGGCCTTGACGAAGGCGGTCGTGATTTTTTCGTTCACGTCCCACGCCTTCGATACCAGGTAGCTGGCGGTATCGGTCGGCGCGAAGGACATGTACTTGGCGACTACGCCTGGTACGTTCCACGACGGAATGACGCCAGTGCCCGAGAAGCCCAGGTCAACCGGACGGTACAGCAAGTCCGACGAGATCGTGGTCGGGGAGCCGACCAGATTGATATTGCCTTCAGGCTGACGCTTCTTCTTGGTACGGTCGGTGACGTTGACGCCTGCATCCATACCCGACAGATAAGATTCAGCAAAGCTTGGGACCGGCAGCGATGCGACCAGCTTGAAGCCTTTCAGCTCGTCTTCCACGCGCGGTACCTTGCCGTAGCCCGAACCATAGATCGAGTTACGCACAAACAGGCTCGCCGGATTACTGTAGTCCATGCCGGGATTCATTTGCGAGAAGCCGCCATTGCCGAAGCCCAATGCCACCGAGTCGTAGACCGGGCTGTCGCCAGGACCGGCCATCTGCAGATTGTTTTCCAGGCTCAACTCATCGCGCTTAGCCTTGGAGTAGTTCACGTCCGCCAGCAAGGACCAGCTGCCGAAGTTGAAATTGTTCGACCAGCCAGCTGCCGCGATATCGTCCTTGCGCTTGGTGTACATGCCGCGCACCAGCGGGTAGACCTTGTCGATCGTGCCGCCGGTCAGCACACCATTCGAGGTGGTCGCAGGATTGTAGATGGGCGCGTCAGGATCGGGGGCACCAGCCGGGACACTCGGACGGCCGTTGTAACCACTGAGGTTGACTTCGAACTGGTTCTGGGTGTCTTCACGCTTGAAGCGGGAAGCGTATACGTCCAGCATGCTGGTCCAGGTTTTCGATGGACGGTACTGGATCACGGCCATCACGCCATCACGCTCATTGCGGCCGCTGCGCGCCAGGGTCTTGGCGCCGTCGGTAATGTAGGTGCCGGCCGGTGCGCCCAGGCGGCTGTCGGTTTTCCACGGCTCGTACAGGCCGGTCTGGTTATCCAGAATCGGCGAGTCGAGGTGGGCGAAGCCGATTGCCACACCCAGGGTGCGGTCTGCGAACTGGTCGATGTAGCTGAAGCTGACGCGGTTGCCGGTGGCTTTTTCGTTGGCGATTTTGCCCAGCGAGTTGCGCTCGCCACGCACGTTCAAGGCGACAGTGCGCTTGCCGAACGACAGCGGACGCACGGTCTGCAGGTCGATCGTGCCCGACAGGCCCTGGCCAACCATGCCGGCGTCAGGTGTCTTGTAAATGGTGACGCCGCTCAGCAGTTCCGACGGATACTGGTCGAATTCAACGCTTCGGTTGTCGCCCGTGCTCACTTGCTCGCGGCCGTTCAGGAGGGTGGTGGCGAAGTCCGGGGACAGACCGCGCACACTGATAACTTGCGCACGGCCGGCGACGCGTTGTGCGGCCAGGCCAGGCAGGCGGGAGATGGATTCGGCGATACTGACGTCCGGCAGCTTGCCAATGTCTTCGGCGGAAATCGCTTCAACGATCGAGCTCGAATCTTTCTTGACCGAGATCGCGTCTTCAATACCGCGGCGGATACCGGAAACGACGACCGACTGCACGACCGGCTCGGCATTCGCGCCGGTGGTGGCAGGTGCGGTTTGCGCGTAGGCGGAACTGCCCAGCACGGAAAGGAACACGGCGCAGCCAGCTGCAACCGGGTTCAGCTTGAAAGCGGCTTGGGTGCCCTTACTCGCGAAAATATTCATTTGTCCCCTCATCTCATCAGTACTACACAATTCCCGGAAATCCAGCCTGGCAGCTACTACTCGGGATCCTTTAACGGAACGTTCTTAGACGCTCTGATAAAGATTTTGTACTAAAACTAGATGCACTGTCAACGAGAGTTGCGCAGCACTACGGAAATGTGGTCTTTTTGGCGCTTTTTTCACATCTGCGGGGCTAGCTCGTTGTATTTAGGGTACATGCAGCGCGGGTACGACCTGTAGTACGACTACATTTCTCCCATTTTTCACTGATTTCGTGCAAAAACGCCCGCTTTTGGGGCAATTTTTGCAGGGCTCGCCGTAAAAACCTGTCTCTGCGACTACAGCAACCAACACTCCAATCCGGGATGTACTATAACTAGCAGCACGGCAGCCAACCAGCGCGTCAAGATTGATGGCACCTTGCCAGTGGTGTATGCTTTTCACGGACACATAAGGTAGTGAAACTACTTACAAAACCGAGCACCCACGCGTGGCGCTCCAGGAGACAAGGCAAGCCATGAAGCGATTTTTAACTGCAATGCTATTCACGGCGGCCAGCCTGCTCGCCGCCCCGGCACAAGCGCAGGACGTCCGCATCGAGCACATGGAGCCGCCATTCTGGTGGACCGGTATGCAACATCCCAAGGTGCAGCTGATGGTGCACGGCAACGGCATCGGCGCACTGTCACCTGCGCTCGATTACCCTGGCGTGCGCATCGATGCGGTCACGCGCGTGGCCAACAAGAACTACCTGTTCATCGATCTGCACATAGCGCCCGAGGCGCGTCCAGGCAAATTCGCCATCCGCTTCGGCGACGCACTCGCCTACAGCTACACCCTGCTGGCGCGTGAGCCGGGGTCTGCCCAGCGTGCAGGGTTCAGCAGCAAGGACGCCATCTATCAGATCATGCCCGACCGCTTTGCCAATGGCGATCCGGCCAACGACAGCGTGCCGGGCCTGACGGAAAAGGCGAACCGCGCGCTGCCGGGCGGGCGCCATGGCGGCGACATCGCCGGCATCATTGCGCGCCTGGACTACATCGCAGGCCTCGGCTTCACCCAGCTCTGGCCCACGCCACTGGTCGAGAACAACATGCCGGCCTATTCGTATCACGGCTACGCGGCCACCGACCATTACCGGATCGACGCGCGCTATGGCAGCAACGACGACTTCCGCCGCCTGTCCGACGAAGCACGCAAGCGCGGCATCGGCATCATCCAGGACGTGGTGCTGTCCCATATCGGCGCGAGCCACTGGTGGATGAAAGACATGCCGACGCCGGACTGGATCAACCACGCGGGCCAGTTCATGCCGACCAAACACCATCGGGTTGCGGTTCAGGACCCGTACGGCAGCAAGGCGGACAGTCAGAACTTCACCACCGGCTGGTTCGGCAAAGGCATGCCGGATCTGAACCAGACCAACCCGATGGTGGCCACTTACCTCATTCAGAACAATATATGGTGGATTGAATATGCACGCCTGTCCGGCCTGCGCATCGATACCTACGGCTACTCCGACAGCGCCTTCCTGACCGAGTACACGCGGCGCCTGATGGCCGAATACCCCAACTTGAACATGGTCGGCGAAGAGTGGCATAAGTCGCCCGCCGTGGTGTCGCACTGGCAGAAGGGCAAAGTCAACTTCGACGGCTATACCAGCTCGCTGCCAAGCCTGATGGATTTCCCTTTGGCCGAAGCGATGCGCAGCGCGCTGTCCAGCAAGGAAAAGGACGCCGGCTTCACCGACGTGTACGAGATTTTTTCGCAGGACTATCTGTACCCGAACCCGGGCAATCTGGTCCTGTTTGACGGTAACCACGATCTTTCGCGTATCTACAGCGTGGTCGGTGAAGACCTGGGCCTGTACAAGATCGCCATCGGCTGGCTGATGACGATGCCACGCATCCCGCAGTTCTACAACGGCAGCGAGATCCTGATGACCAGCGACACCGGCAGCCGCAACGACGCCAGCTACCGGCGCGACATTCCGGGCGGCTGGGCCGGCGACAAGGTGGATGTCTTTAGTGGCGGGGGTTTGAATGCGCAGCAGCGCGAGGCGCAGGCGTTCGTGCGCAAGCTGGCCAACTGGCGCAAAGGCGCAGAGGTGATCCACAATGGCAAAACCATGCACTTCGGCGCGGAAAACGGCAGCTACGTCTTCTTCCGCTACGACGGCAAGCACACCGTCATGGTCGCCATGAATCGTGGGCCGGCCGCAGCGGTGCTGCCAACCGCGCGCTTCGCCGAGGTGCTTGGCACGGCGACAGCGGGCACCGATGTCGTGACCGGCCAGCGCTTCGCGCTCGACACGCAACTTACCGTGCCGCCGCATGCCGTGTTGATTCTGGAGATCCAATGAAGCGCATCATCGCCGGCGTGGCCGCCGCGCTCACCTTGCTGCCGGCGCTGGCGGCGCAGCGGCCGGGTGTGGACGCATTCTTCGACGACATGGCCATCAAGGCCGCACCCGGTCAGCAATCGCGCTTTGTCGTCGGCGACAACGTGGCCGGCTACTTCGAAGGCTTTACCCATGCCAGCGCAAAGGGTGCCGGCTACATGATCCGCAACGAGCGCGTGTTCAACGGCTACCAGAGCCGGGGCGCCAGCGACAATCCGCGTGCCCAAGCGATCGAGCACGTGCTGCCCTACGGCCACCGGACGGCGTATCCCAACGGCGCGACCGAAGAAATGGCACTGCTGTCGAAGCAGCACGCGATCGCGATTCGCGTCACCGGCACCGGCACCGAGCCGGCCATCCTGTCGGTCAAACCGCTGCTGCCGGCGACAGGCAGTTTCACGCGCCGCGGCGACGTCGTGATCTTGTCTCCGGCAAAAGGCAAAACCTGGTTCACCGCATTGGCGGCGGACCGGCCGGTGAACATCGACCAGACTGGGGTTGTGCGCACGCGCGCGGCCACCAGCGCATTGAACGTGATTGTCGCCTTTGGCACTACAGCCGCGCAAGCGCGCACGCGCGCCCGGACACTGGCCTCGACGGATGCCATCGGCGACGAACGCCGCGCGCGCTACCAGGCGCTCACGCGCAGCATGCTGACCACCAGCGACGCGCAATACAACCGCGCCCTGAACTGGGCCAAGGCGGCCAGCCAGCTGTTCGTGGTGGAGGAATTCGGGACCGGCATCTGGGCCGGCCTGCCCTGGTTCCGCGACAACTGGGGGCGCGACACCTTCATCGCCCTGCCCGGCACCTTGCTGGTGTCAGGCCAGTTCCGCGACGCCAAAGCCGTGCTGTCGAACTTTGCCCGCTTCCAGAACCTGCGCGAACCGCGCGACAAGGAATACGGCCGCATTCCAAACCGCGTGGCGGCCGGGGACAGCATCATCTTCAATACCGTCGATGGCACCCCGTGGATGCTGCGCGAAGCCATGGAGTACATCCAGTACACCGGCGACAGCGAGTTCGCACAGCAGATGTACCGTGTGGCGGTGCCCTACTTTGAAGGTGCGATCGCCAACTATGTCGACAAGGATGGCCTGCTGGCCCACGATTCGGCCGATACCTGGATGGATGCACGGATCGCCAACGAGCAACCGTGGTCGGCGCGCGGACCGCGCGCGGTCGAAATCCAGGCGCTCTGGTACACCGCGCTGCAAAGCGGCGTGTACCTCGCGATCCAGGCAGGCGACCATGCCAGAGCGGCGCAATGGAACGCCCTCGCGCAGCGCGCCAGGGAAAGCTTCATCCGCCTGTACTGGGACGGCAGTACCATGGCGGACCGCCTGCGCGAAGACGGCAGCCGCGATACCAAGGTGCGCCCCAACCAGCTGATGCTGGTCTCCATTCCTTTCGACGATTTTGTCGCCCCTGCGGTGCAGGCGCGCGTGACGCGTAACGCCGTGTCGGAACTGCTTTACCCGTACGGCATCGCTTCGCTCAGCCAGAATGATCCTTACTTCCATCCACGCCATGAAAATCCCGACTTCCACCACAAGGATGCGGCCTACCATCAGGGCACGATATGGGGTTGGAACGCCGGTTTCACCGTGACCGCGCTCAATCGTTTCGGCTATCAGGACCTGTCATGGGCGCTGACGCAGAATCTGGGCAGGCAGATTCTTGGCCTGGACACGCTCGGCAACATGAGCGAACTGCTCGACGCCCTGCCGCAGGCGGACGGCAAGCTCAAACCGTCGGGCACCTACGCCCAATCCTGGAGCGTGGCCGAGTATGCCCGTAATGGCTTTCAGGACTTCGTCGGGTTTCACCCCAGTCTGATGACCAATACACTGGAATTCAGGCCGGCGATTCCCGCGGCCTGGTCGCATTTCGACGCCATTTTGCCCTTTGGGGCGACCGAAGAACTCGAGGTACGCTTCACGCGCGATGGCGCCAGCGAGAAATGGCAACTGCGTCTGACGGGTAGCACCCCGCGCAAGGTGGTATTCGACTTTCTCAACCCGGACAAAAGTCGCGCACGCACAGAATTCATGCTGGCGCCGGGCCGGGATGCAGTCCTTACCCTGGGCGCCGGCAAAGCCAGTGTCGGCGGCGAAAGCCTGGCCGTCACGCCAGGCCAGGCATCATTCGCAGGCACCATTGGCGCGCTGCGCTTTCAGACGCCCAAACCCTATCGGGTCCAGGATTTTCCAGTACTGAAATCGAAGGATGTCCTCAAGGGCATCGTGGAAAGAGACGAGTACCGCTGATGAAGAACCTTGTATGGGCCACACTGGCCGCAGTACTGTCCCTTGGCGCCACAGCCGCCGAACCGGCGCTGTATCTGCGTGGTGGCTTCAATGGCTGGGGCATCGACAACGCGCTGGTTCACAAAGGCGGCGGTATCTATGAAACGCGCGTGCAGCTAGCGCCGGGCAACCACCCGTTCAAAGTGGGCAGCAAGGACTGGTCCAGCGAGTGGGTCCTCCACCCGGAGCACAGTATCAGCGTCACGCCCGGCACCAGTTACCCGATGGGGCAGAAGCCGGGACCGGAAGACTATCTGTTCGTAAAAAAGAGCGCCGACTATACCTTCCGGCTCGACCTGTCGACACCGGCAGCCCCGCAATTGCGCGTGATACGGATTGAAGTGGCGCAGGCGGCAGAGCGCGATCCGCATCAGGGCCACCGCCACGTCGAGGAACAGGTTTTCACGACCTACGAGGGCAAGCGTGAAACCGCGCGCTTCTCCTCGCCCGCACCGCTCGCGCGGCCACGCAGCTACGTGCATTCGACCACGGCGCAACTGCGCGATCCGGGCCCGCAGTCCGTGCGCTACAGCGAGTCGGCGGAGCTGCCTGCGGTACGCAGCGGCAGTCTGCCCTTCGATGCGCTGTTCGCCCTGGCGACGGCCGAGATGACGAAGAACGCCGTCAGCCGCATCAGCGACGGCAACTACAATGCCGGTGCGCCGGTCGATTGCAATTGCTTCGAGACAGGCGAGAAGTGGCATTACGTCTGGACGCGCGACCTTTCCTATGCGGCCGACCTGGGCCTGGCGATGGTCGATCCGCAGCGAGTGCGCAATTCGCTCGAATTCAAACTGTCGGCATTGCGCCAGGGTGTCAGCAAGGCTGCCGCCATACCGGGCCGCACCGATGGGCTGCAGATCATTCAGGATACCGGCAGTGGCGGCAGCTGGCCTGTCAGCACGGACCGCGTCACGTGGGCCTTCGGCGCCGAAAAAGTCCTCAAGATGCTGACCGGCCCTGAACGCAGTGCCTTTGCGGCACGCGCATTGGCAGCATTGTCGAACACGATCGAAATCGACCGCGTCGCCGCCTTCGATGCCAGCGCGGGCCTGTACACCGGCGAGCAGTCCTTCCTGGACTGGCGCGACCAAAGCTACGCCGCATGGATCGTCAACGATCTGGCGTCGATGGCTGGCGCCAAGGCGCTGTCGACCAACGTTGCCCACTACAAGGCGCTGACGCTGGCAGCGGCCCTCGCGCGCGAGCAAGGCGACGCCGCGCGTGGTGTGAAATACGAAGGCTGGGCGAACACCCTGAAGGCGGCCATCAACGAAAAATTGTGGCTTGAAGACGCCGGCATGTACAGCAGCCTGACCGCCGCCCACTTCGATGGTGTGCCGATGCACAAGTTCGACTGGCTCGGGCAATCGCTGGCGATTATCACCGGGGTGGCCGATGCAAAGCGCACGCGCAGCATCCTGGCGCATTATCCGCACGGCCCCATGGGTGCACCTGTCATCTATCCCCAGCAACAGGACCAGCCGGTGTATCACAACCGCGCCATGTGGCCCTTCGTTACCGCTTACGGACTGAAGGCGGCAATCGCGGGGCGCAATGTCAGCGTGGCCGATGCGGCGTACACGGCACTGATCCGCGGGGCGGCGCTCAACTTGTCCAACATGGAGAACCTCGAGTGGCTGTCGGGCCAGTCGCTGCTGCTCGATGAGAAAAACCCGGCGCTGATCGGACCGGTCATCAATTCACGCCGCCAGCTCTGGTCAGTCGGCGCCTATCTGGGCATGGTGATTGAAAACGTATTCGGCATCACGGCCGACGCCAGCGGCATTGCCATCGAACCGTTCATCACGGCGAAACTGCAGCGCGATGCCTTCCCCACCGACCAGACGCTCATTTTGCACGGCCTGCGTCTGCATGGCAGAGTCCTGTCGGTGCGAATTTTTCTGCCAGCGCCAAGCAGTCAGGACGGCTATTACGCGTTCGATACCATCAAGGTGAACGGCATTGCGGCCCAGTCCAAAATCAGCTGGGACCAGCTACCCGACGGCAGCATTATCGATGTCAGGTCCGGCACCCTGCGCCCCGGCGTGCAGGAGATCCGCCGCGTCAGCGCCGATCCGTACAGCGAATCGGCCAGCGTATTCGGCCCGCGTGAACCGGCCGTCGCAGTGTCCCGCCGCGCCGACGGCAGCGCCGCGCTGACGATCAGCCCGGGCAAGGGCAAGGAGAAGACCGTCTACAACATCTACCGTGACGGACAGCTCGCCGCGTCGGGCTCAAGCACGCTCAATTGGATCGACCGCGATGCCGGCCCGGCCTCGTGCTACGCGGTCGAAGCGCAGTTCGCCAGTTCGGGTAATCGCAGCCATCACAGCGCACCGGTCTGCGTCGCGCCGCCGGTTGCCGTGGCGGCGTCGGCGCAGCAATGGGGCGACGCGGGCGCCACCTTTGCCGTCGAGGCCATCGATGTGACCGAAGCGGGCCAGTACGCGCTGCAGGTTCGTTACCGGAATGGCGCCAATCAGATCAATCTGGGCATCAGCAATGGCGTCAAATGGATGGTGCTGCACGATGCCGCAGGGCGCATCGTGACGCAAGGCGTGGTGCAGCTGCCGCATACGCGCGTCGAGCAGGGCAAGCCGATTATCGCGTACTCGACACCGCTGACTGCGCAACTGGCGCCCGGACGCTACCGGTTGACGCTGTCCGACTTCTACAACATGAGCTACCTGGAAGCGAACCGCAGTTTCAGCGCAGCCGGCGGAACCGATGGTCCGTTCAACCGCGTCGACATCGAAGGCGTGCGCCTGCAACGGACTTTTAGGCCATGATCGAACGCTGCCGTCGTAGAATGCGCAATCGAATCGGCCCGTTGGCCACACACCAAAGGAATGCACCCATGCGTCTGATTTCGCCTGCCCTGCTCTGTCTTGCCTGGCTTGCCACGGCATCCGCCAGCGCCACCACCGTGCGGATTCACTACGACGCCGGCAAACAGACCATCGCACTGCGCGGTGACACCGGGGCCATGAGCTGGTCGAAAAGCGCGCCGCTGCAGCGCGCCGGTGACGGCATCTGGACCTACAGCTGGCCCGATGGCATGGGATCGGTGAAGGTCAAGCCGGTCCTGGGCGTGAATACGGTGTCCTCCGGCGGGGTCTATCTGGTACCGGCTGGCGCGACGCTGGACATTTATCCCTTCTTCGGCGCACCCTTCGGCACCGTCAAACTGGTCGCGGACTTCGCCTCGCCCCAGCTGGGCAACAGGCGTCAGTTGCGCATCTATCTGCCACCGAGCTACAGCGAAAATCCGGCCAAGCGTTATCCGGTACTGTACATGCACGATGGCCAGAATCTGTTCGACGCCAAGACCGCAGCCTACGGGGTCGAATGGGGCATCGACGAAACAGTCAATCACGCGATTGCCACCGGCGCCATGGATGAAGTGATCGTGGTCGGCATCGACAATACGCCAGAACGGATCCCGGAATACACCCCCTGCTGCGACCCCAAGTACGGCGGCGGCAAGCTCGATGCCTACCAGGCCTTCATCACCGAAACGGTCAAGCCCTACATCGACAAGACCTTGCGCACCCTGCCCGGACGCGACAACACGGCCATCATGGGTTCCTCGCTGGGCGGGATTGCCTCGGTCGTGATCGCCCAGCATCGCTCGGACCTGTTTTCCAAAGCCGGCGGGGTCTCGAGTTCATTCTGGTGGAACGGCCGCCAATTGATCAAT